>NZ_JAWRYH010000003.1:0-456476 GCF_046534675.1 Pseudomonas sp. SIMBA_067 | reverse complement strand
TAATTGCCCGTGAGGCTTGACCATATAACACCCAAGCAATTTGCGCCTAAGACGCCAAATTGTGGTGGTGAAGATGACACGAACCGAAAGTTCGCAACAACCCACAAATATCGCATATCCGGATTCGCTGGGCTGTCCATCTGGACATTCTGGCTACAGAATTTCTTGACGACCATAGAGCATTGGAACCACCTGATCCCATCCCGAACTCAGTAGTGAAACGATGCATCGCCGATGGTAGTGTGGGGTTTCCCCATGTGAGAGTAGGTCATCGTCAAGATTCATTCCGCAAAACCCCTATCTGCACATGCAGGTAGGGGTTTTGTCTTTTCCGCCTAGGAAAAGATTTGTCTCCATGCATGCCATGGTCCACGGCATGCCCCGTGATATGGTTCCGCATCGGAATCAACCGCCTCCCAGGGAATGCTCAATGGCTACTACCACTCTCCACCCCGGCTTCATGATCGTCCACGGCAACCGCCTCGACGACCTGCGCAGTCTGGTGGTGAGCTGGATGCGTCGCTACCCCTTGGCGCCGCTGGAAAACGAAATCGCCCTGGTACAAAGCAATGGCATCGCCCAATGGCTCAAGCTCGCCTTGGCCGAAGACCCCCTTGAAGACGACCAAGGTGGTTGTGGCATCGCCGCCGCAATCGATGTGCAACTGCCCGGCAGCTTCATGTGGCAGTTATACCGAAGCGTGTTGGGCCGCGACGAAATTCCTGAAGTTTCCCTGCTCGACAAGGCCCCGCTGACCTGGCGCCTGATGCGCCTGCTGCCGGCCCTGATCGAGCGCCCGCATTTCGAACCGCTGCGGCGCTTCCTTACCGACGACAGCGACCTGCGCAAGCGTTACCAGCTCGCCGAGCGGTTGGCCGACCTGTTTGACCAGTACCAGGTCTACCGCGCTGATTGGCTCAAGGACTGGGCGGCGGGCGAGCACATTCTCAACACCGCCCGCGGCGAGCGCAAAGCGCTGCCCCCAGGCAATCGCTGGCAGGCCGAATTGTGGCGTGCGCTGCTGGATGATGTCGGTGAAGCGGGCATGGCACAGAGCCGCGCCGGGGTGCATCAGCGCTTCATCGAACGTATCAACAGCCTGCAGCAGGCACCGGCCGGGCTGCCACCGCGGGTGATCGTGTTCGGTATCTCTTCGCTACCAGCCCAGGCCCTGGAAGCGTTGGCGGGCCTGGCACGCTTCAGTCAGGTGCTGCTGTGCGTGCACAACCCCTGCCGCCACCACTGGGCCGATATCGTTGCCGACAAGGATTTGCTGCGCCATCAGTACAAGCGCCAGCAGCGTAAGCAGGGCATGCCTCTGCAACTGGACGACCAGTCGCTGCATCAACATGCCCACCCGTTGCTGGCAGCCTGGGGCAAACAAGGCCGCGACTACATCAACCTGCTCGACAGTTATGACGACCCAGGCAGCTACCAGGGTGTGTTCAGCGATGGCCGCATCGACCTGTTCAGTGATGGCTCGCCCACAACGCTGCTAAACCAGTTGCAGGACGACATTCTCGAACTGCGCCCGCTCGCCGAAACCCGCGAGCTTTGGCCGGCAGTCGACACGGTGAAAGACCGTTCGGTACGTTTCCACATTGCCCACAGCCCGCAACGCGAAGTGGAGATCCTGCACGACCAGCTGCTGGCCCGTTTCAGCGCCGACCCTACCTTGCGCCCGCGTGACGTGATCGTCATGCTGCCGGCCGTCGACACCTACGCGCCGCATATCCGCGCGGTGTTCGGCCAGTTGCAACGCAATGACCCGCGCTACATTCCGTTCACCCTCACCGACCAGGGCCAGCGCGGTCGCGAGCCTCTGCTGATCGCCCTCGAACACCTGCTGAAGTTGCCGGACAGCCGTTTCGCGGTCAGCGAAGTGCTCGACCTGCTGGACGTACCGGCCGTGCGTGCACGTTTTGGCATTCGCGAAAATGACCTGCCTACCCTGCACCGCTGGATCGAGGGCGCCGGCATTCGCTGGGGGCTCAATGCCGAGCAGCGGGCCAGCTTGGGCCTGCCCGCAGGGCTTGAACAGAACAGCTGGCGTTTCGGCTTGCGGCGCATGCTGCTGGGCTACGCGGTGGGCGTGGGTGAAGCGTGTGATGGCATCGAACCCTACGATGAAATCGGTGGCCTGGACGCGGCATTGATCGGCCCGCTGGCCGCGCTGCTCGACGCGCTCGAAGTGGCCTATCAGGCCTTGTCCGAGCCTGCTACCGTCAGCCAGTGGGGGGAGCGCCTGAATGCCTTGTTGCAAGTGTTCTTCCTCGCGGAGGGCGAGCACGACGAGTTCCTGCTGATGCAATTGCAAGAGCTGCGCGATAGCTGGCTTGAAGTGTGCGAGGCCGTTGACCTGCAAGACCCGCTGCCGCTGACCGTAGTCCGTGAAGCCTGGCTGTCGGGCCTCGACCAAGGCAAGCTGTCGCAACGTTTCCTCGCCGGTTCGGTGAACTTCTGCACCCTCATGCCCATGCGCGCCATCCCGTTTCGCGTGGTCTGCCTGCTGGGCATGAACGATGGCGACTACCCCCGCGCCCAGCAACCGCTGGACTTCGACCTGATGGCCAGCGACTACCGACCCGGTGACCGCTCGCGCCGCGAAGATGACCGCTACCTGCTGCTCGAAGCGCTGCTGTCGGCACGTGACCAGCTGTATATCAGCTGGATCGGGCGCAGTATCCGCGACAACAGCGAGCGCCCGGCCTCGGTACTGATCGGCCAGTTGCGCGATCACCTCGCCGCCGGCTGGCATCTGGCCGGCGCAGAGCAAGGGCAGCCCGCACAACCGGGCGAGCAGTTTTTACACGCCCTGACCCAGGAGCACCCGCTGCAACCGTTCAGCTCGCGTTACTTCGAGAAGGGCAGCCCGCTGTTCAGCTTTGCCCACGAATGGCAGGTGCTGCACCGGCAGAGTGAGGAGGATGAGCAGAGCGACTCCGACCTGCCGCCTTACCAGGACGATGAAGCCTTGAGCCTCACCCAACTGAATGACTTTCTGCGCCACCCGGTGCGGCATTTCTTCAGTCAGCGGCTGAAGGTGTATTTCGAAGCGCTGGAAGCGCCAACCCCAGATGAAGAACCGTTCGTTCTCGATACCCTGCAACGCTACGGCGCCAGCGAAAGCCTGCTGGGTGCGGCGCTGTCCGAGCCGGACAATGCGGAGCAAGCCTTGAAGGCACAGGCCCGACGTCTGCAGGCCTGTGGCTTGCTGCCGCTGGCCGGCTTTGGCGAGTTGCTGCAAAGCGAGTTGATCGAACCTCTACCAGATTTGCTGCAACGCCACCGCCAGTTGTTGCAACGCTGGCCCCAGTTGGTCGAGGGCGCGTTGCCGGTGCATTTCGAGCACGGCCAACATCGGCTCGAAGGCTGGCTGGGCCGTGTGTTCCAGGCGGATGACCAGAGCCTGCTGAGCATCACCACCGTGCCTAACACCATCAGCGCCGGGCGCAACAACCTCAAGTGGCACCGCCTGATTGCGCCCTGGGTTACGCACCTGGCGGCCTGCGCGGCGGGCTACCACTACAACAGTGCCTTGGTGGCCAGTGACCTGACTTTGTTGCTCGCACCGCTGCCGCAAGACCAGGCCGCCCAACTGCTTGGCGACCTGTTGGTGGCCCGCCAGGCGGCGATGAACGCGCCGCTGCCGGTTGCAGCCAAGACCGCGTTCGCCTGGCTGGCCCAGGACGATGCCGACAAAGCCCTGGCCGCAGCTGCCCGTGCCTATGAGGGCGACGAGCGCACCAGTTTCGGTGAGCGCAATGAAAGCATCGCCCTGGCCCGACAGTACCGCGACTTCGCCGCACTCACCGCTGACGAAACCTTTGAAGGCTGGTGCGAAACCTTGTACCGCCCATTGTTCACCGCCCCTTGGCAGACCCTGGGCAACCCGGAGAAAGGCGCATGACCCAGGACCGTCCTCTGGCACTGAGTTTCCCCCTGCACGGCAGCCAGCTGATTGAGGCCAGCGCCGGTACGGGCAAGACCTTTACTATCTCGGCGCTGTACCTGCGCCTGATCCTCGGCCACGGAGGTGAGCAGGGTTTTGGTCGCGAGCTGCTGCCACCGCAGATCCTCGTGGTGACCTTCACCGACGCAGCCACCAAGGAACTGCGCGAACGTATCCGCGCCCGTCTGGCAGAGGCTGCACGGTTCTTCCGTGGCGAACTGGAACGCGCAGACCCGCTGCTGCATCAGCTGCGTGACGATTATCCGCAAGAGGCCTGGCCGCGTTGTGCAGGCCGCCTGGAAATCGCCGTGCAGTGGATGGACGAGGCTGCGGTATCGACCATTCACGGCTGGTGCCAGCGCATGCTGCGCGAGCATGCCTTCGACAGCGGCAGCTTGTTCACCCAGACCCTGGAAACCGACCACAGTGAACTGCTCGGCCAGGTCATGCGTGATTACTGGCGGCGCTTCTGCTATGGCATGCAAGGTGACGCACTGGTCTGGGTGCGTGGCAACTGGGGCAGCCCCGATGCCTTGCTGCCGCGCATTCGCCCACTGTTCGGCCGCGTGCGCGCCCATCAGGACGGGCCAGAGCCCGCAGCCCTGATCCAGGCATCGCTGCAGCAACGTGGCGAACAGTTGGCCCGGCTCAAGGCGCCGTGGGCGCAGTGGGCCGACGAACTGCGGCAAATCTGCCGCGATGCGCTGGCCGCCAAGCAGGTCGATGGCCGCAAGATGCAGGCCCGTTACTTCGAGCCCTGGTTCGACAAGCTCTGTGCCTGGGCCGGCGACGAACAACTCGTTGAGCTCGACCTGGGTACCGGTTTCACCCGCCTGACGCCAGACGGCATGGCCGAAGCCTGGAAGGGCGAGCCACCCGAGCACCCGGCCCTCAACGCGATGCAGACACTGCAGCAACAATTGCAGGCCCTGGACAGCCCAGAGGCGCCCTTGCTCGAGCATGCCGCCAACTGGGTATCGGCGCGGTTCGAAATCGAGAAGCGCCGGCGTGCGGAAATGGGCTTCGACGACATGCTCGTGCGCCTGCAGCACGCCTTGGCCAGCGAGGCCGGTGAACGCCTGGCCGGGCTGATCCGCGAGCAGTTCCCGGTAGCACTGATCGACGAATTCCAGGACACCGACCCGGTGCAGTACGGCATTTTCGAGCGTATCTACCAGATCAGCGAAAACCGCGCAGAAACCGGCCTGTTCATGATCGGTGACCCCAAGCAGGCGATCTACGCCTTCCGCGGTGCCGACATCTACACCTACCTCGCTGCACGGCGCGCCACCAGCGGCCGGTTGCATAGCCTGGATACCAACTACCGCTCCAGCAAGGCCATGGTCGCGGCGGTCAATCAGGTATTCCTGCAGGCCGAGGCGCGTGATGCGGGGCGCGGGGCATTCCTGTTCCGCGAGCCCGATGACAACCCGCTGCCGTTCATCGAAGTCCGCGCCAAGGGCCGTGGCGAACAGCTGCTGATTGACGGGGAAGCCAGCGCAGCCCTGCAATGCTGGCAGCTGGCAAGCGAAGAGCCAGTCTCCAGCAGTGTCTACCGCCAGCAGCTGGCGGCCAGCTGCGCCAGCCATATCGTCGCCTTGCTCAATGGCGGTCAGCAGGGCACAGCGGGCTTCCAGAATGGCGAAGGCGAACTGCGCCCGTGCCTGCCCTCGGACATCGCCATCCTGGTGCGTGACGGCCATGAAGCGCAGATGGTCCGCGCCGAGCTGGCCGCACGCGATGTGCGCAGTGTGTACCTGTCCGACAAGGACTCGGTGTTTTCCGCCCAGGAAGCCCACGACCTGCTGGCCTGGCTCAAGGCCTGCGCCGAGCCAGACTCGGAGCGCCTGCTCAAGGCCGCACTGGCCAGCCTGACACTGGGCCTGTCGCTGGCCGCGCTGGACCGGCTGAACCAGGACGAACGGGTCTGGGAAGGTTGGGTCATGCGTTTTCGCCATTATCGCGATACCTGGCAACGCCAAGGTGTGCTGCCCATGCTGCGGCACCTGCTGCACGACTTCCAACTGCCGCGCACGCTGATCCGTCGCAGTGACGGCGAACGTGTGCTGACCAACCTGCTGCACCTGGCCGAACTGCTGCAGCAGGCGGCGGGTGAGCTGGACGGTGAACAGGCGCTGATCCGCCACCTGGCCGAGCACCTGGCCAGTTCCGGGCAGGCCGGTGAAGAGCAGATCCTGCGCCTGGAGAGCGACGAACAGTTGGTCAAGGTGGTGACCATCCACAAGTCCAAGGGCCTGGAGTATCCCCTGGTTTACCTGCCGTTCATCTGCACCAGCAAACCGGTGGACGGCAGCCGCCTGCCGTTGGCCTGGCATGACAGCCACGGCGACGCCCACCTCACCCTGACCCCGGACCAGGCGCAGATCGAGCGGGCCGACGACGAGCGCCTGGCCGAAGACCTGCGTCTGCTCTACGTGGCCCTGACCCGTGCCCAGCATGCTTGCTGGCTGGGTGTTGCCGACTTGAAGCGCGGCAATCAAAAGAGTTCACAACTGCACCGCTCGGCACTTGGCTATCTGTTGGGTGGTGGCCTTGCCCTGGCAGGCTCGCAGCAGCTTACCCAGTGGTTGCAGGCGCTGGCGGCGACATGCCCGCACATCGCTTGCCCTGGCCTGCCGCCGGCAGATGAGCAGGTATATCGCATGCCCCATGCCGACCGTGAGCTGCTGCCCGCACGCAAGCCGCGCCGCGCAGCGGCCGAGCATTGGTGGATCGCTTCGTACAGCGCCCTGCGTATCGGCGATCAGGCGCTGGTTGCCGACAGTTCGCAGGCCCAGCAACTGCTGGATGACGAAGTGGTCGATGCCCAGGTACTGCGCGATGTGCCGGCCGACAGTGGCGACATTCACCGCTTCCCGCGGGGGCCGAACCCCGGCACCTTCCTGCATGGCTTGCTGGAATGGGCGGGGCGCGAGGGCTTCAGCCAGGTCAGCAGTGACCCGCAGCTGATCGAGCGCACCGTTGGCCAGCGCTGTAACCGTCGCGACTGGACCGGCTGGATCCCCACCCTCAGCCAGTGGATGCGACGCTTGCTGGGCGAGGCGCTGCCGTTGCCGGGCAGCGACCAGGGCGTGACGCTGGGGCAGTTGTGTCATTACCAGATCGAAATGGAGTTCTGGTTCGCGAGCCACCAGGTCGACGCCGAACAACTCGACCGCCTGGTGGCACGCCACATCCATCCGGGCCTGGCACGCCCGGCGGCGCAGCCGACCGTGCTCAACGGCATGTTCAAAGGTTTCATCGACCTGGCGTTCGAGCTGGACGGGCGGTACTACGTCACCGACTACAAGTCCAACTCGCTGGGCCCGGACATCCAGGCCTACGACGCCATGGCCATGGAAAAGGCCATTATCGAGCACCGCTACGACCTGCAGTACGTGCTGTACCTGCTGGCCCTGCACCGCCAGTTGCGCGCTCGCCTGCCGGACTACGATTACGACCGCCATGTCGGCGGCGCCCTGTTCATCTTCCTGCGCGGCGCGAGCAGCAGCGGCCACGGCGTGTACCACACCAAGCCACCGCGCGAGCTGATCGAAAGCCTTGATGCGCTGTTCCGTGGCGAGCACCCACCGGCACAGCAGGACCTGTTTGCCGGAGCCGAGATATGAGCCGAAACCTGGTTGACCTGTTGCCCACCCCGTTGCACGCCGAGCACTTGCTGGCGCTGGCGCCGCAGCATGACAGCGGTGACCTGCTGCAACTGCTCGACCGCTGGGTAGAGCGGGGCTGGCTGCGGGCCCTGGACCGTGCGTTCGTGTCGTTCCTCGAAGAGCGCGCCCCCGGCAGTGATCCCTTGCTGTTGCTGGCGGCAGCATTGGCCAGCCACCAACTGGGCCACGGCCATGTCTGCCTCGACCTGCAGCAAACCCTGGCCGAGCCCGACTTCGCCCTGTCGCTGCCGCCTGAAGGCGATGCCCTGATCGGGCCCTTGCTGCTGCCGTCGCAGTTGCTGGCCAACCTCGATCTGAATGCCTGGCGCCAGCGCATCGCCGCCAGCTCGCTGGTGGCCGCTGGCGATACCCCGGGCCAACAAGCCCGGCCACTGGTACTCAGCGGTGAGCGCTTGTACCTGCGCCGTTACTGGAGCTACGAGCGGCGTATCGACCATACCTTGCGTCAGCGCCTGACCCAGGCCGAAGCACCGCTGCCCGACCTGTCAGATCGCCTGGCACAGCTGTTCGAGGGCGGTGCACCAGATGGCCAGGTGGACTGGCAGAAGCTCGCCTGTGCGCTGGCCACCCGTGCCGGTTTCAGCATCATCACGGGTGGCCCCGGCACGGGTAAAACCACCACCGTGGTGCGCCTGCTGGCCTTGCTGCAAGGGCCGGCAGTGGAGCAGGGCAGGCCGCTGCGCATCCGTCTGGCCGCGCCGACGGGCAAGGCCGCTGCGCGCCTGACCGAATCCATTGGCCAGCAAGTCGAGCGCCTGCAAGTCAGTGCCGAAGTACGCGGGCAAATCCCCACTGACGTCAGCACCGTGCACCGCCTGCTCGGCAGCCGCCCCGGTTCCCGGCACTTCCGCCATCACGCCGGCAACCCGCTGCCGCTGGACGTGCTGGTGGTCGACGAAGCATCGATGATCGACCTGGAAATGATGGCCAACCTGCTCGACGCCTTGCCACCCCGGGCGCGTCTGGTGCTGCTGGGCGACAAGGACCAGTTGGCCTCGGTCGAGGCCGGTGCGGTACTGGGCGACCTGTGCCGGGATGCCGAAGAGGGTTATTACTCGCCAGCGACCGCAGCGTGGCTGGAGCAGATCAGTGGCGAGTCGCTGGCCGCCAGCGGCCTCAAGGCCGGTGATGAGCAGCGCAATCCGCTGGCCCAGCAATTGGTGATGCTGCGCTTCTCGCGGCGCTTCGGCGAAGGCAGCGGCATTGGCCAGCTGGCGCGGCTGGTCAATCGCCAGGATTCCCACGCGGCGCGCAACCTGCTGGCCAAGCCGCCGGCCGACGTGCACAGCCTTGCCCTCAAGCACGAGCAGGACCGTGCTTTCGACCGCCTGCTACTCGACGGCCTGAACCGCGGTGCCGAAGGCCCGCAGGGCTATCGCAGCTACCTGCGCACCCTTGGCCGCTACCGGCCTGCACTGGAAACCGCCTTTGATGACCCCGCGTGG
Source organism: Pseudomonas sp. SIMBA_067 (assembly GCF_046534675.1). Taxonomy (NCBI): domain Bacteria; kingdom Pseudomonadati; phylum Pseudomonadota; class Gammaproteobacteria; order Pseudomonadales; family Pseudomonadaceae; genus Pseudomonas; species Pseudomonas sp. SIMBA_067. The sequence continues at coordinate 447,387 of NZ_JAWRYH010000003.1, read as the reverse complement.
GAACAATGGGCGGGCAAGGTGCTGCACAGCTTTGAAGACTTCCAGTTGCTATGCGCGGTGCGCCGGGGTGCCTGGGGTGTCGAAGGCCTCAACGAACGGGTGGCCCGGGTGCTTCACAATGCCGGCCTGATCGACAGCCAGCAGCCCTGGTACGAAGGGCGCCCGGTGCTGGTGACCCGCAACGACTACGGCCTGGGCCTGATGAACGGTGATATCGGCATTGCCTTGCGCCTGCCGGACGAGCGCGGTGAGCCGCTGCTGCGGGTGGCCTTCCCGCGGAACGACGGCAGTGGTGGTGTGCGTTTCGTCTTGCCCAGCCGGCTCAATGAAGTGGAAACGGTTTTTGCCATGACCGTGCACAAGTCCCAGGGCTCGGAGTTCAGCCACACGGCCCTGGTGCTGCCAGATGCGCTCAACCCGGTGCTGACCAAGGAGCTGGTATACACCGGCATCACCCGGGCCAAGCACTGCTTCAGCCTGGTCGAGCCACGCCAGGGCATTTTCGAAGAAGCGGTGGCGCGCAAGGTGCGGCGTATTTCCGGGTTGATGCTGGAACAGGTGTAAGACCGCGAGGCCCAATCGCCGGCAAGTCAGCCCCCACAGGGATTCCACAGCCTTTGAAAGCTGTGCTGCACCTGTGGGAGCTGGCTTGCCGGCGATTGGGCCATCAACCCCGATACATGAAGCAGCTCATTCCTACAACGATGCGGCCATGTGCTATCTTTGCGCCGATAGTGGTAAGGACTTTAAGAGATTTCCCACATGAATGTGGCCGCAAGGCGAGTGACAAGCTGTGCGCTTTCGCTATTGCTGGCCGTCCTGTTCCTTTCTGCAGGCCCCGCCCAGGCAGAAACCGCCACAACCGCCGCCCAGGTGCAGCAACGCGCCAAGGCCGTCACCCAAGTGGTACTCGGCATCTTCAGTTACGCCCGCTGGCCTGTCGAACCTTCACCCTTGCGCTTGTGCCTGGTCGGCCCGACCGAATACGCCGATGACCTGATCAAAGGCCATGTGCAGGAGTCCGGCCGCCCGCTGCAGGTGCTGCGCCTGCTGGCAGAAGACACTCAGGTCGCCCAAGCCTGCGATGCCATCTACATCGGCAAACTCGACCAGGGCCAGCGTGACCGACTGTTCGAGCGCGTCAGCGGCCACCCGGTATTGAGCATCAGCGAAGCGAACGACCCGTGTACGGTTGGCAGCCTGTTCTGCCTGCGGGTCAGCGACCAGCAGGTGGCCTTTGACGTCAACCTCGACTCGGTGGCGCGTTCCGGCGTACGCATCCACCCCAGTGTGCTGCAGTTGTCGCGGCGCCGGGCGGTGCAGCCATGAAGCCGACCCGCAAGCAGGGCGTGCGCCCGACCCTGCGCTCGGTGCTGGGCCGTGGCCACCTCAGCGTTGCCTTGCTCGCCGTGGGCCTGGCCGGTATTTCACTCACGCTGCTGGGCGTGCTCGCCCTGCGCGTCTACGCCAATCACAACCTGCACCTGATCGCCCGGTCGATCAACTACACCGTGGAAGCGGCGGTGGTATTCGATGACAGTGCTGCGGCCAATGAATCGCTGGCGCTGATCGCCAGTCGCGAGGAGGTGGCCGAGGCCAAGGTCTTCAACGACGAAGGCGAGCTGCTGGCGCACTGGCAACGCGCCGATACTGGCATGCTCGCCAAGCTTGAAGTGCAGGTTGCCACCGCGTTGCTGGATGAGCCGGTGAACCTGCCGATCCTGCACCAGCAACAGCAGGTCGGGCACATCGAACTGGTCGGCCAGGGCCGTAGCCTGTTGCTGTTCCTGCTGAGCGGCTTGGCCGGCATCCTGTTCTGCACAATACTCAGTGCCTTGGCGGCGCAATACCTGTCGCGGCGACTGCTCAGCGATATCGTCCGCCCGCTGCGTGGCCTGGCCAGCGTCGCCCACGCCGCCCGCCGCGAGCGCAGTTTCGACCGGCGCGTGCCGGAAGCACCGATTGCCGAACTCAACGAACTGGGCAACGACTTCAATGCCCTGCTCGACGAACTGGAGGTATGGCACAGCCACCTGCAGAACGAAAACCAGACCCTGGCCCACCAGGCCAGCCACGACAGCCTGACCGGCCTGCCCAACCGCGCCTTCTTCGAAGGGCGCCTGAACCGCAGCGTGCGAAACGCTGCGCGGCAGCAAGACCACCTGGCGCTGCTGTTCCTCGACAGCGACCACTTCAAGCAGATCAACGACACCCTCGGCCATGCCGTGGGTGACGAAGTACTGATCAGCGTGGCCGACCGCGTGCGTGCCCAACTGCGTGAGCACGACCTGGTGGCACGCCTGGGCGGTGATGAGTTCGCGGTACTGCTCACACCTTTGCAGTCGCGCGAGGACGCCGAGCTCATTGCCGAGAAGATTGTTGCCAGCATGAAGCTGCCCGTGCAGCTGGACAGTGGCCGCAGTATCGCCACCTCACTGAGTGTCGGTATTGCCTATTACCCGGATGACGGCGCTGACCCCGCCAGTCTTCTCAATGCCGCCGATGCGGCGATGTACCAGGCCAAGCGCAAACGCCGTGGCCATTGGCAAGTGGCGCAGACGGAACGGTCCGCCAATGAAATCAAAAACAGGAGTTGAACCCGTGATACACGCTTTGCGTTTCCCCCTTTGGGCGTTGTTGCTCGCCGTGCTGGCGCTGACCGGTTGCCAGAGCCCCCCCCAAAAAGGCCTGACCCCCGAACAGATCGCCGTGCTCAAGCGTGAAGGCTTTACCCCCACCGATGAAGGCTGGGCCTACGATTTGTCCGGCAAAGTGCTGTTCGGTAGCGATCTGGATGGCCTCAACGGCCAGAGCCAGGCAATTGTCGAGCGCATTGGCAAGGCGCTGCTTGGCGTTGGCATCCAGGGCGTGCGGGTGGACGGCCATGCCGATTCGTCGGGCAAAGCGGCGTACAACCAGCAGTTGTCCGAGCGCCGTGCGCAGAGCGTGACCAGGGCGCTGGTCGGGGTTGGCATGCAGGCGCAGAACATCCAAAGCCGCGGCCTGGGCAGCACACAACCGGTGGCGGACAACCGCACCAGTGCGGGGCGCACCGAGAACCGTCGGGTGTCGATAGTGGTGGCGTCCTACTGACCGCTGTCCGCTGAGCTATCACATTTCTCTGTAGGATCAGCCTTGTGCTGCGAAGAGGCCAGACCAGGCACAGCAGTTGTATTGCCATGACTGGCCCCTCCGCAGCACAAGGCTGATCCTGCAAAGGAGCTACGCAGCACCATCACTCCTGAGCAAAGCGCATGTCGCGGGTTTCCCCCATCAACAACGGTGCATTCGCCTCGGTCACCCCACGGATGTAATCCCACAGCAAGGTAATGCGTTTCAACTTGCGCAAGTCCTCCCGGCAGTACATCCAGAACTGCCGCGTCACCTCGATCTCCTCGGGCAGCACCGTCACCAGCCGCGGGTCTTGCGCCGCAAGGAAGCACGGCAGTATCGCCAGCCCACGCCCCTGCAACGCGGCGGTGTACTGCGCAATCACACTGGTACTGCGCAAGTGCGCGCTGGCACCGGGAATCAGGTTGGCCAGGTACAAAAGCTCCGAACTGAACGCCAGGTCATCCACGTAACTGATGAACGGGTGTTTGGCCAAGTCCGCCACCTGGCGGATCGGCGCATGGCTGTCCAGGTAAGCCTGGGTCGCATACAGCCGCAAACGGTAATCGCACAGCTTGCAGCACACATAAGGCCCATGCTCCGGCCGCTCCAGGGCAATGACGATGTCCGCCTCGCGCTTGGACAGGCTGATGAAGTGCGGCAGTGGCAGGATATCCACAGAAATCGCCGGGTAGGCATCAACGAAGTGGCTTAGCTGTGGGGTGATGAAAAAGCTGCCGAAGCCCTCGGTGCAGCCCATGCGTACATGCCCCGACAACGCCACGCCCGACCCGGACACCTGCTCGCACGCCATGTGCAGCGTGCTTTCGATCGACTCGGCATAACCGAGCAAGCGCTGGCCCTCGGCGGTGAGGACAAAGCCGTTGGTCCGCGACTTTTCGAACAGCAACGTGCCCAGCGCCCCCTCCAGCGAGCTGATGCGCCGCGACACCGTGGTGTAGTCCACGCTCAGGCGTTTGGCGGCGCTGCTGGCCTTGCGGGTGCGGGCCACTTCAAGGAAAAACTTCAGGTCGTCCCAGTTGAGCGCGCTCAGGGATGTGAGGTCTTTTTGCATGATGATCCGGTTTTTTTGTGCGTTCTTGTTGGATGTTTGCACATCTATACTCGAAACAAGCCTCAGGACGCCACCTCGCGTTTGCTTGGCGCTGGCGATCTCGTCCCGACAATAATTCCAAGGAGAACGCAGATGAACGCACCGCAGTCCCCTAACAGCACCAAGGTCGAGCAGGTGAAGCTGCTGATCAACGGCCAGTGGGTCGAATCGAAAACTACCGAGTGGCGCGACATCGTCAACCCGGCCACCCAAGAAGTGCTGGCGCGCGTGCCGTTCGCCACCGTCGAGGAAGTCGACGCTGCCGTGGCTGCTGCCCACAGCGCTTTCCAGACCTGGCGCAACACCCCGATTGGCGCGCGCATGCGCATCATGCTCAAGCTGCAGGCGCTGATCCGCGAACACACCAAACGCATTGCCCAGGTGCTCAGCGCCGAGCAGGGCAAAACCCTGGCCGATGCTGAAGGCGATATCTTCCGCGGCCTGGAGGTGGTCGAACACGCCGCGTCCATTGGTACCCTGCAGATGGGCGAGTTCGCCGAGAACGTCGCCGGCGGTGTCGATACCTACACCCTGCGCCAGCCAATCGGCGTATGCGCCGGTATCACTCCGTTCAACTTCCCGGCCATGATCCCGCTGTGGATGTTCCCCATGGCCATCGTCTGCGGCAACACTTTCGTGCTCAAACCTTCCGAGCAGGATCCGCTGTCGACCATGCTGCTGGTCGAGCTGGCGCTGGAAGCCGGCGTACCGGCAGGCGTGCTCAACGTGGTGCACGGTGGCAAGCAAGTGGTGGATGCCATCTGCACGCATCAGGACATCAAGGCAATTTCCTTCGTCGGTTCTACCGAAGTCGGCACCCATGTGTACAACCTCGGCAGCCAGCACGGCAAGCGCGTGCAGTCGATGATGGGCGCCAAGAACCACGCGGTAGTGCTGCCCGATGCCAACCGCACGCAAACCGTCAACGCCCTGGTCGGTGCCGCCTTCGGCGCGGCGGGCCAGCGCTGCATGGCCACCTCGGTGGCGGTGCTGGTGGGCAAGGCCCGTGAGTGGCTGCCCGACATCAAGGACGCGGCGAGCAAGCTCAAGGTCAATGCCGGCTGCGAACCGGGCACCGACGTTGGCCCGGTGGTTTCCAAACGCGCCAAGGAGCGTGTGCTGGGCCTGATCGAAAGCGGCATCAAGGAAGGCGCCAAGCTGGAACTCGACGGCCGCGAGGTCACGGTGCCGGGCTACGAGCAAGGCAACTTCGTTGGCCCAACCCTGTTCTCGGGCGTGAAGACCGACATGCAGGTGTATACCCAGGAAATCTTCGGCCCGGTGCTGGTCACCCTGGAGGTCGATACCCTCGACGAGGCCATTGCGCTGGTCAACGCCAACCCGTTCGGTAACGGCACCGGCCTGTTCACCCAGAGCGGCGCGGCAGCGCGCAAGTTCCAGAGCGAAATCGATATCGGCCAGGTCGGCATCAACATCCCGATCCCGGTACCGGTACCGTTCTTCAGCTTCACCGGCTCCCGTGGCTCCAAGCTCGGCGACCTCGGCCCGTACGGCAAGCAAGTGGTGCAGTTCTACACTCAGACCAAAACCGTCACCGCCCGCTGGTTTGATGACGACAGCATCAATGACGGTGTGAACACCACCATCAGCCTGCGCTAAGGAGAAGTCATGCGTATCGCATTCATCGGCCTCGGCAACATGGGCGCGCCCATGGCCCGCAACCTGATCAAGGCCGGGCACCAACTGAACCTGTTCGACCTCAACAAGGCCGTGCTGGCCGAGCTGGCAGAACTGGGTGGGCAGATCAGCCCGTCGCCCAAGGACGCGGCGGCCAACAGCGACCTGGTGATCACAATGCTGCCAGCTGCGGCCCATGTGCGCAGCGTGTACCTGAACGAAGATGGCGTGCTGGCCGGTATTCGTGCCGGTACGCCTACCGTGGACTGCAGCACCATCGACCCGCAGACCGCCCGTGATGTGTCCAAGGCGGCAGCGGCCAAAGGCGTGGACCTGGGCGACGCGCCGGTGTCCGGTGGCACTGGCGGCGCGGCGGCGGGCACCCTGACCTTCATGGTCGGTGCCAGCGCCGAGCTGTTCGCCACGCTCAAGCCGGTACTGGAGCAGATGGGCCGCAACATCGTGCATTGCGGTGAAGTCGGTACCGGGCAGATCGCCAAGATCTGCAACAACCTGCTGCTGGGTATTTCGATGATCGGCGTGTCCGAGGCCATGGCCCTGGGCAACGCGCTGGGCATCGACACCAAGGTGCTGGCCGGCATTATCAACAGCTCGACCGGGCGTTGCTGGAGTTCGGACACCTACAACCCGTGGCCGGGCATTATCGAAACGGCACCGGCATCGCGTGGCTATACCGGCGGCTTTGGCGCCGACCTGATGCTCAAGGATTTGGGGCTGGCCACTGAAGCGGCACGCCAGGCTCACCAACCGGTGATCCTCGGCGCCGTGGCCCAGCAGCTGTATCAGGCCATGAGCCTGCGTGGCGAGGGAGGCAAGGACTTCTCGGCCATCGTCGAGGGTTATCGCAAGAAAGATTGACGCAAGAGGTGGGCTTCATCGCGGGCCAGGCGGCCTTCCCTCTGTAACTGCGCACCAGAGGGAAGGGCACCTGCCCCGCGATTTTTTTTGCCCGTACTTCAGGCTAGAGATTTGCAGGAGCAGCCTTGTGCTGCGAAGAGGCCAGCCAAGACAACACAACTGCTGTGTCTGAACTGGCCTCTTCGCAGCACAAGGCTGCTCCTACACAGGGCTATGTGTAGCTTCAGGGATCAGGCGAAGACGAAATACTTGCGCACGGTCTCGACCACTTCCCAGGTGCCTTTCATACCTGGTTCGATCACGAACACATCGCCGGCCTTCAGGTGCTTCGGCTCTTCACCTTCCGGGGTGATGATGCAGTAGCCATCGAGGAAGTGGCAGAACTCCCACTTCTCGTAGTTGACCTCGAACTTGCCCGGGGTGCAGATCCAGGTGCCCATGATCTTGCTGCCGTCGGCCGACAGGTAGGCATTGAGGTTGACGGTGTGCGGATCGCCGCCGATGCGCTTCCACTTGGTGGCGTCCACGACCGGCGTCGGGCAGGTTTCGCGCAGGACGGTGATGAAATCGGACATGGGACAACTCCTGGTGACTGGCTGAATGACTGGTCACCATAGGGCCATCGGCCGAGCCGCAGTTGCCTGGGCTCGACGTCCAGCTGTCTGCTCGCGCTATGCCAGACGTTTGATATTGGCTACGCCCACCAGTACCGCACAAAGTGGAAGAACACCGGCGCGGCAAAGCACACCGAGTCCATGCGATCGAGCATGCCGCCGTGGCCTTCGATCATGTGGCCCCAGTCCTTCACCCCGCGGTCGCGCTTGATCGCCGACATCACCAGCCCGCCGAAGAAGCCCATGGCGTTGACCGCCAACGCCATCAGCGCGGCCTGCCAGAAGGTGAACGGGGTGATCCAGCACAACAGGGCGCCGATCAGGGTGGCCAGTGCCACGCCGCCGGCCAACCCTTCTACGGTCTTGGACGGTGACAGGTTGGGGGCCACCTTGTGCTTGCCAAACAGCTTGCCGCACACGTATTGCAGCACGTCGCTGATCTGCACCACCAGGATCAGCCAGGCGATCAGCAGCAGGTTCCGCCCCTCGTAGCCGGGGATGTCCAGGGTCATCAAGGCGGGCACCGACGATACGCAGTACACCGCGATCATCAGCCCCCACTGCACCTTTGACGCACGTTCGAGAAAACGCGTGGTATCGCCGCCGAAGCTGGCCAAAATCGGCAGCAGCAGGAACAGGTACACCGGGATGAAGATGCTGAACAGGCCGTACCAGTCCATGGCGATCAGCACGTACTGCACCGGCAGTGCCACATAAAACGCTGCCACCAGCGCCGGGTAGTCGCTGCGCCGGGTCGGGGTGAGGGTCATGAATTCGCGCAGTGCGTAGAACGACACGCCATAGAACAGCACGATCACGCCGTATTTCCCGAACAGGAAGGCGATGCCGATCACCAGCACCATCACCCACCAGGCGTTGATGCGGGCGTTGAGGTTGTCGATCACCGCGTGTGGCGCCGGGCCGGCGCGCCACTTCAGCAGGCGGCCGGTCACGCTGGCGAGCAGCAGCAGGGCGCCGATGCCGGCGAACAGGGAAAGGGTGTTGTCGTCCATGTCAGGCATCCTTCGGGGCCAGGGTCAGCAGGGCCTGGCTGGCCCGCTCGAGAAAGGCCTGCTTGCTTTCGTCAGCGTGCAGGTGCAGCGGTTCGCCAAAGCTCAGTGTGCACAGCAACGGCAGGGGCAGGGCGCGGCCTTTGGGCATCACCCGGTTGAGATTGGCGATCCATACCGGTACCAGCTCGACGTCGGGGTTGGCCGCGGCCAGGTGGTACAACCCGCTTCTGAACGGCATCAGTGGCTCGTCGCCCAGGTTACGCGTGCCTTCCGGGAAGAAGATCAGCGAGTCGCCTTGAGCCACGGCTTCAAGGATCGGCTGTAGCGGGCTGCCCTGGCCTTCGCTGCGTTGGCGGTCGATCAATACGCCGTTGAACACCTTGCGAATGAGAAAATCGCGGATGCCCGGCTTGGCCCAGTAATCCGCGCCGGCCACCGGGCGGGTGCGTTTGCGCAAGGGCTGCGGCAGTGAAGCCCACAGCAGCACGAAGTCACCGTGGCTGCTGTGGTTGGCGAAGTACAGGCGCTGCACTGGCAGCGGCGTGCAACCCAGCCACAGGGCGCGGGCACCCGTGATCAGACGGGCGGCGGAGGTGATGAGGTAGGCAGTCAGGTTGGCGAGCATGGATCGGTGGTCATCCCTTCAAAGGCAGTGTCAGCAGGGTAGCCAAGGCCAGCGACAACTGCAGGCCCAGGCACAGTGCCTGGCGGCGCAACAGGTTCAGTGCGGCCTGGCTGCGGTCAGGCCAGGCGCGGGCGTCCGTGGCCTGCGGTTTCAGTTTCAGCTCGAACAGGGCGCGGTCCAGGGCCTGGGTGTCCGCTGCCAGGTGGTTGCTGCTGGCGAGGTGGGTGAACAGTTCGGCATCTATGGCCACGCGGATGGCCCAGTACTTGTGCACCACGCCAAGCACCAGCAGCACGCCGCACAGCAGGCTGGCCAGCGGTTGAAGTGGGGCACCCAACAAAGGTGCAAGGCCGTAGGCCAGGGCCAGCAGGGTGAGGCCGTCGGACAAGCGTTCCAGCTGTTTGCCGCGACCCAGCAGGCTGGCCACCACACGCATGTTCATGGCTGTGCTCCAAGCTGTTGCAAGGCCAGGCGGTGTGCCGGGTGCAGAACGATGCCGGGGCGGGCTTTGCGGATCAGTGCTTCGGCCTGCTGGGCGTTGCTGCAGCGGCCGGAGAGCAGCAGCCAGGCGGCCACGGCGCTGGCGCTGCGCGAATAGCCCAGAGCACAGCAGACCAGTACAGGGCCTTGGGCGTGCAGGCGTTCGATGGCCTCGGCGGCCTGCTGTAGCAGGACAACGTCCGGCGCTATCAGATCCAGGGTAGGGAAACACTGATACTCAAAGGCTGGCGCGGCCGTTGTAGGAGCGGCCTTGTGCCGCGAAAGGGGCGCGAAGCGGCCCCGGTTTTTCAGCTTCGCGGCAGACATTGCCGGGGCTGTTGCGCAGCCCTTTCGCGACACAAGGCCGCTCCCACAAATGTCCGCAGCAGGGCGGCTGACAGCGCACGGCAGCTCGGCGCACAAATCGACAAGCGCAGCGAACTGCGTGCTGCGCCCAGGGATCCTCCCCAGATACACGCCATCGCACACTTCATCGGCTTGTGGGTGGTGCCGGGTCCATAGCCGCGAATTGACCCACGCTCCGACCAAATACGGTGCCAGCAGCCAGCTGGCCGCATTCGACAAGCGCCCATCGGCGCCTTTCTGAAACCCGCCTGCACCCAACCCACCATAGTTCAGCGCAACCAGTGCCAGCGACACGGCCGGCCAGGCCAACCACAACCAGGCGCCGCCCGACACAATGGCAGGCACAGCGCACAAAACAGCGCCGACGGCATAATAAAACGCCACCCGCCAGCGCTTGGCATCCTGTGCTAGGCGCGCCTGTTGCCAGGGCAGTCGCCCCTGATGCGGCCACAGCCAGACGCAGGCAAACCCCGCCAATGCACCCGTGGGTACATCGATGAAATGATGCTGCCAGGTGGTCAGTACCGACACCCCGATCAACGCCATCCAGCCATGCATCAGCCATCGCCAGGGCTGGCGCTGCACATGCCGGGCAAACATCGTCCAGATGATCACCAGCAGCGCAATGTGCAGCGATGGCGCCTGGTTGAACGGTTTGTCGAAGCCCATCAGTACATCGAACAGCCAGCCGAACAGCCCACCCAGCTCTGGCCGTTCGAAGGTGAACCGCAGCGGCCACAGCAGGAAGCAGGTGACACTGATCACCTGTGCGCTGAGCAGTGCCAGCGCGTGCCGGTCCATTTCCTGGCGTGTGCGCGGCAGCAGAAAGGACAGCCCGTAGAGCAAGTCGATCGACCAGTATGGGATGATCGTCCAGGGCCACAGCGGCATGCTGCGCTCCCAGCCGAACACCAGGCTGCCGACATCACTACGCCCGGCGGTATGGTTGTTCGCCAGCCCATAGCTGAGGAAAAACAACGGCCCCAGCAGCAGAAGCCAGAACACGCCCCGGCGGATCAGCCCAGGCTCGCGTGATGGGTTCATTCAGCGCACCCGCTGTGCCAGGCTGACGCTGAAAATCCCCCATTCATCGATGCGCTGGGCCAGCTTGCGGAAACCGGCCGCCTCTACCAACTGGTCCATTTCGGCCTGGCTGCGGCGTCGCATCACCCAGGCCTCGCCACCCCGGTGGCTGGTAAGGGCGCGGGCGATCATCTCCAGTTGCGGGTGCCACGGCTGGCCGGTGTAGACCAGATAACCGCCATCTTCCACGGCATCGGCCAGGCCGGCCAGCGAGTTGCCCACCAGCTGGTTGCTGGGGAACAGTTCGTAGAGCCCCGAGACCACCGCAAGGGTCGGCGGCTGCTCCAGCGTTGCCAGGCTCTGGCGGTCGAAGGCATCGCCCTGGACGAAGCGGGCGATGTCGGCCAGGCCCTTCTCGGTGATCAGCGCGCTGCCTTGCTGCACGTTAAGCTCGCTGTAGTCGCGCAGCAGGATCGAGTCCGGCAACTGCTCAAGGTCTTGCAGTGCTTCGAGGATGTAGCGGCCATGGCCGGCGGCGATATCGACAATGTGCACGGGCCGCTGTTGTTCGCGCAGCCGGGCGATGGCCAAGCGCAGCAGTTCCTCGACGTGCAGCTTGCGCTGGCGAATGCCACGCCAGCCGATGGCGTCGAGGTAGTTCTGGTCGACCAGGCGGCCCAGCTTGCCCTTGCCGGTCGGTTGGTTGCGGTACACGTAGTCGAGCGTGCTGCCCGAATCGAAGCCGGTGTCGAAGCCCAGTTTCACCCCCGCAGACAACCCCTTGCCCAGGCTAAGCCCGGCGCGGGTGGCGCGCCAGTAAAGGTCACGCGGCGAGTGGCGCGGCAACGGTGCGGCCAGGCTTTCGGCTTCGGCGCAACTGGCGCCCGTCTTGTCGGCATCGAGCAGTGACGGCCGCGCGGCGGGGCTGGTGAAGCAGTGCTCCACGAACCGCTCGATGCGCTTCAGGGCGTGGGCCCGGTCACGCTCACCGAGGGTGTCGTGGAAGAAGCCCGGCAAAATGTGCATTTCCTTGCGCGTGCTGCCCAGCCGTTCGAAAAAGCGCTCCTGCGGCTGGCGCTCGACCACGAAGTCGGCCCCGGATACCAGCAACTGGGTGGGTACCTGAATGGCCTGGGCATCCGCCACTACCCGGTCAGCGGCTTCGTACAGGCCCAGCAGCATGGTCACCGAAATCGGCCGGCTGATCAGCGGGTCGGCCACGTACGACATCACCCGCTCGGGGTCGTGAGTGAGCAGGCGTGGCTTGACGTAGCTGTTGACGAAGAAGTTGCCGCGCAAGGCCTTGAGCAGCTTCAGGCCAGGGCGGGCGAATGGCACGTACAGCTTGACCTTGAACGCGGGCGAGGCCAGCACCAGGCAGCGTACCTTGGGCGCGTAGTCGTGGGCCCAGGTGGCAATCAGCACCGCGCCGACGCTTTGCGCCAGCACCACCATGTCGTGCTCGGCGATGCCGTGATGGGCCTGGATATGTTCGATGAAGGTTTGCACGTCGCGCACGCTGGTGGCGAACCCCGGGCTGTCGCCGCGTGCGCCTGGCGACTGGCCATGGCCGCGGGCATCCCAGGCGAAGAAGTCATAGCCCGGCATGTCCAGTTCATCGGCCAGGTGGGCCATGCGCCCGCCGTGTTCATGGCCGCGGTGGAACATCACCACGGCCCGGCGTGGCTGGTGCTCGTTGCGGGTGGCAGGCCAATGACGGTAGTGCAACTCGACACCGTCATGGGTGGAGAAGTGCAGCGCTTGCGCTTGGCGCATTATCAACGTCCTTTTTGCGGCGGCTTTGGGCTCAGCGGGTTTCGGCCAGCCCCTGGCGAACCCGGTTGTAGAGGGTATAGAGCGAGAGCGCGAGGATGACCAGCAGCAGGCCATTGATCCAGCTGCCGTTCAGCAGGCCAAAGGTGACCCCTGTGCCCAGCACGCCGAAGGCAAAGGCCCGGTCGCTTTTGCCCATGGGGCCGTCGTAACGGCGCGAGGCGCCAGCCAGCGGGCCCATGACGCCGGCGTATTCGCTGAAGGTGGCACACAGCACCACCAGCACCACCAGCACCGGAGAAACCCCGGCCAGCAGGGCGAAGGGCAGGTACAGGGCGGCGTCGGCGATCACGTCGCAGAGTTCGTTGAGGTAGGCGCCGAGGGTAGATTGCTGGCCGAACTCCCTGGCCAACATGCCCTCGACGGCGTTCAGTGCCATGCGCAACAGCATCCACACCGGTATCAGGATGAACAGCCAGGTGACGTGGGGCAGGGCGGCCAGCAGCAGGCCCAGCAGGACCGACACCACGGCGGCGGCGACGGTAACCTGGTTGGCGGTGACACCGCGGTCGTAAAGGCGCTGGACTGCTGGGCGCAGCAGGGCCTGGAAGCGCGGTTTGAGCTGGTAGATCGATGCCACTGGAAAATCCTTTTTCGTAGTGCGATGAGGGGATTGTGTGCGACCGGCCGAAAAAATGCACCCACTGTGCAGGAACTGACGCTTCAACGGGTGAGGGTGGTCACCAATGCTGCGGCATAGCCCGGCAACGCCGCAAAGTCCCGCGCGCACACCAGCAACTTGCGGTTGGCCCACGCCTCCTCCAGCGCCACCCAGTGCAACGGCAGCACGCCTTGCCAGCGCTTCACGGCTGCCAGCGGTACCACCCCGACCCCGGCCCCGCCTGCAACCATGCGGATCACCCCATCGAAACCCTCGGCCCGTACCCGCACTTGCGTACGGCGCCCCTCACGCAGGGCCTGTTCTTCCAGGTACAACGCCAACGCGCTAGTAGCACCCAGCCCGACATGGCCATGCACCAGGCTGTCGATGAAACTGGGCGCGACCGCACCGGCCAGCGGGTGGCCCAAGGGCGTCACCAGTACCAGCGGGTCGTCGCGAAACGGCCGGGTTTGCAGGTGTTCGTTGGGCGCTGCGGTCGAAACGATGCCAAGGTCCGCCATGCCCTGGGTAATCGCCTGCACGATGCGCAGGCTCGGCAGCTCCTGCACATCTACGCTGACCCCGGGATGTGCAGCCAGGTAGCTGGCCAGCAGTTCTGGCAGGTACTCCGTGAGTGCTGCTGTGTTGCACAGCAGGCGTACCTGGCCTTGCTGCCCTTGTGCGTACTGGCCCAGATCAAACTGCAGGCGCTCGACCTGCTGCGCTATCAGGCGTGCATGCTGCAGCAGTGCCTGACCCGCCGGTGTCGGCTGCACGCCACGGCGGTTGCGCTGCAGCAACGGGATACCCAGCGATGCCTCCATCGCGCGGATGCGTGCGCTGGCTGCCGGCAGCGACAGGTGGCTGCGGCTGGCGCCGGCAGTGATGTTGCCGCACTCCAGGGTGTGCTGGAACAGCTTGAGGTCGATCAGGTCGAAATGCATGTGGCTCTGTCTTTACAAGAGTCTGGCTGAGTATATGGCAGATTTTCCCGCTGGCCGGAAACCGCCATCATCAGCCCATGACTACTTTGCTAGCTTTCTACCAGGACATTGGCCCAGCCCTTTCGCTGCTGGTAGTGCTTACCTTCCTGCTGGCCGGCGCGGTCAAGGGGGTGATCGGCCTGGGCCTGCCGACCATCGCCATGGGCCTGCTGGGGCTGGCTATGCCGCCGGCGCAGGCAGCTGCGCTGCTGATCGTGCCGTCGACCCTCACCAACCTTTGGCAACTGGCCAGCGGCGGGCACCTGCGGGCGTTGCTGGTGCGGCTGGGGCCGATGCTGGCGCTGATCTTCATTGGCACCTTGCTGGGCAGTGCCTGGCTGGGGATCGACAGTGGCCCATGGGCCATCCACGCGCTGGGTGCGGCTTTGCTGGTGTATGCGTTGTACGGGCTGGTCGGCCCGGGCTTACACCTGGCGCCGGCGCACGAGCGTTGGCTGGGGCCGGTCTGTGGGCTGTTGACGGGGGTGGTAACGGCGGCAACCGGGGTTTTCGTGATACCTGCGGTGCCCTACCTGCAAAGCCTGGGCCTGAGCCGTGAACAGATGATCCAGGCCCTGGGCCTGTCGTTCACGGTGTCGACCTTGGCGCTGGCCGTTGGCCTGGCCGGGCAGGATGCCCTTGGTGGCCAGGCGTTGGGGGCTTCGCTGCTGATGTTGGCGCCCGCCTTGCTCGGCATGCTGGCCGGGCAGTGGTTGCGTCAGCGCATCAGCGCGCTGCTGTTCAAACGTTGCTTCTTCATCGGCCTGGCCGCCCTGGGCGGCCACTTGCTGATCAACGGCTAGCGCTTGATGCGCTGAGCATGTCGACCCGCTGGATATCGAAATCGCGCTCCAGGTAGTCCATGCGCTTTTCGAAGAACGCGGTCATGTGCGGCAAGGCCGAGTGCACATCCAGCGCGGCCTGGTCGGCCCACACTTCAAAGAACACGAACAGGCTCGGGTCCTGCTGGTCGCGCAGCATGTGGTACTCGATGCAGCCCGGCTCCTGGCGGCTGGGCTCGACGAAGGGGCGGAACAGGGTTTCGAACGCATCAGCCATTTCCGGGCGGGTCTTGGCTTTGAGGATAAAGGCGAACTGCTCACTCATGGGGCGCTACTCGGTGATGGGTGGTGAGTCGATTCTACGGCAATAATACTTCGCTCATTCGTGACTTCCGGTCAATTGTATTTTGCCCAGTCACCCCTGTATCCCGCTCCCGCGAGCATCTAACCTGCCGGCATCAAATTTTGACTCGGCCCGGGAGGCCCGCATGAAAAAGATCCTTCTGCTCAATGGTGGTAAACAGTTCGCTCACTCCGAGGGCCGCCTCAACGCGACCTTGCACGAAGCAGCCATCGCTCACCTGGACCGCGCCGGCTTCGATGTGCAGCAAACCTTTATCGACGGCGGCTACGACGTGCAGGCCGAGGTAGAGAAGTTTCTCTGGGCCGATGTGATCGTCTACCAGATGCCGGGCTGGTGGATGGGCGCACCCTGGACCGTGAAAAAGTACATCGACGAAGTCTTTACCGCTGGCCATGGCAGCCTTTATGCCAACGATGGCCGTACCCGTTCGGATCATTCGCAGAAGTACGGCAGCGGTGGCCTGTTGCACGGCAAGCAGTACATGCTGTCGCTGACCTGGAATGCGCCGCAGCAGGCGTTCGATGACCCGAGTGATTTCTTCGAAGGCAAGGGTGTGGATGCCGTGTACTTCCCGTTCCACAAGGCCAACCAGTTCCTTGGCATGACCGGCCTGCCGACTTACCTGGCGGTAGATGTGATGAAGCGCCCGGATGTGCCCGCGGCATTGGCGGCTTATGAGGCACATCTGGACAAGGTGTTCGGCAAGGCGATCTAATCCAGGCAGGTACCCATCACAGGCGCGAATGTGAAAACCCGATCCGAAGAACTCCAGGTATTCGTCGCCGTCATCGACTGCGGCTCGATTTCTGCCGCTGCCGAGCAGATAGGCCAGACCCCGTCCGCCGTCAGCCGCACCTTGTCGCGCCTGGAGGGCAAGCTGGGTACCACCCTGGTCAACCGTACCACCCGGCGCATGGACCTCACCGAAGAGGGCCGCTACTTCCTTGAGCGCTCACGGCTGATCCTGGAGCAGATGGACGAGATGGAAGAGCGCCTGTCGATGAACCACCAGACGCCCACCGGGCGCCTTCGCATCAACGCCGCTGCGCCGTTCATGCTGCATGCCATCCTGCCGTGGATCGGTGAATTCCGTCGCGAGTACCCGGGCATCGAGCTGGAACTGAACACCGATGACCTGATCATCGACCTGCTGGAGCAAAGCACCGATGTGGCGATCCGCATCGGCGAACTGGCCGATTCCAGCCTGCACGCGCGCAACCTGGGTTGCAGCCCGGTGCAGGTACTGGCCAGCCCGGCCTACCTGGCGCAGCACGGCACGCCGCAGCGGGTCGAGGACCTGGCCAACCACTGCCTGCTCGGCTTCAGCCAGCCCGAATCGCTCAACCATTGGCCGCTGCGCCACGCCCAGGGTGACCGCTTCAGCATCCGGCCGGCACTGATCGCCTCCAGTGGCGAGACCCTGCGCCAGCTGGCACTGGCCGGCGAGGGCATTGTCAGCCTGTCGCACTTCATGACCCATGAGGACATCCGCGCCGGACGCCTGCAAGTGGTCCTGGCCGCGGCCAACAATGGCTACCGCCAGCCGATCCACGCGGTGTACTACCGCAATACCCAGCTGGCGCTGCGTATCCAGTGCTTCCTCGATTTCATCCAGCGCAAGCTGGCGATGTACGCCTGCTGAGTTGCCTGAACGCGACAGATCCTGTCCACAGGCGGCGAAATTTCCTATGGTTGATTGCACAGTCGAAACGCTTCGGCCTTACTGACTGCTCAACAAAAACAACACCAAGGAAGTGTCATGCGTATCGTCCCGTTCCAGTACCTGGCTCTCGCAGCCGCGATCCTGAGCTGTTCCTCGGTTTATGCCGCCACGCTGGAGGGCGGCGCAGTGGCTGCGCCCGATCAATATGGTGCACAGGTAGCCGCCGATATTCTGAAAAAGGGCGGCAACGCGGTGGACGCCGCCGTGGCAACCGCCTTCACCCTGGCTGTGACCTACCCGGAGGCCGGTAACATCGGCGGTGGTGGGTTCATGACCCTGTTCGTCGACGGCAAGCCCTACTTCCTGGACTACCGCGAGGTCGCGCCGAAGGCCGCTACACGCAACATGTACCTGGACGACAAGGGCGAGGTCATCGAAAACCTCAGCCTGGTCGGGGTACGCGCCGCGGGTGTGCCTGGCACGGTGATGGGCCTGTGGGAGGCGCACCAGAAGTTCGGCAAGCTGCCGTGGAGCGAGCTGCTGACCCCGGCCATCGGCTATGCGAAAAACGGCTTCAAAGTGGCGGAAAAGCAGTACCAGTACCGCAACGATGCCCAGGGCATGTTCAAGACTGCGACCAACTTCAATGACTACTTCGGCAACATGAAGGTCGGCGAGCTGTTCAAGCAGCCAGAAATGGCCCAGACCCTGGAACGCATCGCCGACAAGGGCGTGAGCGAGTTCTACCAGGGCAAGACTGCCGACCTGCTGGTGGCGCAGATGCAGGCTGACAAGGGCCTGATCACCAAGGATGACTTGAAGGATTACAAAGCCGTATGGCGTGAGCCGATGGCGGTGAGCTGGCGTGGTAACGTGGTCTACACCGCACCACCGCCAAGCTCTGGCGGCGTCGCCCTGGCCCAGTTGCTGGGCATCAAGGAAGACCGCGCGGCGGACTTCAAGGGGGTGGCGCACAACTCGGCGCAGTACATCCACCTGCTGGCTGAAATCGAGAAGCGCGTATTTGCCGACCGTGCCGACTACCTGGGCGACCCGGCCTTTACCAAGGTGCCGGTGGACCAACTGGTGGCCAAGGACTACTTGGCCAAGCGCGCCGCGCAGGTCAACCCGAAAGCCATTTCCGACACCGACAAGGTCAAGCCGGGCCTGGAGCCGCATCAGACCACGCATTTCTCGATCGTCGACAAGCAGGGCAACGCGGTCAGTAACACCTACACCCTCAACCTCGATTACGGCAGTGGCGTGGTGGTGAAGGGCGCAGGCTTCCTGCTCAACGACGAGATGGACGACTTCAGCGCCAAGCCCGGCGCTGCCAATGCCTTTGGCGTAGTCGGTGGCGATGCCAACGCAATCGAGCCGGGCAAGCGCATGCTGTCCTCGATGAGCCCCAGCCTGATGACCCGTGATGGCAAGGTCGAGCTGGTCATCGGTACCCCGGGCGGTTCGCGGATCTTCACCTCGATCTTCCAGGTGATGAACAACCTGTACGACTACGGTATGCCGCTGGACAAGGCGGTGGCGGCACAGCGCGTGCACCATCAGTTGCTGCCCAAGGACACTATCTACTTTGACAGCTATGCACCCCTGACCGGGCCGGTGGCGGATGAGCTGAAGAAGATGGGCTACGTGCTTGAGGACCAAGGCTGGGAGATGGGCGATATCCAGGCGATCCGGGTGGACGGGGCGAAGCTTGAGACTGCTTCCGATCCGCGGGGGCGTGGGGTGGGGATGATCGTCAAGTAATGCCTGCCAGATTGCTGGGAGGGCTTTGCCCTCCTTTCGCGGCACAAGGCCGCTCCTACAGGGGAACGCGATCTCCTGTAGGAGCGGCCTTGTGCCGCGAAAGGGCCGCAAAGCGGCCCCGGGTTACCCAGGTCAGACGCGGAACTGGCTGACCAGTGTCTGCAACTGCCCACCCAACCGCGCCAGCTCAACGCTGGCCGACGCCGTCTCGTCACTGGCCGCCGCCGTCTGCTCGGACACATCACGCACATTCAGGATGCTGCGGCTGATCTCTTCCGCCACTGCACTCTGTTGCTCCGCCGCCGCAGCAATCTGCTGGTTCATCGACTGGATGCTCGACACCGTGCTGGTGATGTTCTCCAGCGAGGCGCCGGCCTTACGTGCCAGTTCGACGCTGCTGTCGGTCAAGGTACGGCTGCCCTGCATGGCGTTCGCCACTTGCTGGGTACCATCCTGCAGGCTGGCAATCAGCGCTTCGATTTCTTCGGTGGACTTTTGCGTGCGCTGGGCCAGGCCGCGCACTTCGTCGGCGACCACGACAAAACCACGACCGGCCTCGCCGGCACGCGCCGCCTCGATCGCCGCATTGAGCGCCAGCAGGTTGGTCTGTTCGGCCACCGACTTGATCACGTCCATCACGCTACCGATCTTCTGGCTTTCCTGCTGCAGCAGGTTCATGGCTTCGGTGGAGCGGTGCATGTCCTCGGCCAGGCGCTCGATCTGGCCAATCGCCTCGCCTACTACGCGGTCGCCGGCGCGGGCTTCGTCGTCGGCACCGGTGGCGGCATGCGAGGCCTGCTCGGCATTGCGCGCCACTTCCTGAACGGTGGCGGCCATTTCGTGCATGGCGGTGGCCACCTGGTCGGTCTCGACCTTCTGGCTGTTGGCGCCGGCACTGGTCTGTTCGGTCACTGCCGACAGCTCTTCGGCGGCGCTGGCAATCTGGGTGACGCCATCGCGGATGCCGCTGATCAGCTCGCGCAGCGTGGTGCCCATGCGCGCGATACCTTGCTGCAGCACGCCCAGTTCGTCGCGGCGGGTGATGCGCGCATGCTGGGTGAGGTCGCCGCTGGCGATCTTTTCTACCGCTGCCAGGGTTTCACGCAGTGGGCCGGTGATCTGGCGGGTGATCAGTACCGCTGCCAGTACGCCGACCAGCAGTGCCAGCAGGGTAGCGATGGCCTGCAGGGTGCGGGCCTGGGTGCTTTCGATGTCGCGGCGTTCCAGCTGGATCTGGTACAGCGCATCGCTGCGCTTGACGATATCGGCGCCCTGCACGGTCATTTCGGCGCGTGAGGTGGTGATGTTGGCGACCGCGTCGCGGAACTGGCGCACGGCATCACGGTAGGCCAGTACCGAGCGTTCGAACTGTTGCAGGCGGGCGTCTTCGGCGGGCAGCTGGCGCTTGAGGTTGTCGATATCGGCTAGTGCTGCATCCAGCTGGCGCAGGGCGGCCTGCTCGTTGGCAGCACTGTTGTCGGCAATGTAGCCGCGCACGTCGATGCGCACCTGCAGCAGTTGCTGGCGGGCCTTGCTGATCAGCTGGTACTGGGCCAGGCGCACGCTGTCGGCCTCTGGGCGCGCCATGACTTCCTGGCTGAGGGCGTCCATGGCCTGGTCGGCGCGGGTGGCCGAGCCGTCCATGGCAACGCGCGCAGCGCGGGTAGCGTCGTAGCCTTGGCGCATCTTGTTCAGCGACACCTTGTAGGCGCTGATGGTTGCGCCCAGCTCATTCAGCAGCTTGACGTTGTCCGGGCTTGTGAAGGTGCTGGCCAGGTAGGCCTGCTGCTTGCTGAAGGCATCCAGCTTGGTCTGGGTGTTGGCGGCGGCAGCATCGTCGCCGTTGGCGATCATGTACTGCAGGCGCGCGATGCGCAGGTCGGTCAGGTCTTTGTTGAGCTGGCCGATGTCACCCATCCAGTTGCTACGGTCGATCAGGCTGCCCAGGCTGGTCCAGCCGGTCAGAGCCAGCAGGCCGGTGAGGATCAGCACCAGGCCGAAGCCCAGGCCAAGTTTGAGGTTGACGCTGATGTTAGCGAACCAGCTGTTCATGCACGCTCTCCAGAAGTAGTTTTCGCTCTCTTGATCTTCGATCGCAAGGCGTTGTTGTTCTGGCTGCCCGCTGATTCGTGCAGGGGTTATCGGCAATGATCAGGGAAGCTGAAACGCTTTTTCAGCAAAAGACGGTCTTGCACCATCACTCAGGCTGCCGCCTCACCTTGTAGGAGCAGCCTTGTGCTGCGAAGAGGCCGGTAAGGCTAAAGATTGTCTTCGGCTGCAATGGCCTCTTCGCAGCACAAGGCTGCTCCTACAAGGACCGCACCTGCATGCGGCAGATGTTAGAGGCTGCGCGCGCTGAAGGTATCGCAGCTGTTCACCTCACCTTGGGCAAACCCGGCCTTGAACCAGCGTACCCGCTGCGCCGAAGTGCCATGGGTGAACGAGTCCGGCACCACGCGCCCACGGCCTTGCTGTTGCAGGCGGTCATCGCCAATGGCGTTGGCGGCGTTCAGCGCTTCCTCGACGTCACCCGGTTCCAGCCAGTTCAGGCGCTTTTGCGCCTGGTAAGCCCACACGCCGGCGAGGCAGTCGGCCTGAAGTTCCTGGCGCACCAACAGGCCGTTGTCGCCCTCCATGCGCTGGCCGTTGCGGCGTGCGGCATCGACCTTGGCCGAAACACCCAGCATGGTCTGTACGTGGTGGCCGATTTCGTGGGCGATCACGTAGGCCTGGGCGAAGTCGCCCGCCGCAGCGAAGCGGGTTTCCATTTCGCGGAAGAACGACATGTCCAGGTACACCCGTTGGTCAGCCGGGCAGTAGAACGGCCCCACCGCCGCCGAAGCAAAGCCACAGGCCGAATTGACCTGGCCACTGAACAGCACCAGCTTGGGGTCGCGGTATTGCTTGCCGGCTTCGGCAAACAGCGCTTTCCAGGTGTCCTCGGTATCGCCCAGCACCGAGGCGACGAACTCGGCCTGCTGGTCGTTGGCCGGTGGCGCCTTGGCGCCTGTGCCACTGGGTGCCGTTTGCTGTTGCTGCTGTTCCATCTGGCCGGTGAGCTGGCCAAGAATCTGCAACGGGTCCTGTCCGGTGAGCCAGCCGATGCCAACGATCAGCAGAATCGCCCCAAGCCCCAGCCCTTTGCCGCCGCCGAAACGCATGCCGCCGCCACCGCCACCTTCACCCCGGGCATCCACCACGTTGTCGCTGCGTCGGCCTTTTCGCCATTCCATGAGTGCTCTCCCGAGCGTGAAACAAGAAGACAAAGATTAGTTCAGGAACTGCACAACTGTCAGGCCAAGGTGTTAATCCATAACCATTTGGTTATGTATGGAGTGGTCGATTTCAATATTAATTGCGCGCGACCTCCCGGAAACTGTAAGTCCGCCTGCCACGCCCAGGCGTTCACATAATTCCAAGAGAGGAATCCGGCATGCCCGCACAGGACAACAGCCGCTTCGTGATCCGTGATCGCAACTGGCACCCCAAAGCCCTTACGCCTGACTACAAAACGTCCATTGCCCGCTCGCCGCGCCAGGCACTGGTCAGCATTCCACAGTCGATCAGCGAAACCACTGGTCCGAACTTCTCCCACCTGGGCTTCGGCGCCCACGACCATGACCTGCTGCTGAACTTCAACAACGGTGGCCTGCCAATCGGCGAGCGCATCATCGTTGCCGGCCGCGTGGTCGACCAGTACGGCAAGCCTGTGCCGAACACCCTGGTGGAGATGTGGCAAGCCAATGCCGGTGGCCGCTATCGGCACAAGAACGACCGTTACCTGGCACCGCTGGATCCGAACTTTGGTGGTGTCGGCCGTTGCCTGACCGACAGCGACGGCTATTACAGCTTCCGCACCATCAAGCCGGGCCCGTACCCATGGCGCAACGGCCCGAACGACTGGCGCCCGGCGCACATCCACTTCGGCATCAGCGGCCCGTCGATTGCCACCAAGCTGATCACCCAGCTGTATTTCGAGGGTGACCCGCTGATCCCGATGTGCCCGATCGTCAAGTCGATCGCCAACCCTGAAGCTGTACAGCAGTTGATCGCCAAGCTCGACATGAGCAACGCCAACCCGATGGACTGCCTGGCCTACCGCTTTGACATCGTGCTGCGCGGCCAGCGCAAGACCCACTTCGAAAACTGCTGAGGAACCCGCCATGCCAATCGAACTGCTGCCGGAAACCCCTTCGCAGACCGCCGGCCCCTACGTGCACATCGGCCTGGCCCTGGAAGCGGCCGGCAACCCGACCCGCGATCAGGAAATCTGGAACCGCCTGGCCAAGCCAGACGCGCCAGGCGAGCACATCCTGCTGCTCGGCCAGGTGTATGACGGTAACGGCCACCTGGTGCGCGACTCGTTCCTGGAAGTGTGGCAGGCCGACGCCAATGGCGAGTACCAGGATGCCTACAACCTGGAAAACGCCTTCAACAGCTTTGGCCGCACCGCTACCACCTTCGATGCCGGTGAATGGACCCTGCACACGGTCAAGCCGGGTGTGGTGAACAACGCGGCTGGCGTACCGATGGCGCCGCACATCAACATCAGCCTGTTTGCCCGTGGTATCAACATCCACCTGCACACGCGCCTGTATTTCGATGACGAAGCCCAGGCCAACGCCAAGTGCCCGGTGCTCAACCTGATCGAGCAGCCACAGCGGCGTGAAACCTTGATTGCCAAGCGTTGCGAAGTGGACGGGAAGACGGCGTATCGCTTTGATATCCGTATCCAGGGGGAAGGCGAGACGGTGTTCTTCGACTTCTGATGGAAACCCGGGGCCGCACAGCGGCCCCGGGGCTATCAGCCGTTCACAGGCTTCAGGTCAAACGCATCGGCCTGGTACTGGAACAGCAGGCAATCGGCCGCCGCAGTGCATCCGCTTTCATGCACCAGGTCGGCCGGCAGCCTGTAGTAGGACCCGGCTGAAAACTCGGTGCGTTTGCCATCGATTACCGCGTAGAAAGTACCCTTCAGCACCACGGTCGGCAGTGCCTGGCTGTGCTGGTGCAGACCGTTGTCGGTCCCTTTCCTGAATTTCACATAGGCCGAGTAAGGCCCCTTGCCGAAAATGTCCCCCTCAACGTTGGCGTAGCTGACTGCGCCGTTGGTGTTGGGTACGTCCTGCCACTTCAATGCTGCGCTATCGGGTACTGACACGGTTTTTTCTGCTGCGTTGATGCCAACGGCCAGGGTGGCGAGCGCCACGCCCGCAATGATTGCCTGCAATGCCTTCATGGTGGTGTTCCTTCGTTGAGTGACAGTGCAACGAAGCCTAACCAAACACTTTCTGCACAAATACGGGTCTCGGTGCGCATGACTTGTTCATGATTTGCACAGATCAGGCCTGCCATCTCGGCTGCGCGTAGTAGGTTTGGGCATAGTCCAGCAACGCCCGCACTTTGGGTGCCAGGTAGCGGCTTTGCGGGTACACCGCATACAGGTTGCGTGGTGGCAGGTTCCAGTCCTTTAGTACCGGCACCAGGCGCCCGTCCAGCAAGGCGTCATGCACGATAAAACGATCGAAGCTGGCAATGCCCAGCCCGCCAATGGCAGCAGCGCGCAGGGCCATCGGCGAGTTGGCGCTGAGGCGCCGGGGCATCAGGATGTTGCGCTGTTCACCCTCTGGGTTGGTCAGATACAGACGCTGTGGGTGAGGCAGATTGCTGTAGCCGAGCAGGGGATGGTCAACCAGTGTGTCGAGGGAAGTTGGCGTGCCGTGACGTTCCAGGTAGCGAGGTGCCGCCACCAGTAGCACCTCGCTGTGGGCCAGCAGGCGGGCTACCAGGCTGGAGTCGGGCAGATGATCGGTAATCCGAAGGCAGACATCGATTTGCTCTTCCAGCAGGTCGATGAAGCGATCGCTGCAATTGAGCTCGACCTGCAGCTGTGGGTGGCGCTCGACGAAGTCCGGCAGCCAGCGCCCCAGTTCAAGTTCGCCGAACGCAGTTGCCACGCCCAGGCGCAGGGTACCCGCGGGTTGCTGCTGATGCTCCGAAAGCTCCAGGGTCATCGCCTGCATCTGTTCGAGGATCTGCACGCAGTGGCGGTAGAAGAGTGTTCCTGCTTCGGTCAGGTGCAGGCGGCGGGTGGTGCGGGTGAGCAGTTGCGTGCCCAGCTGGCGTTCCAGCTGTTTCACCTGGCGTGACAGCACGGTGTGGGACAGGCCTGCCTGGCTGGCGGCGGCACTGAAGCTGCCGAGGTCGACGACCCGGCGAAAGGCCTGCATGGCGTTCAACTGGTCCATCGGTACAGCTCCCCTGAAGCGCCCGGTGGAGCCTTGCAGGCCCCACCGGGTAGCAGATCAGCGCCGCACCAGCAACACGCCGCTTTCCATGTGATGGGTATACGGGAACTGGTCGAACAGCGCGCAGTGTTCGATACGGTGGGTATCTTGCAGCTGGGCGATGTTCTGCGCCAGTGTCTCGGGGTTGCAGGAGATGTACAGGATCCGCTCGAAACGCCGGGTCAGCTCGCAGGTGTCAGGGTCCATCCCCGCGCGCGGCGGGTCGACAAACACAGTGCCGAAGTCATAGCTTTTCAGGTCGATGCCTTCCAGGCGACGGAACGGCCGCACCTCATTCAGCGCCTGGGTCAGCTCTTCGGCCGACAAGCGTACCAGGCGGACGTTATCCACAGCGTTCTCGTCGAGGTTGCTGAGCGCGGCATTGACCGAGGTCTTGCTGATTTCGGTCGCCAGCACCTGGCGCACGCGGGTGGCCAGCGGCAGGGTGAAGTTGCCGTTGCCGCAGTACAGCTCCAGCAAATCGTCCTGGCGCTCGCCAATGGCCTCGAAGGCCCAGCTCAGCATCTTCTGGTTCACCGCGCCGTTGGGCTGGGTGAACGCGCCTTCCGGCTGGCGATAGCTGAACACACGGCCAGCCACGTCGAGTTTTTCCACCGCGTAGTCGCGGCCGATCACCAGGCGCTTGCCCTTGGAGCGGCCGATGACGCTCACGCCCAGCGCTTCAGCCAGTTGCCGCGCTTCTACTTCCCAGGCCTCGTCCAGCGGGCGGTGGTAGCACATCGTGATCATCGCATCGCCGGCCAGGGTGGTGAGGAACTCTACCTGGAACAGGCGGTTGCCCAGTTCCTCGCTGGCCTGCCATGCCGCCTTCAGGCGCGGCATCAGTGCATTGATGCGCTGGCTGGCAATGGGGAAATCCTCGATCAGGATCGCCTTGTGCTTCTCGCCCGGGGCAAACATGGCGTAGTGGCGCTGGCCATCCTCGCGCCACAGGCGGAACTCGGCGCGCAGGCGGTAGTGCTCGCGCGGCGAGTCGAAAACAGCCGGTTCCGGCGCGCCGAATGGCGCCAGCAGCTCGCGCAGCCGGGCCACTTTGGCGTCCAGCTGGGTGGCGTAGGAGGAGGGGTCGAAAGCAGCACTCATGCGTTGAACCAGCCCAGCTTGATGACGAACAGGATGGAAAGGATCACCAGGGCCGGGTTCAGGTCGCGGTGGCGGCCGGAGATCAGCTTGACGGCGGTCCAGGAAATGAAGCCGAAGGCGATGCCGTTGGCGATCGAGTAGGTCAGCGGCATGGCCAGGGCCGTCACCACCACCGGTGCGGCTTCGGTGACGTCGTCCCAGTTTATTTCTGCCAGGCCCGAGGCCATCAGCACGGCGACGAACAGCAGCGCCGGCGCGGTGGCGAACGCCGGCACGCTACCGGCCAGGGGGGCGAAGAACAGCGCCAGCAGGAACAGCACGGCAACCACGATGGCAGTCAGGCCGGTGCGGCCACCGGCGCTCACGCCCGCAGCGGACTCGATGTAGCTGGTGGTGGTCGAGGTGCCCAGCAGGGAACCGGCCATGGCGGCGGTGCTGTCGGCGATCAGGGCGCGGCCCATCTTCGGCATGTGGCCGTCCTTGCCCATCAGGCCGGCGCGCTTGGCCACGGCGATCAGGGTGCCGGAGTTGTCGAACAGGTCGACGAACAGGAACGCGAAGATCACGCTGATCAGGCCTACATCGAGGGCACCGGCGATGTCCAGCTGCAGGAAGGTAGGTGCCAGCGAAGGTGGCATCGACACGATACCGCCGAACGGCGTGACGCCCATCGCGATCGACGCGACGGTGACGGCCAGGATGCCGATCAACACCGCGCCGCGCACCTTCAGCGACTCAAGGCCGACGATCAGGAAGAAGCCCAGGGTGGCGAGAATCACCGACGGCTGCTTGAGGTCGCCCATGCCCACCAAGGTGGCCGGGTTATCAACGACGATGCCGGCGTTATGCAGGGCGATCAATGCCAGGAACAGACCGATGCCGGCGGCAATAGCCGAACGCAGCGGCAGCGGGATGCTGTTCACGATCCACTCGCGGATGCGGAAGATCGACAACAGGAAGAACATCACCGCCGACAGGAACACCGCGCCCAGCGCCACTTGCCAGGTGTGGCCCATGTGCAGCACCACGGTGTAGGTGAAGAACGCGTTCAGGCCCATGCCCGGCGCCAGGGCGATCGGGTAGTTGGCAATCAGGCCCATGGTCGCAGAGCCGATGGCCGCTGCCAGGCAGGTGGCGACGAAGATCGCGCCCTTGTCCATGCCGGTCTCGCCGAGGATGCTCGGGTTGACGAACAGGATGTAGGCCATGGCCAGGAAGGTGGTGACGCCCGCGAGAATCTCGGTGCGCACGTTGGTGTTGTGTGCTCTTAGTTGAAACAGCCTTTCCAGCATGCCCGCTCCCCAAGGCGCCCCCGGCGCCATGAATGTATCGACCCCATCAGCAAAGCACAGACCGTACCGGTTGCCGTGGTTTTGTGTGGGGAGGAAAAAAGCCGCGCATCATACCAGCATGCTTGGCAGGGGCCTATGGCCGTTGGGGAATGGGTTTCCATGGCCGGTACCGGCCCTGTGGGAGCGGGCTTGTCCCGCGAAGAGGCCGGCACAGGCAACTGATCAACCGTTATGCAACCGGTCCCGCTTGGCCAGTGTCGGGAACATTTTTATCCACAGCCCCGTCACCACCAGTGTGCCCACCCCGCCCATCACCACCGCCGGCACTGTGCCAAACCAGTGCGCCGTCACCCCCGATTCGAACTCGCCGAGCTGGTTCGAGGCACCAATGAACAAGCCGTTGACCGCGCTCACGCGCCCGCGCATTTCGTCCGGGGTTTCCAGTTGCACGAACGAACTGCGAATGACCATGCTGATCATGTCCGCCGCGCCCAGCACCACCAGCACCGCCAGCGAGAACCAGAACGAGGTCGACAGGCCGAAGGCGATAGTGGCCACGCCGAACACGCCGACTGCGGTGAACATGGTTCGCCCGACGTTGCGCTCGAACGGGAAGCGCGCCAGCCACAGCGACATGCACAATGCCCCCACCGCTGGCGCCGAACGCAGCAGGCCCAGGCCCAGCGGGCCGGTCAGCAGGATGTCCTTGGCGAACACCGGCAGCAGCGCGGTGGCCCCACCCAGCAGTACGGCGAACAGGTCCAGCGAAATGGCGCCGAGGATGTCGGGACGACTGCGAATGAAGCGGATGCCGGCCAATAGCGATTCGATGCTGGCACGCCCGCGCTGCACCACCTGGCCGCGCGCCTGCAGGCTCAGGGTGAGCACGCAGGCGATGGCATACAGGGCCACGGTGGGGCCATACACCCAGAGGCTGCCAAAGGCATACAGGAAGCCGCCCACCGCCGGCGCCACGATGGTTGCCGACTGGGTAGCCGACGCCGAAGCCGCCACCGCTCGCGGGAACAGCCCGGGCGGCACCACGTTAGGTAACAGCGCCTGGGTCGCCGGCATTTCGAATGAGCGCGTGGCGCCCAGCAGGAAGGCGAGGGCGAAGATCAGCTCGCGGGTGACGTTGTCGGTGGCGCTGCCCACCGCCAGCGCCAGGGCGATCAGCCCCTGCAGGCTCTGGCACAGGGCGGCGACCTTGCGCCGGTCATAGCGGTCGGCCACATGCCCGGTGTGCAGCATGAACAGCACTCGCGGGGCGAACTCGACCAGGCCGACCAGGCCCAGGTCCAGCACATTGCCGGTCAACTGGTAGAGGTGCCAGCCAATGGCCACGGTGAGCATCTGGAAGCCACTGGCGGTGAATACACGGGCCAGCCAGAAGGCCAGGAAGGGGCGGTGGTGACGCAACAACTGCGGTGCGGAATCGGACATCGGAAACCAGGGGCCTCGGCGCAGTAGAGGGGGGCGCAGCGTATCACCTGTTTGTAACAAGCGGTTACTGTTTGCCCGGATCTGCACTTTTTCACGCGTTATGAAAGAGGGTGGGGCAACCGGTCACGCGGCAAACAGCCACACGGCCCGCCGGTCTATTCGGGACTATGCTTCCTAGCATTCGTTGATCTGGGTCAATCGTTCCAGATTCAACGAATTGGCCCTCTGGGCCGGAATCCCTGCGATCGAACAGAACAATTCCAACGCGCCGTACTCGACCAAGTGGGGGCAGTGGGCGACTTGGGCCACAAGCCCGGACGCCGGATTATCTGAAGAGGAAGCACCATGTTCGGAATAGAGGCCTTAGAGCTCGCCCGAATGCAGTTTGCCTTTACCGTTTCGTTCCACATCCTGTTCCCGGCCATCACCATTGGCCTGGCGAGCTACCTGGCAGTCCTCGAAGGCCTCTGGCTGCGGACCCACCAGCAGGTCTACCGTGACCTCTATCACTTCTGGTCAAAGATATTTGCCGTCAACTTTGGCATGGGCGTGGTCTCGGGCCTGGTCATGGCCTACCAGTTCGGTACCAACTGGAGCCGCTTCTCCGACTTTGCTGGCGCCGTCACCGGCCCGCTGCTCACCTACGAAGTACTCACTGCCTTCTTCCTTGAAGCCGGTTTCCTCGGTGTCATGCTGTTCGGCTGGAACCGTGTCGGCCGCGGCCTGCACTTCTTCTCCACGGTGATGGTGGCAATCGGTACGCTGGTTTCCACGTTCTGGATCCTGGCCTCCAACAGCTGGATGCAGACCCCACAAGGCCACGAAATCATCGATGGCCGGGTGGTGCCCGTGGACTGGTTTGCGGTGGTGTTCAACCCATCGTTCCCCTACCGGCTGATGCACATGGCCACGGCCGCGTTCGTTTCCACGGCGTTCTTCGTTGGCGCCTCGGCGGCCTGGCACCTGCTGCGCGGGCGTGACAACCCGGCGGTACGCAAGATGCTGTCGATGGCCATGTGGATGGCGTTGATCGTTGCCCCGATCCAGGCGGTGATCGGCGACTTCCACGGCCTCAATACGCTCAAGCACCAGCCGGTGAAAATCGCGGCAATCGAAGGCCACTGGGAGAATGTGCCTGGCGAGCCGACCCCGCTGATCCTGTTCGGTATCCCCGACATGAAGGCCGAGACCACGCGCTTCAAGGTCGAGATCCCGGCGCTCGGCAGCCTGATCCTGACCCACAGCCTGGACAAGCAGGTGCCGGCGATGAAGGAATTTCCGCCTGAGGACCGGCCTAACTCGACCATTGTCTTCTGGTCGTTCCGGATCATGGTCGGGCTCGGCTTGCTGATGATCTTCGTTGGCCTGTGGAGCCTCTGGCTGCGCAAGCGCGGCACGCTCTACACCTCGCGCCCGTTCCTGTATGTGGCGCTATGGATGGGGCCTTCGGGGCTGATTGCGTTGCTGGCCGGCTGGTTCACCACCGAGATCGGCCGCCAGCCCTGGGTGGTGTATGGCCTGATGCGCACGGCGGACGGTGTGTCCAACCACAGCTACGCCCAGCTTGGTTTCACCTTGGTGGCCTTCGTGGTGGTGTACTTCGCCCTGTTCGGCACCGGCCTTGGCTACATGATGCGCCTGGTGCGCAAAGGGCCGCAGACCGGCGAAGGCGACGAGCACACACCGGGCGGCCCTGGCCAGAAACGCACGCCGGCGCGGCCATTGTCTGCCGCCGATGATGGCCATGAGGCCAAGACTGCCAGCCTGAGCAAGGAGGACTGAGCCATGGGTATCGACCTTCCGCTGATTTGGGCCGTGATCATCATTTTCGGCGTCATGATGTACGTGGTGATGGACGGTTTCGACCTGGGCATCGGCATGCTGTTCCCGTTCGTCAAGGGCGAGCAGGACCGTGATGTGATGATGAATACCGTCGCCCCGGTGTGGGACGGCAACGAAACCTGGCTGGTCCTGGGCGGCGCCGGGCTGTTCGGGGCGTTCCCGATGGCCTATGCCGTGGTGCTCGAAGCCCTGTACCTGCCACTGATCCTGATGCTGATCGGCTTGATCTTCCGTGGCGTGGCCTTCGAGTTCCGCTTCAAGGCCACGGCCGACAAGCGTCATATCTGGGACAAGGCGTTCATCGGGGGCTCACTGGTCGCCACCTTCTTCCAGGGCGTGGCCCTGGGCGCCTTCCTCGAAGGCTTCAAGGTGGTCGACCGCCATTTTGCCGGTGGCACACTCGACTGGCTCACGCCGTTCAGCCTGTTCTGTGGGGTGGGGTTGATCGTTGCCTACACCCTGTTGGGGTGCACCTGGCTGATCATGAAGACCGAAGGGCCGCTGCAACAAAAGATGCATGACCTGGCCCGGCCTCTGGCGCTGGTACTGCTGGTAGTGATCGGTATCGTCAGCCTGTGGACGCCGATCGCTTATCCACAGATCGCCGACCGCTGGTTCAGCATGCCTAACCTGATCTGGTTCATGCCGGTGCCGCTGCTGGTACTGGTGACCTTCTACGGGCTGCTCAAGGCGGTGGCACGCCATGCGCACTACACGCCGTTCCTGCTCACCCTGGTGCTGATCTTCCTCGGCTACAGCGGCCTGGGCATCAGCCTGTGGCCGAACATCATCCCGCCGTCGATTTCGATCTGGGATGCCGCAGCGCCACCGCAAAGCCAGGGCTTCATGCTGGTGGGCACACTGTTCATCCTGCCGTTCATCCTCATGTATACCTTCTGGAGCTACTACGTGTTCCGCGGCAAGGTGACCCATGAAGACGGCTATCACTAGGAGGGCCGCATGATGACCGGCAAACATGGCCTGGAAGAGAAGAAACCGCTGTGGCAGCGACTGGGTTGGCTGGTGCTGATCTGGGCAATGAGCGTTGCAGCCCTGGGGGTGGCGGCGTGGGTGATGCGGCTTTTCATGGGGGCTGCGGGCCTTACCACCCATTGAGTAAGCCAGCTCCCACAGGTTAGCTACTGCCCTTGGGCAACGCTGAACCTGTGGGAGCTGGCTTGCCGGCGATAGGGCCGGTACAGGCTTACTTGCGGGCTTTCAGGATGACGAACTTGGGCGTCGCCGCCACCTGCTCCACCCCCCGGAACAACCGCGCCAGCTTGCTGTGATAGCCCAGGTGCCGGTTACCCACGATATACAACGCCCCACCTACCACCAGCGCCTCACGCGCCTGCTGGAACATGCGCCAGGCAAGGAAATCGCCCACCACCTGCTGCTGGTGGAACGGCGGGTTGCACAGCACCACATCGAGCGACTGCTTCTCCACCCCTGCCAACCCATCAGCCGCGACAAAAGTCGCCGGGCGCTCGCCCAGCGCGGCTTGCCAGTTTTCCTGCGCCGATTGCACCGCCATGTACGATTCGTCGACCAGCGTGTACTGGGCATCCGGGTTGGTCAGGGCGCTGGCAACGGCCAGCACGCCATTGCCGCAGCCCAGGTCTGCAACCCTCGCGTTGCCCAGGTCGCGTGGCAAATGCGGCAGAAATGCCCGGGTGCCGATATCCAGGCCTTCACGGCAAAACACGTTGGCGTGGTTGACCAGCTCCAGTGCCGGCGCGTCGAGACGGTAGCGGCTCGGGTAGGGCGAGCGGGCAACCGGCCGTTCGGCGAGCGTTGCGGTCAGCAGACGGGCCTTTTTCCGGGCGAGCGAGGCCTGCACCGGGCCAATGTACTTTTCCATCAGGTCGCCGGCTGCGTGTGGCAAGTGCTTGATCATCGCCCCGGCAATCACTTGCGCGCCAGGCGCCAGGTGGCCCTGCAGGCGGATCAGTTGTTCTTCAAGCAAGGCCAGGGTCTTGGGCACGCGCACCAGCACCCGGTCGAACGGGCCTTGCCAGCGTTCGCTGGCCGGTACGAAGGGCACGCTGTCGAACGGCAAGCCGTTGCGCGCCAGGTTCTTTTCCAGGGCCAGGTGCGCCAGGTGCGAATCGCCGCTGCTGACCACCTGCAGCCGGCCTGCCAGGCTGGCCGCCAAGGCACCGAAGCTGTCATTGAGCACCAGCACCCGGCAGTTGGCGTCGGGTGCCTGTTCGTGCAACTGCGCAAGCAGGTACTCGTCGGCGGCATCGAAAGCCTGCAACGGGTCGTTGGCCTGTTCCGGCTGGCGGATCAGGTCGAGTTCGGCGTAGGGGGTGGTCAACAGGGGCATGGCGTCTGGCTCGGGTATAAACTGCCCGATGCGGTTCGCCCCGGGCTTTGCCGGGCAATTCTACAGGGCTTTGCCCAAGGTCGCAGGTTTGAAGGTCAGATCCAGCCACGCATGGCGGCGATGGCGATGGCGCCTGCTTTGTTGGCGGCGTTGGTCTTGGTGATCACGCTGCGAATGTGGAAGTTCACCGTGCTCTGCGACAGTGAGAGGATGCAGGCCACGTCGGCTGCAGTCTTGCCGGCGGCCGACCATTTCAGCACTTCCAGTTCACGCTCGCTCATTTTCGGTTGCGATGGGCACAGTGCATTCAGGTGGTGTTCGCCGAGTACCGCATGCAGGGTATGGCACAGCCACTGCACGCTGCCGGCCTTGTCGTAAAGCTCGACGATGTCGATTTTTTCGGCTGGCCTGGCCACGCTGATCTGGCTCTCGTTGTGCTGCAGGTCGTGCAGTGATTGCGTCCAGCCATGGCGCAAGCCGTGCAGGCAGGCCGCTTCGCGAAACTGCGGGGCTTCACGATACAGTTCGTCGGTCCACAGCACCGGCATGGTCGAGCTATGGCTGACGTTGGCGGCCGGGTCCTGCTTGTAGAACTCATCGCGTTGGTAGCACTCGATCCACTCATCCGGGTAGTTGCTGTAGAGGTACACCCTGGGTGTCTGGGTGGCGATCTGGATGCGCATATTCAAGCCGAGGTATTCCATGCCCAGGTCTTGTGCCAGATGTACTGCGATGTCGAACAACTTCCGTGGCCTGCGCTCGTTGACGAACGCATGAAGGTGTTCGGGATTCCAGTGAAGCATCTGAAGCTCCTCGGGGTCTCGGATCCAATCCATTTGGGTACCCGGAACATTGTAGGAAAAGACCTACCATGGCGTTGGGATTATTTTGTTATAGCGATCTGGTTTTTCTGCAACTTCGGCACGATCACCCCTGATGAGGCCCTACAAAGCAGTGGTTTTTATCCGGGCCACTTTGCGCGACACTGTGCGCACGTCAAACCTGGAGCCCGATATGACCGCTAGCGCCGAAAAGTTCACCCGCCAGACCCTGCTCGATGTTCAGCCGCTCACGCCGAACCTCTTCAGCCTGCGGGTTACGCGCGATGCGGGGTTCCGCTTCCGGTCCGGCCAGTTTGCCCGCCTTGGCGTGACCAAAGCCGATGGCAGCGTGGTGTGGCGCGCCTATTCCATGGTCAGTGCACCCCATGACGAGCACCTCGACTTCTTCTCTATCGTGGTGCCAGGCGGCGAGTTCACCAGTGAGCTGAGCCGCCTGGGGGCGGGTGATACCTTGCTGATCGACCGCCAGGCTTTTGGCTTCCTTACCCTTGACCGCTTCGTAGGTGGCCGCGACCTGTGGCTGCTGGCGACCGGCACCGGAATTGCGCCATTCATGTCGATCCTGCAGGACTTCGAGGCCTGGGAGCGTTTCGACCGCATCAAGCTGGTGTATTCGGTGCGCGAGGCGAAAGAGCTGGCTTACGTGGATGAAATCGCCGGGCTGGAGCAGCGCGATTACCTGGCTGAGTACGCCGGCAAGTTGCAGTTCATTCCGGTGGTGACCCGTGAGCAGCACCCGGGGGCACTGAATGAGCGCATTACCACGCTGATCGAGAATGGCGACCTGGAGAAGGCAGCAGGGCTGGAGCTGTCGCCGGAACATTCGCGGGTGATGTTGTGCGGCAACCCGGAGATGATCGACGAGACGCGCAAGGTGCTGAAGGCGCGTGACCTGCAACTGAGCCTGAGCAAGCGGCCGGGACAGGTGGCTGTGGAAAACTACTGGTAATGCTTTTGGGGCCGCTGTGCGGCCCCCAGCAACCTCAAGGCAGCCGATTCTGGTTCTGCGTCTTGAGCAGATCGCGAATCTCGGTCAACAGGGTTTCTTCAGCCGAAGGCACTGGCGGCACAGTCGGTGCCACAGCTTCTTCACGCTTGAGCCTGTTGATTGCCTTCACACCCATGAAGATGGCAAAGGCAACGATCACGAAGTCGATCACGGTCTGGATGAACTTGCCATAGGCCAGCACCACTGCCGGAATATCACCTTCGGCAGCCTTCAGGGTAATGGCCAGGTCGCTGAAGTCCACCCCGCCGATCAACAGACCCAGTGGCGGCATGACCACGTCTCCGACGAAGGACGAGACGATCTTGCCGAAGGCTGCGCCGATGATGATACCGACCGCCATGTCGACGACATTGCCTTTGACCGCGAAGGCCTTGAACTCACTGATCATGCCCATGTTTGGTTCCTTGTAACAAAAGGTAAGGTTAACGCAGTGTAAGCCACTAAAACGCTTCATGCGTTGTGTTCAGGG
This sequence comes from Pseudomonas sp. SIMBA_067, assembly GCF_046534675.1. Taxonomy (NCBI): domain Bacteria; kingdom Pseudomonadati; phylum Pseudomonadota; class Gammaproteobacteria; order Pseudomonadales; family Pseudomonadaceae; genus Pseudomonas; species Pseudomonas sp. SIMBA_067. The sequence goes on along the minus strand of NZ_JAWRYH010000003.1, from coordinate 411,917 downwards.
CTACTGACTGCGCTTAGAACGAATAGTTTTGTCGCATCCCGAAGCGTTCGAGACACGTCCGGCTCGGCTATCATGGCGGTTTTTTTCCAGGAGACCCCATCCATGGCCAAGGCCAAGCGCTTGTATGGCTGCACCGAGTGCGGCGCGACCTTCCCCAAATGGGCCGGCCAATGCGGCGAATGCGGGGCCTGGAACACCTTGGTCGAAACCATGATCGAGAGCGGCGGTGCCGCTGCGCCCAGTACTGGCCGCGCCGGTTGGACCGGGCAGCAAGCGCAGATCAAGACCCTGGCCGAAGTCAGCGTCGAGGAAATCCCGCGCTTCACCACCAGCAGCACCGAACTGGACCGCGTGTTGGGCGGCGGCCTGGTGGATGGCTCGGTGGTGCTGATTGGTGGCGACCCAGGCATCGGCAAGTCGACCATCCTGCTGCAGACCTTGTGCAACATCGCCGTGGGCATGCCGGCGCTGTATGTCACGGGTGAGGAGTCGCAACAGCAGGTGGCCATGCGCTCGCGGCGCCTGGGCTTGCCCCAGGACAAGCTCAAGGTGATGACCGAAACCTGCATCGAAACCATCATTGCCACGGCACGCGTCGAGAAACCGCGGGTGATGGTGATCGACTCGATCCAGACCATCTTCACCGAGCAGTTGCAGTCGGCACCCGGCGGCGTGGCCCAGGTGCGTGAGAGCACGGCGCTGCTGGTGCGTTACGCCAAGCAGAGCGGCACGGCGATCTTCCTGGTCGGCCACGTGACCAAGGAAGGCTCGCTGGCCGGCCCGCGGGTACTGGAGCACATGGTCGATACCGTGCTGTATTTCGAAGGTGAGTCCGACGGCCGCCTGCGCCTGTTGCGAGCGGTGAAAAACCGTTTTGGCGCGGTCAACGAACTGGGCGTGTTCGGCATGACCGACCGGGGCCTGAAAGAGGTGTCCAACCCGTCGGCGATTTTCCTTAACCGTACCCAGGAAGAAGTGCCGGGCAGTGTGGTGATGGCGACTTGGGAGGGCACCCGGCCAATGCTGGTCGAGGTACAGGCACTGGTCGACGACAGCCACTTGGCCAACCCGCGCCGGGTAACCCTGGGCCTGGACCAGAACCGCCTGGCCATGTTGCTGGCGGTGCTGCACCGCCACGGCGGTATTCCCACCCACGATCAGGACGTGTTCCTCAACGTGGTGGGCGGGGTCAAGGTGCTGGAGACGGCTTCGGACCTGGCGTTGCTGGCGGCGGTGATGTCCAGCTTGCGTAACCGGCCACTGGCCCATGGGCTGCTGGTGTTTGGCGAGATCGGCCTGTCGGGCGAGGTGCGGCCGGTGCCCAGTGGCCAGGAGCGGTTGAAGGAAGCGGCCAAGCATGGCTTCAAGCGCGCCATCGTGCCCAAGGGCAATGCGCCGAAAGAGTCGCCGGCGGGGCTGCAGGTTATTGCCGTCACCCGCCTGGAACAGGCCCTGGATGCATTGTTCGAGTAATTCATGACCTGTCAGGGGACTCGCCGCCTCAGGATGGCGCGGTACCTGTAGGAGTAGCCTTGTGCTGCGAAGAGGCCGATATGGCCAGCAGATTTGTATGGGCAGCAATGGCCTCTTCGCAGCACAAGGCTGCTCCTACAAGGAGCGGGCAAGCCCGCGAAAGGGCCAGTACAGTCAAACGAAAAAGGGGCCGACGATGCGCGTCGGCCCCCCTCTCACCGCTCAGTCAGCGGTCAATGCTCGGCAACTGCCGCACGCCTGACCGTCTGGTTGCCATGCTCGTCCAGTTCCAGCAATGGCACTTCGTTTCCTTCGGCATCGAACAGCTTGCCATCCTTGAAGTAGTCGCCATCACGCAGTGCGGAAATGTCGGAGTACTGGATGGTGCGTTCGTACGCTGCGGCGAACACGGACTGGTTTTCCGAGTTGCCGGTGGTGAAGTGGTTGAAGATCAGGTTCAGCAGGATGGCCATGATCGCCGCCGAACTGATGCCCGAGTGGAAGATGGTCTCGAACCAGTTCGGGAAGTGGTGGTAGAAGGTTGGCGCGGCAATCGGGATCATGCCGAAGCCCAGCGAAGCGGCGACGATGATCAGGTTGACGTTGTTCTTGTAGCTGACCTTGGACAGGGTGCGGATACCACTGGCCGCCACCGTGCCGAACAGCACGATGCCCGCACCGCCCAGTACCGGGGTGGGTACTGCAGCAATCACCCGGCCCATGACCGGCAGCAGGCCGAGCACCACCAGGATCACACCGCCCGTGGCCACCACGTAACGGCTCTTGACCCCGGTCACGGCCACCAGGCCAACGTTCTGGGCGAACGCGCTCTGGGTGAACGAGCCGAAGATCGGCGCCAGGATGCTCGATGCCATGTCGGCGCGCAGGCCGTTGCCCAGGCGCTTGGAGTCGACCTTGGTGTCGATGATCTCACCCACGGCGAGGATGTCGGCCGAGGTTTCCACCAAGGTAACCATGATCACGATGCACATCGACAGGATCGCGGCGATGTGAAATTCCGGCATGCCGAAATGGAACGGCGTGGGGAAGGCGAACATCGCACCTTCGGTGACTTTGCTGAAATCGGTCATGCCCAGTGCCCAGGCGATCAGGGTACCGAGCACCATGGCCAGCAGGATCGACAGGCGCGAGATGGTCGCGCTGCCCAGCTTGCTCAGCAGCAGCACGATGGCGAAGGTCAGCCCCGCCAGGCCGATGTTGGCCACGCTGCCGAATTCCGGCGAGGCGCTGTTGCCACCCATCACCCAGCGTGCAGCCACCGGCATCAGGGTCAGGCCGATGGTGGTGATGACGATACCGGTCACCAGCGGTGGGAAGAACTTGGTGATGCGCGAGAACACTGGGGTGATCAGGAAGCCGATCAGCGATGCTGCCATGACCGCGCCGAGCACGCCTGGCAGGCCACCGCCGCCCTCGCTGCTGAGGATCGCCCCCATGGTGGCCACACCGGCGAACGACACGCCCTGCACCAGCGGCAACTGGCAGCCGAAGAACGGCAGGCCGAGGGTTTGCAGCAGGGTGGCCAGGCCACCGGCAAACAGCGAGGCAGCAATCAACATGCCGATTTCGGCGCCGTTGAGGCCTGCGGCCTGGCCCAGGATCAGGGGTACCGCGACGATCCCTCCGTACATGGTCAACACATGCTGCAAACCGTAAGCCAGGTTGGCACCAAGCCCGAGGTTTTCATCCTCGGGGCGCTTGGCGGGAGACGTGCTAGGGGACGTAGTCATGGAGCAGGCTCTCTGTTTATTTTTGTGTCGCTACTGTAGACAGTTCCGGCAAATGATTACCACAAGAATTGTATACAATATTTTGATCGGAGCGCGCACAAGGGCGGTCGCCGGATGTGCGAAAACCCAATGCAGAAGGCGTACCAACTCACCAAATGCTGTATTAGAGGGGTGTGTACAAAGTGCTGCTACCCAGGCTTAAAGCTGTCTGGGTAGACAGGAAACACATCGGGGGGAGGCTATTAGCTAGCTAAGAGATTTCATTATTCGATGAGTTCGCGCAGCTCACGCATCATTTCGGTGCTGTCGGCCACGTTCAATTCCACAAGACGGTGCAAGTGGCTCATCGAATCGATGTCGATGTACAGGCAGATGAAGCCTAGCCGGTCCGGTTCTTCGTGGCGCAGTTCGACCTGCATCTGCACCTCGGTCACTTCGTCGTTGAGCAGGATGTAGGCTTCGAAATCCTGGCTCAGGTCGGGATCCCAGGGTTTAGGCCTTTCGACCAGCAGGCCCTTGAGGGACAGGTCGAGCAGTTTCACCTCCCAGCAACGTTCGCCCTGGCACAGCCTGGTCGGGGCGTCGAACTGGATACGCTGGAAACGGCGGCGTTCGTCGTGATCGCTCATGGCGTGGATCCTCGGGTAGGTCCTAAAGTGACATCCTGACTATAGTTAGAAGGGTATGTGCATCAGGTACCGCAATCTGGCCGCAGAGGCTCTAGACCAAAGCAAGTGTGGCAATGCGCCTTGACTCGCCCTAGACTCGGTGGGCGGTCTTTCCAATCCACCAGCTGGAAGCTAACCATGAACAACAATAATAGCCTGCTACGCCACATTCCGTGGCTGGCGCTGGCAGTCATAGGGGCCTGCGCGCTGGGTGTGGTCGCCCTGCGTCGCGGTGAGGCAATCAACGCCTTGTGGATCGTGGTCGCGGCAGTGGCCATCTACCTGGTTGCCTACCGTTACTACAGCCTGTTCATCGCCACCAAGGTGATGCAACTGGACCCGCGCCGCGCTACCCCGGCGGTGCTCAACAACGACGGCCTGGACTACGTCCCGACCAACAAACACATCCTCTTCGGTCACCACTTCGCTGCCATCGCCGGCGCAGGCCCCCTGGTCGGCCCGGTGCTCGCCGCGCAAATGGGGTACTTGCCCGGCACGCTGTGGCTGATCGCCGGCGTGGTGCTGGCCGGTGCGGTGCAGGACTTCATGGTCCTGTTCATGTCCACCCGCCGCAACGGCCGTTCGCTGGGCGACATGGTGCGCGAGGAGATGGGCCGCATTCCGGGCACCATCGCCCTGTTCGGCTGCTTCCTGATCATGATCATCATCCTTGCGGTGCTGGCGCTGATCGTGGTCAAGGCCCTGGCCGAGAGCCCGTGGGGCATGTTCACGGTGATGGCGACCATCCCGATCGCGATGTTCATGGGCATCTACATGCGCTACATCCGCCCGGGCCGCATTGGCGAGATCTCGGTGGTTGGCGTGGTATTGCTGCTGGCCTCGATCTGGCTGGGCGGCGTGATCGCTGCGGATCCGGTCTGGGGCCCGGCGTTCACCTTCACCGGCGTGCAGATCACCTGGATGCTGGTGGGCTACGGCTTCGTCGCCGCAGTGCTGCCGGTGTGGCTGGTGCTGGCGCCGCGTGACTACCTGTCGACCTTCCTCAAGATCGGCACCATCGTTGGCCTGGCCATCGGTATCCTGATCATTGCGCCCGAGCTGAAAATGCCGGCGCTGACCCAGTTCACCGACGGCACAGGCCCGGTGTGGAAGGGCACCCTGTTCCCGTTCCTGTTCATCACCATCGCCTGTGGTGCGGTGTCGGGCTTCCATGCCCTGATCTCTTCGGGCACCACGCCCAAGCTGCTGGACAACGAAACCAACGCCCGTTACATCGGCTACGGCGGCATGCTGATGGAGTCGTTCGTGGCCATCATGGCCATGGTCGCCGCTTCGGTGATCGAACCGGGCGTGTACTTCGCCATGAACAGCCCGGCCGCCGTGGTGGGTGCAGACGTTGCGTCGGTGGCGCAGACGGTCAGCAGCTGGGGCTTCCTGATTACCCCTGAGCAGCTTGAAGCCGTCGCCCGTGACATTGGTGAGCACACCATCCTGGCCCGTGCCGGCGGTGCGCCAACCCTGGCAGTCGGTATCGCGCAGATCCTGCACCAGGTGTTGCCAGGTGAAAACACCATGGCTTTCTGGTACCACTTCGCGATCCTGTTCGAGGCACTGTTCATCCTCACCGCAGTGGACGCCGGTACCCGTGCCGGGCGCTTCATGCTGCAAGACCTGCTGGGCAGCTTCGTACCGGCACTCAAACGCACCGAATCGTGGGGGGCCAACCTGCTCGCCACCGCTGGCTGCGTGGCAATGTGGGGCTATCTGCTGTACCAGGGCGTGATCGACCCGCTGGGTGGCATCAACACCCTGTGGCCACTGTTTGGCATCTCCAACCAGATGCTCGCCGGTATCGCCTTGATGCTCGGTACTGTGGTGCTGATCAAGATGAAGCGTCAGCGCTACATCTGGGTCACCCTGGTGCCGGCCGTGTGGCTGCTGATCTGTACCACTGCTGCAGGCCTGATCAAGCTCTTCGACCCGAACCCGGCCGTTGGCTTCCTGGCTTTGGCCAAGAAGTACAGCACCGCGCTGGACGCCGGCCAGGTACTGGCCCCGGCCAAGGACATCGGGCAGATGCAGCACGTGATCTTCAACGCCTACACCAACGCGGGCCTGACCATGCTGTTCCTGCTGGTGGTCTTCAGCATCCTGTTCTTCGCCATAAAGGTCGGCTACGGCGCCTGGGGCCGCAAGGAGCGCAGCGACAAGGAAACCCCGTTCCAGGCCTTGCCTGACGCGTAATCGAGAGGACTGCAATAATGTTCAACGACTTGGGTCGACTGGGGAAATACCTGGGGCAGGCAGCCCGCCTGATGGTCGGCATGCCCGACTACGACAACTATGTCGAACACATGCAGAAGACGCATCCGGACAAGCCGGTGATGAGCTACGAGGCGTTCTTCCGCGAGCGCCAGGAAGCCCGTTACGGTGGCAAGTCCGGGCCCAAATGCTGTTGAACCCTAAGCGTTGACCTGTCCGGCCTCATCGCCGGCAAGCCAGCTCCCACAGGTACTGCATAGGCCACAAGGTCTGTGCAGCTCCTGTGGGAGCTGGCTTGCCGGCGATGGGGCCACTGTTTTTTCCGCACAGGAGATGTTCTGCGTGCAGACGCCCATTCCCGTAACCGTACTTACAGGCTTCCTCGGTGCTGGCAAGACCACCTTGCTCAAGCACATGCTCAAGGCCGAGCACGGCCTGAAGATTGCCGTGATCGAAAACGAATTCAGCGAGGCCGGCATCGACAGCCAACTGCTGGGCGACGAGCCGGTGCAGGTGATGACCCTGGCCAATGGCTGCGTGTGCTGCAGCATCCACGGTGACCTCACCCGCGCCTTGTACCTGTTGCTCGAGCGCCTGGACGCAGGCGAGATTGCCTTTGACCGGCTGGTAATCGAATGTACCGGCCTGGCCGACCCGGCGCCGGTGGCGCAAACCTTTTTTATCGACGAGGACTTGCGTGAGCGCTACATCCTCGACGGCATCATCACCTTGGTCGACGCTGTTCATGCCGAACTGCACCTGACCCAGACCATCGCCCAGGCCCAGGTCGGCTTTGCCGATCGCCTGCTGCTGAGCAAGACCGACCTGGCCGAGCCGGCTGCGGTGCAGGCCCTGCGCGAGCGCCTGGCGCGCATCAATGGCCGGGCCGCCATCCGCGTTGTCGAACACGGCCGCATCGACCTGGCTGAGCTACTGGATGTGCGTGGTTTCAACCTCAACCCCGACCTGGGCGCGAACCTGAAACCGATGCTTCGCCCGGTGCTCAAGCCCGCCACCCCCGACCGTATCTCCACCATGGTGCTGCGCACGCAAACCGCGCTGGACATCGACCGCCTCAGCGGCTTCATGAATGAGTTGCTGGAAACCCACGGCAAACAGCTGCTGCGCTACAAGGGCGTGCTGAACATTGCCGGTGAAGACCGCAAGCTGGTGTTTCAGGGCGTGCTCAAGCTTTACGGTTTCGACTGGGATGCAGAATGGGCCGAGGGTGAAGCCCGCGAGAGCGTAATGGTGTTCATCGCCGATGAACTGCCCGAGGCTACGATTCGGGCTGGCTTCGAGGCGCTGGCTGCGGGCTGAGCCGGCGCGGCGTTGCGGCCTGGAACCACTGCGGCCATGAGCTGCGGTGGCGGGTTTCCACCTCGATGCACGGGATCAGGCGTTCGGTCAGCACCGACGTTTGCCGCACTGCCTTTGCCGTACGGTATTTGACGCTGTGGATGCACTCGCGGTCGCCGAATTCACAGCGGTTCAGCGCGGTACCGCCGCAGGGGCCATTGGCCAGGCCTTTGGGGCAGGTTTCCGGGCAGACGTACAGGGTGTCTTCCAGGCGGCAGCGGCCGCAGGTATCGCAACCCACCAGCGGCCGTTTCACCGCACGTTCCACCTTGTGCAGCACTTGTGCGCCAAGGTGCGTAGCCCACAGCGGTCGGCGTACCGCCCAGCCAAATGCCTTGCTCAGGCTGTTGCGGCGGCTGAACAGCAGTGAATGCATGCCGTGCATCAGGTGATAGCGTGCTTTCTCTTTGAACGAGGCATCGACCCGCGACTCGCCCTGGCGCCAGGCCGCTTGTGGCGGGTGGAATATCACGGCCGGCAGCCCGGGCATCTGCCAACTGGCCTGCCAGGCGGGCGCCCACTGCTCCAGCGTGTGGATCTGGGTTTGCCAGTGCTCGACACGGGCTTCCAGGGCCAGCAGCTGCTTCAGTTCGTGAACCCCCGACAGGTGCACACCGGCGTAGCCCATCAGTTTCACGCCAATGATCTGCAACGCCAGGCGGTCGACGCTGCGTGCCTGGGCAAAGGCCTTGGACTGCGCAGTCTCCGCTTCGAGCATGTCACGCATGGACGGTGTAACAGTGACCCCGGCCACGTGGTCGAGCATTGCCGCGCGCCCGTGGGTGAGGCTCATCAGGCAGGCCAGCATCGGCTTGGGCGTGGGCTGGCGACGCATCCAGTGCATGGCTTCCTGATGCTTGGCGGCATCGAAACCCAGTTGCAGGGTGAGGAAGTCGGCGCCTGCTGCGAGTTTTTTCTCGGCCTTGAAATACTGGGCGCCGCCTTCTTCCTCACAGTACTTGAACGGGTTCAGTGCAGCGCCCAGCAGCCAGTGCGGGCAAGCCTGGCGGGCAACCAGCAGGGCGGCGACCGATTCCAGGTAGCGCACCGGGCGCTGGCCAGGCTCGTGGCCGGGCAGGCGGTCGCCGGTCAGCAGCAACAGCTGGTCGAGGCCTGCGGCGTCCATGCGTTGCAGTTGGGCAAGCAGGTGGTGACGCTCGCGGTCCTTGCCGGAAAAATGCGGCAGGGCAGGTACCGGGTTGCTGAACGAGGCGAGGGCGTCCAGCGGCGACATGTCCAGCGGGCTGCCGACGCGATCGCCGATGGCCACGGTCATTGGCCAGCCGCACAGGTGCGCGCGGGCCATGATCGCTTCCATGGCGGCGAAGCGTTCTGCAGAAGGCTTGGGGACGAACTCCATGACGCAGACGAAGTTCTGTTCGCGCAGCGCGGTTTTCAGCAGGCTCATGTGGCCGGGCACCTGGTGTGGTCAGGGTGGCATTGTGCGGCAGAAGGCGGGCGGGGTCATGTCCGGATGCGCAGGTCGGTGCTCTGAATGAGACATCATCATGATCATGAAAAAATCTTGGGTTCATCTCAAATTTAATGAGTTTGTCTCAAACCGGTCTCAACCGGACAATCCCCTCATTCATTTATGCAGGCTGAAGGGACAATACATGGCACTGGCACACAACCTGGGCTTTCCACGCATCGACCACGACAGCGAGCTACGTGCCCGCCACTGGCAGGTGCAGAGAGAGGCCGGCATCGAACTGCTGCCAGTGGGCGACTTTGCCTGGTTTGACCAACCGTTCGACCTGGGCTGGGCGCAACTTTTCGACGAAGTGGCGCAAGCCAAGGCCTTGGGTCATGCGGTCAAGCCAGTGGTGATCGGCCCATTGACCTATCTGTGGCAGGGCGAAACCAACGACGGCATCGACACGCTGGAGCGCCTCGAACGCCTGCTGCCGCTGTATGACCAGCATCTCAACCGCCTGGCTACCCTGGGTGTCGAGTGGGTGCAGATCGATGAGCCGATTCTCGCCGAAGACCTTCCACAGGACTGGAAAAACGCTTTCGAGCGCGTCTATAACATCCTTCAACGCGCGCCTTTGAAGAAGCTGATTGCCACTTACTCTGGTGGCCTTGGAGGCAACCTCGGCCTGGCCGCGAACCTGCCGGTCGATGGCCTGCACATCGACCTGGTTCAGGCACCCGACCAGTACGTGACCATTCTCGATCGCCTGCCGGCCTACAAAGTGCTGTCGCTGGGCCTGGTCGATGGCGTCAACGCCGCGCCTTGCAATCTGGGAGAGACCTTGGACCTGCTGCACGATGCCCATGAGCGCCTGGGAGAGCGGCTGTGGCTGGCACCATCCTGCTCGTTGACGCGCAGCCCGGTGGAAGTGGCCGTGCAGAAGTGCCAGGAAGTGGCGGTGTTGGTTGCTGCACTGGAAGAGAACCGGGCTGCCGCTTGATTTTCGGCAGCCTGTGCCGGCCCGTTCGCGGGTGAACCCGCGAATAGGCCGGGCCTGCTGATCAGCGCTCGATCGCCAGCGCCACCCCTTGCCCACCCCCGATGCACAAGGTCGCCAGGCCTTTCTTGGCGTCCCGCTTGATCATCTCGTGCAGCAAGGTCACCAGCACCCGGCACCCGGAAGCGCCAATCGGGTGGCCCAGGGCAATCGCCCCGCCATTCACGTTGACCCGCGCAGCATCCCATTCCAGCACCTTGCCCACTGCCAGCGCCTGTGCGGCAAAGGCTTCGTTGGCTTCGATCAGGTCCAGTTCGGCCAGCTGCCAACCGGCCTTGTCCAGGCAACGCTGAGTCGCTGAAACCGGGCCGATGCCCATGATTGCCGGGTCTACCCCTGCACTGGCATAGGCGGCGATCTTCGCCAGTACTGGCAAGCCCAGGGCTTTGGCCTTGGCGGCACTCATCAGCAGCACGGCGGCGGCGCCGTCATTCAGGCTGGAGGCATTGCCAGCGGTAACGCTGCCATCCTTCTTGAACGCAGGACGCAGTTTGGCCAGGGAGTCAGCGGTGGTGTCCGGGCGTGGCTGTTCGTCCTGGGCGAACACTTTGGGCTCACCCTTTTTCTGTGGCAGCACGATCGGGGTGATTTCATCATCGAAGCGGCCGGCCTCGATGGCCGCCACGGCCTTGCGCTGCGATTCGGCGGCAAAGGCGTCCTGCTGCTCACGGCTGAGGCCGTACTTGTCCACAAGGTTCTCGGCGGTGATGCCCATGTGATAGTCGTTGAAGGCATCCCACAGGCCATCGGTGATCATGCTGTCGATCAGCTGGCCATGGCCCATGCGCTGCCCAGTGCGGGCCGAAGGCATCACATAGGGGGCCAGGCTCATGTTCTCCTGGCCACCGGCAATCACCACCTCGGCATCACCGCAACGAATGGCCTGGGCGGCCAGGTGCAAGGCCTTGAGGCCCGAGCCGCAGACTTTGTTCAGGGTCAGCGCCGGTACGCTGTAGGGCAAGCCTGCCTTGATCGCGGCTTGGCGTGCCGGGTTCTGCCCGGCGCCGGCGGTGAGCACCTGGCCGAGGATCACTTCGTCCACCTGCGCCGGGGCCAGCCCGGTCTGCTCCAGCAGGCGCTTGATCACGGCGGCACCGAGGTCTACCGCAGGTACCGTGGCCAGGGCGCCCTGGAAGCTGCCGATGGCGGTGCGGGTAGCGGCGACGATGACCACGTCGTTCATTTGTTGTTCTCCGTGCGATGGGCGTAATGCCCAAGCATCGGTGGCTTTGGCTCATTTGTTAAGTTTGTTTTTCTTTCGGATTGATGTGAAAAACAAATCAATGGGCGCTCGGCGTTCTATCCAACTAAGCTGAATTCCGTGCTGTTTTCACTCAACTGAATGGAGCTCATACTCATGCGCACCCTCATCGCCTTGATGCTACTGATCGGCAGCAGCACAGCATTCGCCGCCACCCAATGCACCACCGCAGACAAAAGCACCTGGCAAGACCGGGAAAAGTTCCAGGCCCAGCTCAAGGAGCAGGGTTACAAGATCAACAAGTTCAAGGTTACCAAGGGCAACTGCTACGAGATCTATGGTCTCGACAAGGATGGCCGCAAGGTCGAGATCTACCATGACCCGGTGAGCGGCAAGGCGGTCAAGTCCGAGTACCACGATTGAACAGCGACGGCACGGTGCAGCTGTGGGACCCGCTCCTGCGGCTGTGCCATCTCTCCATCGCCGGTGTGTTCTTCGCCGACTATTTTTTCAACGAAGAAGGTGACGACTGGCACCAGTGGCTGGGTTACTACGCACTGGCCTGTGTCGTGGTGCGCGTGGTCTGGGGCTTTGTCGGGCCACCCAGCGCGCGCTGGGCCGATTTCTGGCCAACCCCGGCGCGCCTTGCAGGGCATGCCCGTGCGCTGCTGCGCGGCGAGCCTTGTCATCGCCTGGGGCATTCGCCGATTGGCGCCCTGGTGATGCTTTTGATGCTGACCGGTATCGCAGGGCTGGTCCTGACCGGCTGGGCGTCCCAGGAGGTGGATGCGCTGTGGGGCGCAGATTGGCCGACCGACCTGCACAGTTGGTTGGCCGATGCGGTGTTGGCGTTGGTGTGTGTGCATGTGCTGGCGGCCATCTACGAGAGTGTGCGCCTGCGCGAGAACCTGCCGTTGTCGATGATCACCGGGCGTCGCCGACGTCGCGATTGAGGGGACCTGTATTGGCCTCTTCGCGGGCTTGCCCGCTCCCACAGGTACTGCACCGGCCTTGAGGTTGTGAACCATCTGTGGGAGCGGGCGAGCCCGCGACGAGGCCGGCACAGGAGAACCTTGGTTTTGCATCCTTTTGATCACCCCGTAATATGTGTCGGATAACCTGCGGGGGTAGTCTCACCCTCTGATCAATCGGAATCGCCCCAAGCGGCGCTTCCCCGGCATAAACCTGACGAGGTACAGACATTGGCCATCATTCATCCTAAGGTTCGCGGTTTCATCTGCACCACGACTCACCCGAAGGGCTGCGAGCTCAACGTCCGTGACCAGATCGAAGCCACCCGCAAGCTGGGCGTGCGCGAGGATGGCCCGAAGAAGGTCCTGGTCATCGGTGCTTCCAGTGGCTACGGCTTGGCAGCGCGTATCACCGCAGCGTTCGGTTTCAAGGCCGACACCCTGGGCGTGTTCTTCGAAAAACCAGGCACCGAAACCAAGGCCGGCACTGCTGGCTGGTACAACTCCGCTGCCTTCGACAAGTTTGCCAAGGCCGAGGGCCTGTACAGCAAGTCGATCAACGGTGACGCCTTCTCCGACGAGGCCCGTGCCAAGGTCATCGAGCTGATCAAGAACGAGATGGGTGGCAAGGTCGACCTGGTCATCTACTCGCTGGCCTCGCCTGTGCGCAAACTGCCGCAGACCGGTGAAGTCATCCGCTCGGCCCTGAAGCCGATCGGCGAGCCTTACAAGTCGACCGCCATCGACACCAACAAGGACACCATCATCGAGGCCAGCATCGAGCCGGCCACCGAGCAGGAAATTGCCGACACCGTGACCGTCATGGGCGGCCAGGACTGGCAGCTGTGGATCGACGCCCTGGCAGGCGCCAACGTGCTGGCCGAAGGCGCTCGCACCGTGGCCTTCAGCTACATCGGCAGCGACATTACCTGGCCAATCTACTGGCACGGTGCGCTGGGCCAGGCCAAGCAGGACCTGGACGAAACTGCCCTGCGCCTGGACCAGAAGCTGGCCGGCGAAGTGAAAGGCGGCGCCAACGTGGCCGTGCTGAAGTCGGTGGTTACCCAGGCCAGCTCGGCCATTCCGGTAATGCCGCTGTACCTGTCGATGGTCTTCAAGATCATGCAGGAGAAAGGCGTTCACGAAGGCACCCAGGACCAACTGGACCGCATGTACCGCGACCGCCTGTATCGCGCCGATGGTGCGCCGGCCGAAGTCGACGAGAAGGGCCGTCTGCGCCTGGACGACTGGGAACTGCGCGACGACGTGCAGAACGAGTGCAAGGCCCTGTGGCCACAGGTCACCACCGAGAACCTGTTCGCCCTGACCGACTATGCCGGTTACAAGAAGCAGTTCCTCAACCTGTTCGGCTTCGAGCGCGCTGACGTCAACTACGACGACGACGTGGCCACCGATGTGAAGTTCGACTGCATCGAGCTGTAAGAGTATTTACCTGTACTGGCCCATTCGCGGGTAAACCCGCTCCCACAGGAAATGCACCGCTTTCGAGCTTGGCATAATACCTGTGGGAGCGGGTTTACCCGCGAAGAGGGCGGTACAGGCTACAAAATCTTTGCTAGTTTTGGCGCACAACAACAGGGAATGCGCCATGAGCAGCCTCACCCAACCCGCCACCCCCTTTCGCCAGGCCACAGCCGATGGCTACAGCCTCGGCGGCTTCTGCTGGCGTCACGCCCAGCCTGACCCCCAGCGCCCGCTGGTGATCATCAACGCGGCCACTTCGGTACGCTGCCGCTACTACTCCCGCTTTGCCGACTACCTGTTTGCCCAGGGCTGCGATGTGCTGACCTACGACTACCGTGGCATCGGCGAATCCCGCCCGGTTTCGTTGCGCGGCTTCCAGGCATCGTGGAGCGACTGGGGCCGTCTGGATTTCGAAGCGATGTTGGCGCATGCAGCCGAGCGTTTCCCCGGTCAGCCAATAGACGTGGTGGGGCACAGTTTTGGCGGTTGTGCAGTAGGCCTGGCACCGTCGGCTGGCCAGATACGCAGGGTAGTGATGGTAGGCGCACAGTTTGCCTACTGGCGCGATTATGCGGCTGATCAACGCTGGCGGCTGTTCGGCAAATGGCATGTGGTGATGCCTTTGCTTACCCGCGCTTTGGGCTACTTCCCCGGCAAGCGTCTGGGCTGGATGGAAGACACCCCGGCAGGGGTGGTGGATGACTGGACCACCCGTACGCCACGCTATGAGCACCGGCCAAGTGGGCGCCGGCTGGAGAGGGTACCGTTTGCACACGTCCAGGCAGCGACGCTGGCCATCAGCTTGTCCGATGACCCGTTTGGCACTGTGGCGGCGACCGAGCGGTTGCTGAGTTATCTACAGGGTGCCCGGCACCTGCGTATCGCGCCTGTGGATATCTCGGTCGAGGAGATTGGCCATTTCGCGTTTTTCCATGACCGGTTTCGCGAGAGCCTGTGGCCGGTGGCCTTGCAGTGGTTGCAACGGGGAGCGCTGGACCACGGGGTACCCGGCACCCTCATGGATTGAGGGTGGGTTCAGGATTTTGGGGCCGCAAAGCGGCCCCAGCTATCTCAAGCCTTGCGCGAAAGCGGCTGCCCGGCAAATTTCACACCGGCCAAACCATGCTCGATCAGCGCACGGATATTGCCATGGTCGCTGCCCTCAGGCGTGGCCACCACATCACGGTAGTGCTCGCCAAAGGCCAGCAGCGCTTCCTGGTCGCTCAGCCCTTCCAGCAAAGCCAGGCCCAAGGTCTTGCACGAACCTTCGTTCTGCCCGGCCGCGTTCTCCACGCCGCCGTTGTTGAAGGCCTGCGGCTGGTAGCTGTAGTTGTCGGCAATGAACGCCAGGGTATCGGCAAATACATGTTGGCCGCTGGCCAAGCTGGCGCGCAGGGTGTTCAGATCAGTCACGAGGTTTTCCTTTTTCGAACGCCGCCTGTTGGTCGGCGCTGGCTTCTTTCTGGTATTGGGCTTTCCACTCGGCGTAGGGCATGCCATATACCGCTTCGCGGGCATCGTCCAGGCTCAGGTCGAGCTGGCGCTCGTCGGCCGCGGCCTTGTACCACTTGGACAGGCAGTTGCGGCAGAAACCGGACAGGTTCATCAGGTCGATGTTCTGTACGTCGGTGCGCTTTTGCAGGTGTTCGACCAGGCGCCGGAACGCGGCGGCTTCGAGTTCGAGCTGTTGCTGTGGGGTCATGGGCTTCTCTCAGGTCATGCGGTTCTTCAAGTGGCGGCCACCATTGATGACCACCTGGCTACCGGTGCTGTACTGGCTGGCGAGCAGGTATTTGACTGTCTCGATCAGCGGGCCGGCGCCGGGTTCGAACTCCAGCAGGGCTTTTTTCAGGGTTTGCTGGCGGTAGGCTTCGTCGCCCCCTTCCTTGAGGATCAGCAGCCCGGGCAGGATACCGTTCACGTGCACCGTGGGGGCATATTTTTCAGCGAATGACAGCACCATGTTCTGCAGCGCAGCCTTGGTGGCGGCGTAGCCAATGTGGCTTTTGCTGCCGCGCGAAGAGGTTTCGTCGCAGATGTGGATGATGTCGGCCTTTTCCACCTTGGCAAGCAAGTCGCCCAGGGCCAGGTTGAGGTGGTAGGGCGCTTCGACGTGCAGGCGGAACATGGTATCGAGGTTGTCGAGCCCGTCATCGAGCCACAGCGAGGCGTTGTGGATGATGGCGCGCAGGCCTTCGTAATGGCTGTGCAGGTGATCGATCAGGGCCTGGCGGTCGGCCGCCAGGCACAGGTCGGCCTGAAACTGCACGATGTTCGGGTGGGCCGTGTGTGGCTGGACGCTGCGGCTGGCACTGACCACCGTATGGCCGGCCTGTGCCAGTTCAAGGGCCAGGGCCAGCCCGACGCGCTGGCTGGCTCCGGTAACGAGAATGGGGCTGTTCATTTCGGGGCGGTCAACTTGTCTGTCGTTTGGTTGCCGCCCAGCATACCCGAACTGTTTCCCTGTTGTATGGCCTGGCCTCAGCGGCTGCGCAGGGCGCCAGTGGTGGCAGGTGAGGCATGCAGCCAACTGGCCAGCAGGCGGGTGGACAGGGGGATGAACAGGTACACCATGACCGGCGTCAGGGCCAGGGTGCTGAGCATTACCCGGGGCAGCAGGTCCAGCGCGGCCAGCCAGGGGCCAAACAGCAGGTTGAACGCCAGCGACACCGGGAAGAACGCCAGCCAGATGGCCACGGCCTGCTTCCAGCGCGGCGGTTTTTGCACCGTATTGGTGCCAAACCAGTCGTCAATGCCACTGACGCGCGCCTCTTTGGGGCGTTCGAACAGGCCGTTGCCGCGTTGCAGCCAAGCCCGGCGCGAGGCGGAATGCTCCCAGGCATGCAGGGTGGGTTCGTCGCTGAAGCGGAAGATGATCTGGAATTCGTCGCCATCGCGGGGCGGGGCGAGGATGCCCGAACCGAGGTAGCCGGGGAAGTCGGTGGCCAGCTGCTCGCCTTCATGCAGCCAGGCCAGCAGGTCCTGGTAGCGGCCATGGGCGGCGCGGCGCGACACCATCAAGGTGACGGGTGGGGTAGACATCGTGTATCTCCTGGCAACGGGGCTGGCGGGTAGCTGGCCCCTTTGGCTACGTGGCCCGGGGTGGTGGGCAACGCAGGTGTGCATGCAAGAATCGGGCGCGCATTATCGCGCATGTGTGATCTTCGCCGAATGTCAGCCGGCAAACGGTTGCACCCTGCGATCGGTGTCGGCGTAGTAGAATGAGCGCTCAACTTCCGCACTCAGGGTACGCCGTGCAGATGAACGAACAGGGACGTGATCCGCTGATGGACGTGGGTCTTGAGCAGCAGGAGCTGTTTCCGATCCGCGAAGTTTCCCGACTGACGGGCGTCAACGCCGTGACCCTGCGTGCCTGGGAGCGCCGCTACGGGCTGATTCAGCCAACCCGCACCGACAGTGGCCACCGCCTTTATTCCCAAGCGGACATCGATGACATCCGCCGTATCCTCGGCTGGCTTGAGCGCGGTGTGGCGGTGAGTAAAGTGGGCAGCATCCTCGCTCGCGGTCATGCCCTTGCCGAGCAGGTCAGCGGGGCGACGGACGTCTGGTTGCGCTGGCAGCACCAGGTGCGTCAGGCCGTGCAGCAGTTTGACATGGCCGGCCTGGACCGGCTGTTCGACGAGGTGTTTGCTGCCAACACCCTGGACCAGGTGTTCGCCGAGGTGTTCATGCCGGTTTGGCACGACCTGGCGGCGGGGCAGGGCGGCTATGGGGAGGCCAGCGAGTGGTTGTTCCTCGACCAGTTCTTGCGTGGCCGGGTATTTGTCCGTTTGCAGCTCGCCCACGTGCCGCGTGGTCGCACAGTGCTGCTGGCAGCGTTGCCAGGGCAATGCCACGAACTGGAATTACTGGTGACCGGCCTGAGCCTGGGCAGCGACGAGATTGGCGTGACGCCTTTGGCGAGCGGGCAGCCGCTGCAGGAGCTGGCGCTGGTCTGCGAACGCCTGAAACCAGATGCCCTGGTGCTGTTTTCCCACCACCCACCCACGGCGGAACTCACCCGACGACTGGTGCGCATGGCTGCGGTACTGGAATGCCCGTTGTTGCTGGCCGGCGAAGCTGCAGAAGTGGCACAGGACCACCTGGCAGGCAGCCTGGTAGCGTGCCTTGGTGCGCAGGGTAGTGTGATGCGCCAGCGCTTGCGGCAGTTTCTGGCCGGTCAGCTCGATACCTGAGTGTGCAGTTCGGGGTGCGCCTGGCGATGGGCCTGGAGGATGTAGTCGCGCAGGCGGTCGATCTCTTCGGCCGGGCTCTGGCCCAGGTCGTAGGCCGCCAGGTCCGGGCCGATGCGCCGGCCCAGTACACCATGCAATTCGATCGGGCTGATATCGCCCGGGGCGAAGCGCAACTCGAAACGGGTGGGCGCCGCTGGCAAGCCGCGGATCTCCACCAGTACACCTTTGAACGAAATATCGCGAACCCACAGGCCGCTTTGCTGATCATGGCTATCGAGCAACGGGCTGGGCGTTTCCATCGACAGGCGCCACGCGCGCAGCATGGGGCCGTCTTCGTAGATTTCGGGTGAACCCACTTGAAGGTGCAGGGCGTGGAACTCGTCTTCCACCAACTGCAGCGGGAAGCTGATCTGCTGGTTGTTGAACTGGGCTTGCAAAGTCACCTGTTCGTTGGCCACCAGGCGGGTCAGCAAGCTCTGGATACGACGGTCGCCATTGACCAGCAGACTCGACATGGAGTCTGCCAGGTTCAGCTGCGGCGAATGCTGCATGCTCTGGATGAAATCCAGTTCGTCCTGGGTCAGGAGCGCGTCTGCTTGCATGATCGAACTCGGTGGTGGCGATTTCTTCAACGAAATTGACCGTGCGTGGCGTATTTGGTTCAGGCGCGTTCGTCGGGTTTCGGACAAACGCGCAGTTCGGCAAGCTCCCGCTCAAGTTGGACCTGGCGGCTGACGTCCTTCTGAATACCGATGAAATAGGTCCGCTGTTGAGCGTCGAGCCTTACCGGGGTGATCGACAGCTCGTTCCAGAACGCGCTGCCATCTTTGCGGTAGTTGCGCAGCACTTCGCGACAGGGGCGGCCTTCGGCCAAGGCCCTGCGGATGCGGGCACGGCCAAGCTGGTCACGGTCGTCGGCCTGCAGGAAGCGGCAATCCTGGTAGAGGATTTCGTCGCGGCTATAGCCGGTCAGGCGTTCGAAAGCGGCGTTCACGTAGATCAGGATGGTGTCGTCGCCTTCCTGTTCGGCAACCACGATCCCGTCATTGGACGCATCGACCATTGATTGCAGCAATTGCGCGTTGATCATGTCTGGGCCATTGAGCAAAGAAAGGCTGAAGGCGGCGACTATGGTAGAGGCGGCCTTTTGCCAGCGCTGGATGCTAGTATCCTACGTTTTCACTCAGTTTCGGAATCCTCTACCCGATGAAAGTCGCCATTATTTCCGGATCGGTCTATGGCACCGCCGAAGAAGTCGCCCGTCACGCCGAATCGCTGTTGAAGGCTGGAGGCCTGGAGGCCTGGCATGCGGCGCGTGCCACCCTGCAGGATCTTGAAGGTTTTGCCCCAGACGCCTTGCTGGCTGTGACCTCGACCACCGGCATGGGCGAGCTGCCGGACAACCTCATGCCGTTGTACTGCGCCATTCGTGACACCCTGCCTGCGGCCTGGCGTGGCCTGCCGGGTGCAGTCATTGCGCTGGGCGACGCCAGTTACGGTGACACCTACTGTGGTGGTGGCGAACAAATGCGCGAGTTGTTTGCCGAGTTGGGTGTGCGCGAAGTGCAGCCGATGCTGCGCCTGGATGCCGGCGAGACCGTGACCCCGGAAGCCGATGCGGAGCCGTGGTTGGCAGAGCTTGTTCAAGCGTTGAAAGCCTGACGGGGCATTTTCGCTTGGTCTGGCCTCTTCGCGGGTAAACCCGCGAAAGGGCCGGCACTGGCTAAATCATTAGCTACTGCCCGGCACCGGCCACTCGCGCAGCAACGCCAACCAGGCCTGCGCCGCCCGTGACAGGTACGCCCCGCGCCGCCAGATAAAGGCAATATCCCAACGCAAATCCTGCGGCGAACGCAGCGGCAAACGCACCACCCCGGGGCGCTCAAGCGCTTTTGCCACCACCCGGGGCAGCAACACCACGCCCTGGCCCGCCGCCACCAGCGCTGCCAAAAAATCCGCCTGGCCGCTGCGCCCGCCTTCCTTCGGGGTAAAGCCTTGCTGCTGGCACGCCTTCAGCAGCCGGTCATTGAGCACGAAGCTGCGCTGATACAGCAGGAACGGTGTATCGGCCAGTTGCGCCAGGTCCACCCCGTCCAGGCCCGCCAAGGCATGGCCAGCCGGCAGCAGGGCATCCAGCGGTTCGTTGCAAAACGGTTGGTAGTCGAACGCTTCGTCGCTGGGCGTCAGGCTGCCACCCAATTCCAGTTCGCCACTCCTGACTGCCTGCTCGACGCTGCGGCTGCCACCTTCGAGCAACTGAATCGCGATATTCGGGTGGCGCCGGCGGTATTCAGCGAACAAACCGGCGAACAAGGCGTCGCTGCCCAGCATGGGCAAGCCCAGGCGCAGCTCGCCACGCCCCATCTGGCTGAGGTCGTCCAGCTCGTTGAGCAGTGCCTGGCGCTGACGCAGCAGGGCTTCGCCACGCTCCAGCACAATGCGCCCGGCTGCCGTCAGGTGCAGCTGCGAGGCCTGGCGCTCCAGAAGTGGCTGGCCCACATCTTGCTCCAGCTGGGCCACCTGCTTGCTTACAGCCGACTGGCTGATATGCAGGGTGTGGGCCGCCTGGGTGAAACCGCCGCGGTGGACCACTTCGATAAAGCTGCGTAGCTGTTTGAATTCCATCCCCTGAATTCCATTATGGAATGGCGATCAGTCTAACAATTCGCTTCTGGCCTAGGCAGCCGAATCTTAAAATAAGGGTCTGTCGAGGAACCCGCATCATGAAACCCGCGTTGTTGAAAAAAGCCCTGCGCCTGCTTGTCGAGCTGGCGATCCTTTGTTCTTTGTTCCTGCTCGGAGGCCAGCTTGCCAGTTGGCTGGGCTGGCCGATTCCTGGCGGCGTGATGGGCCTGGCACTGTTGTTGATACTGTTCGCTTCGGGTGTGCTCAAGCCGGCCATGTTGCAACTGGGCGCGGGCTGGCTGATGGCCGAGATGCTGCTGTTTTTCATCCCGGCGCTGATGAGCCTGCTGGATTACGGCTCGCTCATCCGTGAAGAAGGCTGGCGCATCTTGCTGGTGATCGCCGTGAGCACGCTGATGGTGATGGTGGTGACTGCCTTGACCGTGGAACTGGTGTGCCGCTGGAGCTTGCGCCATGAGCCTTGAACCCATGCCGCTGTTCTGGCTGGCCCTGACCTTGCTGGCTTACCTGGGCAGCCGTTGGCTGTACCGGCGCAGCAAGCGCTACCTGCTGTCGCCGTTGATATTGGTACCCGTGCTGCTGCTGGCCGTGGCGGTGCCGCTGCATACCGCCTATGCAGAGTATGCCCGCAATACCCATTGGTTGATGAGCGTGCTCGGCCCGGTGACTGTGGCCTTCGCGGTGCCGATCTGGCAGCAGCGGGCCATGCTGGCGCGCCATTGGCCGGCCCTGATGGTGGGCATGGTGGCAGGCAGCAGTGCCTCGATCGCCAGCTCCTGGGGCCTTGCGCATCTGCTGGCGCTGGACAGTGCAACCAGCCTGTCGCTGGTGCCGCGTTCGATCACCACGCCGTTTGCCATGCCCTTGGCCCATGACCTGGGTGGCGTGCCGGAACTGACGGCGGTGTTCGTGATGTTCACCGGCGTGCTCGGCGCCATGTTCGGTGGCGTGCTGCTGCGCTGGTTGCCGTTGCGCACGCCCCTGGCACGGGGTGCACTGTTTGGCGTCGGGGCGCACGGTGCCGGGGTCAGCCGGGCTCAGGAGGTGGGCTGCGAGGAAGGCTCGGTGGCCGGCCTGGTCATGGTCCTGACCGGGTTGTTGAACCTGTTCGCGGCACCGCTGCTGGCCATGCTGCTCTGACCGTTCGTGCCACTGACTCGCTCAGTCATCAAGCTGGCTGGCAACGCAAGTTTCAGCCCATGGCCTGCTGGCTAGACTCTGCCTCGACATAGAGAGCACATGTATGTGCCGAGGTGACATGCAATGACCGCAGCCTTGCCCTATTCCGCCAACACCACTTCACCGGGACCGTTCTGATGCCTATGGCCGAAATTCCATTGTGCGTCTGGCGTACCCGGGGACAGAGTTTCACTTTCCGGGGCCAGAGCATCCGCTACTGGACCGCAGGGCAAGGAGAGCCCCTGCTTCTGTTACACGGTTTCCCCACCGCCAGCTGGGATTGGCACTATTTGTGGGGGCCTTTGAGCCAACGCTTCAGGGTGATCGCTTGCGACATGCTGGGCTTTGGCGATTCGGCCAAGCCGGTCGATCACGCCTACAGCCTGATGGAGCAGGCAGACTTGCAGCAGGCTTTGCTTGGCCACCTGCAGGTCGACCAGCCGGTGCACCTGCTGGCCCACGACTACGGCGGCAGCGTCGCCCAGGAGCTGCTGGCGCGGCACCATGAGCAGCGTGCCGAGGTTGCCAGCTGTGTGTTCCTCAACAGCGGGCTGTTCCCCGAAAGCTGCCGCATGTTGCTGATCCAGAAGCTGCTGCTCAGCCGGTTCGGCTGGCTGGTGGGGCGTTCGTTCGGGCGTGACGACCTGGTGCGCAACGTGACCCAGGTCTATGGCCCTTGCACCCACCCCAGCGAAAGTGCCCTGGATGATTTCTGGAGCCTGATCACCGCCAACCGGGGCACACGTATCCTGCACAAGCTGGTGAGCTACATGCCCGAACGCAGATTGCACCGCGAGCGCTGGGTCGGGGCGATGCAGCGCACAGGCGTGCCACTGCGCCTGATCAATGGCGTGGTCGACCCGCTGTCCGGCGCGCACATGCTCGAGCGCTACCGGCAACTGGTGCCGGAGGCGGACACCGTGCAGCTACCAGGTATCGGCCATTACCCGCACACCGAAGCGCCAGTGCAGGTGCTGCGTCACTACCTGGCCTTTCGTGAGCAGCTTGTGAGCTTCTATACGCAGAAAGTGGCGTGGTCCTGATCGGGCCGCATCGCCCTGCGTTATTGCCAGGCATTCAGCCTGCGTGAGCTTTGTTGTCCGCCCGTTGTTTGCGGCGGACACTCGGCTTACCTGAACCTGCCTGGAGCCATGAGCATGAGCGAGCCTGTCCGTCTGCAAGATCGCGTGGTGATTGTCACCGGAGCCGGCGGTGGCCTGGGCCGTGCCCATGCGCTGCTGTTCGCCGCACGTGGCGCCAAGGTGGTGGTGAACGACCTCGGCGGCTCTACCCACGGTGAAGGTGCCAGCGCCTCGGCCGCCGATCGTGTGGTGGAGCAGATACGCGCCGCTGGTGGCACCGCCATCGCCAACCACGACTCGGTCAGCCAGGGTGCACGTATTGTCGAGCAGGCCCTGGACAGCTTTGGCCGGGTTGATGTGCTGGTGAACAATGCCGGTATCCTGCGTGACAAGACGTTCCACAAGATGGACGACAGCGACTGGGAGCAGGTTTACCAGGTGCATGTCGAAGGGGCCTACAAAGTCACCCGGGCTGCCTGGCCACACCTGCGCGAGCAGAACTGGGGGCGGGTGATCTTCACCGCTTCTACCTCTGGCATTTACGGCAATTTCGGCCAGGCCAACTACGGCATGGCCAAGCTGGGCTTGTACGGGCTGACCCGCACCCTGGCGATCGAAGGGCGCAAGCACGGCATCCTGGTCAACGCCATCGCCCCCACCGGTGGCACGCGCATGACCGAAGGGCTGATCCCGCCCCAGGTATTCGAGCGGCTCAAGCCCGAGCTGGTCAGCCCGCTGGTGGTGTACCTGGGCAGCGAGCAGTGCCAGGGCACGGGTGAGCTGTTCGAGGTAGGCGGCGGCTGGGTGGGCAAGGTGCGTTGGGAGCGCAGCCTGGGGGTGGGCTTCGATCCGCGCGAAGGCTTTACCCCGGAGCAGGTGGCCGAGAACTGGGCACGGATCGGGGACTTTGACGGGGCGGTGCATCCGCAGGACAGTTTGCAGGCGCTGCAGCAGATGATGGCGAACCTGCAGAAGTATCCGCTGTAGAGAGCTTGCAGGGTACTTTGTGGGACCGCGTCATCCAGTCGAGAGCGCATGTTGTTCAGTGCAAAAAAAAGGCCGCTGCAAGCCGCAGCGGCCAATCGAGACGTCAGATCAAGGAGCTTCAAAATCTACGTCGGTGAACCTCGCAGGCATGAAAAGCGGGGGGAGAGCCCTTCATGCCGGCCAGTGAGTCAAGAATAAGCGCTTGATCCCATGGGAAAAATAGCGGCTTATGACATTCACCTTTACGTATCGGGCAATAGTGCTGCGGCCACTCAGGCAGCGGGCGAATAGCCCATGCGCCAGCTGGTTTCCCGCGCAGCCGCCAGCAGCCGTTGCGCCGCCGGGCCATGTTCGTCGGCGTGGAAGATCGACGTCGGCCCGACCACGGTCATCACCGCCGCAACCTGCCCCATGGCATTGAACACGGGCGCCGACAGCGCATCCACGCCCGGCATCAGCAGCCCGTGCACATGGTGCAGGCCGCGTTCGCGAATGCCCGCCAATACCGCCTGGTAATCGTCGGCACTCTGCTGCAGGGCGGCCAGTTCCCGGTCACGCAGCTCCACGGTCTCGCGTTCCGGCAGGTAGGCGGCGAACACCAGGCCGGTGGACGAGGTGAGCAGCGGCAGCACCGAGCCCATCTGCGTGACCACGGTAACTGCACGCACCGCAGGTTCGATGCTGACCACGGTTGCGCCTTGGTTGCCCCACACCGCAATGAAGCAGCTCTCGTTCAGTTCGTCGCGCAGCTGCGACAGCGGCAGTGCGGCAATCTTCAGCACATCGATGCTGCCCAGCGCCGCCAGCCCGACCCGCAATGCCTCACGGCCCAAACCGTAATGGTTGGTGGCCGCATCCTGCTCGGCAAAACCGCTGGCAATCAGCGCCTGCAGGTAGCGGTGCACCTTGCTCGCCGGCATCTGCACATGCTCCGACAGGCGCGACAGCGAGGTGGAGGGGGAGAGTTCGGCAAGGGCTTTGAGGATGTCTGTGCCAACCTCCGCCGAGCGGACTTTCTGCTTGCCGTTGTCGGCGGAGGAGCTGGCTTTGGTCATGGACATCTGCTTCCGGATTCTTCGAGTCGCGCCTTTATAGCTTGACGCCATGCCCGTAGCAAATTACGTTATTCGTAATCTGATTACGATAAAAACAATGCAGACGCGCTGTCACCCCGCATCGGGCCAGCAGCCAGCTGCCAGCAACGGCTCGGTCAGAGCCCGGAGGCATCGATGACTCGCGACACATCACCCGACCTTCACTACCTCAGCGGCTTCGGCAACGAGTTTGCCAGCGAAGCGCTGCCGGGTGCCTTGCCGGTCGGGCAGAACTCGCCGCAGAAGGCGCCTTATGGGCTGTACGCCGAATTGCTCTCGGGCACGGCGTTCACCATGGCCCGCAGCGAGCTGCGCCGTACCTGGCTGTATCGCATTCGCCCGTCTGCATTGCACCCGCGTTTCGAGCGGCTGGCGCGCCAGGCGCTGACCGCGCCGCTGGGGGCCATCAACCCCAACCGCCTGCGCTGGAGCCCCCAGCCGATACCTGCCGAGCCCACCGATTTCATCGAAGGCTGGCTGCCCATGGTGGCCAATGCCCCGGCGCAGAAACCGGCCGGCGTGAGCATCTACATCTACTGCGCCAACCGTTCCATGGAGCGGGTGTTCTTCAACGCCGACGGTGAACTGCTGCTGGTGCCGGAACAGGGCCGCCTGCGCATTGCCACCGAACTGGGTGTAATGGAAGTCGGCCCCCTGGAAATCGCGGTAATTCCGCGCGGCATGAAGTTCCGCGTCGAACTGCTCGACGGCCAGGCCCGTGGCTATATCGCCGAAAACCACGGTGCACCGCTGCGTATTCCGGAGCTGGGCCCGATTGGCAGCAACGGCCTGGCCAACCCGCGCGACTTCCTCACCCCGGTGGCGCACTACGAAGAGGCCGAAGGGCCGGTGCAACTGGTGCAGAAGTTCCTCGGCGAGCACTGGGCCTGCGAACTGCAGCACTCACCGCTGGATGTGGTTGCCTGGCACGGCAGCAACGTGCCGTACAAATACGACCTGCGCCGTTTCAACACCATCGGTACGGTCAGCTTCGACCACCCGGACCCGTCGATCTTCACCGTGCTGACTTCGCCGACCAGCGTGCATGGCCTGGCCAATATGGACTTCGTGATCTTCCCACCACGCTGGATGGTGGCCGAGAACACCTTCCGTCCGCCATGGTTCCACCGCAACCTCATGAACGAGTTCATGGGCTTGATCAGCGGTGCCTATGATGCCAAGGCCGAGGGCTTCCTGCCCGGTGGTGCCTCGCTGCACGGGGTGATGAGCGCCCACGGCCCCGACGCCGAAACCTGCGAAAAAGCCATTGCCGCCGACCTGGCGCCGCACAAGATCGATAACACCATGGCCTTCATGTTCGAGACCAGCCAAGTGCTGCGCCCGAGCCAGCAGGCCCTTGAATGCCCGCAATTGCAGGCCGACTACGATAGTTGCTGGGCCACCTTGCCGAGCACCTTCAACCCGAACCGGAGATAACCGATGAACCACACTGCCAATGCCCGTAGCTGGGTCGAGCACGCCAACGGGCACAACGACTTCCCGCTGCAGAACCTGCCATTGGGTATCTTCAGCCGGCCAGGTGAGGCCAGGCGCTGTGGCGTGGCCATCGGCGACGCGATCCTTGACCTGGAGGCGGTACTGGCCGCCGGCCTGTTCGACGGCGCCGCCAAGGCCGCCGTGGAAGCCACCCGTGGTGGTGCACTGAACGCATTCTTCGCGCTGGGCCGCAGCGCCCGTGTCGCCCTGCGCGAGCGCTTGCAGGTACTGCTTGGCGAACACAGCGAACACCAGGCGGCGCTGCAAGCCGCACTGTACCCGGCCAGTGCCTGCCAGTTGCATGTACCTGCGCAGATCGGTGACTACACCGACTTCTACGTGGGCATCGAGCACGCAAAAAACGTGGGCAAGCTGTTCCGCCCCGACAACCCGCTGCTGCCAAACTACAAGTACGTGCCGATCGGTTATCACGGCCGCGCCTCGACCATCCGCACGTCCGGCACCGATGTACGCCGGCCCAAGGGCCAGACCTTGCCGGCCGGGCACACCGAGCCGAGCTTCGGCCCTTGCGCGCGGCTGGACTACGAACTGGAACTGGGCATCTGGATTGGCCAGGGCAATGACATGGGCCAGGCGATCCCGATTGGCGATGCTGCCGAGCACGTAGCCGGCCTGTGCCTGCTCAACGATTGGTCGGCGCGTGATATCCAGGCTTGGGAATACCAGCCCTTGGGGCCGTTCCTGTCCAAAAGCTTCATTACTACCATCTCGCCTTGGGTAGTCACGGCTGAAGCGCTGGAGCCGTTCCGCTGCGCCCAGCCGGCACGCCCGGATGGCGACCCGCAGCCACTGTCGTACCTGCTGGACAAGCGCGACCAGGCCGCCGGTGCATTCGATATCGAACTTGAAGTGCTGCTGCTGACCGAGCGCATGCGCGAGCAGGGCGCTGCCCCGCACCGCCTGACCCTGAGCAACACCCGCAGCATGTACTGGACCGTGGCGCAGCTGGTGGCGCACCACAGCGTCAACGGCTGCCAACTGCAGCCGGGCGACCTGTTCGGTTCGGGCACATTGTCGGGCGCCACGCCGGGTTCTTACGGCAGCCTGCTGGAGATCACCGAAGGCGGCAAGCTGCCGGTTGAACTGGCCAGCGGCGAGGTGCGCAAGTTCCTCGAAGACGGCGACGAGATCATCCTGCGTGCCCGCTGCACGCGTGACGGCGTGGCCAGCATCGGCTTCGGCGAATGCCGTGGCACGGTCATTGCGGCCCACTGAGGAGGCAGGGGCATGGAGCTGTACACCTATTACCGTTCCACCTCGTCCTACCGGGTGCGCATTGCCCTGGCACTGAAGGGGCTGGCCTACCAGTCCTTGCCGGTCAACCTGCTACAGGGTGAGCAGCGCGGTGCGGGCTATGTCGCCGTCAACCCGCAGGGCCGCGTGCCGGCCTTGCGCACCGACGGCGGCGAATTGCTGGTGCAGTCACCCGCGATCATCGAGTACCTGGAAGAGGTTTATCCACAGCCTGCACTGCTGCCGGCCACGGCCGAAGCGCGCGCGAAGGTACGCGGCGTGGCGGCAATCATTGGCTGCGACGTTCATCCGCTACACAACGTCAGCGTGCTCAACCGGTTGCGCCAGGCCGGCCAGGACGAAGGCCAGGTCAACCAGTGGATCGGCCACTGGATCAGCCAGGGTTTGGCAGCGGTGGAGCAACTGATCGGTGACCATGGCTTTTGCTTCGGTGAGCAACCGGGGCTGGCGGATGTGTACCTGATCCCGCAGCTTTATGCCGCCGAGCGTTTCAATATCGACCTCGACAGCTTCCCGCGCATCCTCCGGGTTGCCGCCTTGGCGGCCGTGCACCCGGCATTCGCCAAGGCCCACCCAGCCCAGCAGCCGGACAGCCCGGTTCAGTGAAGCGAACGGTTCGCCGTCGGAAGCTTGCCGATCCGCTCGGACAGCTTCAGGCGCTGGATCGGGTCTTCCGTGAGCAGTAACGCATGCTCCAGGTCGAAGCGCTCGGCCTGTGGGCAGTCCAGGTGCTGGTACAGCGAGGCGCGGGTCACGTAGTCGCTGACTTGAACCGGGCCCAGCTGCATGATCCGCTCGGCGTCGATCAAGGCCGCCAGGTGGTTGTCGTTGCTGATGTGCAGCTGGCGCAGGTTGCGTGACAGCCGTTGCAGCATCTGCAGCGGGCTGGCGCTGCGCAGGTGCTCCGCCGTCAGCGCAACGTGCGGGCCAAACTGGCGCGCCAGCAGCTCACGGCAATCATTGGGGTACAGGCGCCGGCCACCACAGGGGTCGAGCAGGTGGTCGGCACCCGGCACGCGCAGCAGGAAATGGCCAGGGAAGCCCACACCCTCCAGCGGGATGGACAGCCGCTGGGCCAGCTCCAGGGCAAGGATGGCCAAGGTCAGTGGTTGGCCACGGCGGCGTTGTAGCACCTTGTCCATCATCGCGGCCTGCGGGCGCAGGGGGTGGTACTCATCCTGCTGAAAGCCCAGGGCATTGAGTTGGCGCAGCAGTGGCTGGGCCAGTTCGCACAGTGGCAGCATCGGCAGGTTGGCGCTGATCTCACGCTGCAGGTCATGCAGAATGGCAAGGCTGGCCGCGGGCTCGACGCTGAGGTCGTGCTCGGCGGCCATCCACAATGCGGCTTCCAGCAGGGCGACAGGCTCGCGTTCCAGGCAGGCCAGGCAGGCTTGACGTGGCTTCATGGGGTATCTCCACACACGCTTGAGTATTAGCTGTGGCGGGCGGTTTCGTCCAGTGGTCCGGCAGCCACGCCAGCTTTGGGGCGGTGCCTATACTGGAAGGAGCACCTCGTGGGGGAGCCCGTCGATGTTCGCACTGATGCAAAGCACCCGTACCCAGTCACTGCACCTGTTCAACGACCCGTCTACGGGCCTGAAAGCGGTCGTGGCGATCCACAGCGAGCAGTTGGGCCCAGCCATGGGCGGTTGCCGCTATCTGCCTTACGCCGATGACGAAAGCGCCATGACCGACGCCATTCGCCTGGCCCAAGGCATGAGCTACAAGGCGGCGCTGGCGGGCTTGCCGCTGGGTGGGGGCAAGGCGGTGATCATGCGCAACCCGCATGTAGAGAACCGCGCCGCGCTGTTCGAGGCCTTTGGCCGCTTCATCGATACCTTGCATGGGCGTTTCATCATCGCCGTAGACAGCGGCACCTCGACCCTGGACATGGACTGCATCGCCCAGAGCACCCCCCATGTGACCAGCACCACGGCCTCGGGTGACCCCTCGCCGCATGCGGCGATGGGGGTGTTCGCCGGCATTCGCGCCACTACCTCGTTCCGGCTGGGCAGCGATGACCTCAGAGGCCTGCGAGTAGCGGTACAGGGCCTGGGCAATGTCGGGTATGCGCTGGCGGAGCAACTGCATGCGGTGGGCGCGGAGCTGCTGGTCAGCGACCTGGACCCAGGGCGTGTGCGCTTGGCGATGGAGCAGTTCGATGCAAAACCTGTGACCAACGATGCGTTGATCAGCACCCCTTGCGACATCTTCGCACCCTGCGGCGTGGGGCCGGTGCTGAACGGGCAGAGCGTGATGCAGCTGCGCTGTGCGGCAGTGGCGGGGGCGGCCAACAACCAGCTGACTACCTTGCAGGTGGCAGACCAGCTGGAGTCACGCGGGATACTGTATGCGCCAGACTACGTGATCAATGCCGGTGGGCTGATCTATGTGGCGCTGACCCACCGTGGCGAAGACCTGGGCACCATCACCGCGCACCTGGCGCGCATTCCTTCACGGCTGACCGAAGTGTTTGGCCATGCGCAGGCGGAAAAACGTTCGCCGGCGCGGGTGGCGCAGATGCTGGCGGAGCGGTTGCTGTATGGCTGAAGGTTGATACTGGCTTTGCTGGCCTATTCGCGGGTGAACCCGCGAAGCAGGCGGCGCCGATGTTACTCGGTTGCGCCACCTTCCAGCAGTTCGGCCAACGCATCCGGCTGGCTTTTGAACGCCCGAGCGAACACATCGCGATTCTTGGCCATGTAGATACCGGCTTCCTCGACCTGCTGCTCCGTCAGCGACGGCACCGCCTTGTGCAGCACTTCAGCGAGGCGCTCGGCCAGTTCGAGCATCTTGTCGTGACGGTCTGCTTCGGCCTTATCCATAAACAAGCGCTCCGGGTCGCGGCTGCTGCGGTACACCACTTCGACGGCCATTCATCACCTCTATGCCTTTTTGCTGGTTGTGTTGCGATTTACTGTATCTATATACAGTAATGGCAAATTTGGTTGGTTCGCAAGCAGAAATTGTAGCGTGGCCCAGGGAAGCAGTACCTGTGGGAGCGGGTTCACCCGCGAAAGGGCCGGCCCAGGCGACCTGTCTTCTTGCCATGCCCAAAGTGCCTTGCGGCAATCGGTCGCCTTCCAAGACAGGGGCCTGGCCCTTTAACTGCATGGCACAAGCGTCACACGGGTGACGCATCATCCTTAAAGTCGTATCGGGGAATGGAACATCGTGAACATCAAATGGGCAGAAAAACTGCGCAAGGGCCTGCACGGCTCGGCCGACTCGCTGGGCAACCTGTGCGTCGAGGCGTTCCATTACCTGGCGTTGTTCGGCATTGGCGCGATCACTGCCTACGCGGCGGTGGCGACGTTCCTGGAAATGCTGGGCAAGGGCGGGATCAGTGTCGATGACATCCTGCTGCTGTTCATCTACCTGGAGCTGGGGGCGATGGTCGGTATCTACTTCAAGACCAACCACATGCCGATCCGCTTCCTGCTGTACGTGGCCATCACCGCGCTGACCCGCCTGCTGATCGGTGATGTCTCGCACCACAAGGCGCCGGACGAAGGGCTGCTGTACCTGTGTGGGGGCATCCTGTTGCTGGCGTTCTCGATCCTGGTGGTGCGCTACGCCTCGTACCGCTACCCCTCGACCAAGGTGCTGGATGCCAATGGCAAGGCAGTGGAGGAGGGCAAGTAGCCCTCAGTTGGCAACGAAATGGCGCGGCTCGTTACGGGCGTCACGGGTGAGCGCGGCCAGCACCTGCATGGGGTTCTGGCTGAGTTCGATCGCAAGGCCCAGGCGGATGCTGTCGATCACCCGTTGCAGGCGTACCGGGTCGTTGCGCTGGGCCTGGGTGATGAGGCGCTTGGCGACTACGCCGGCGTCGTCCGAGAGGGTCAGCATGATGCTGCCGTCGAGGTTGGCGATGCTCAGGTTGACCCGGTATTCGGGGGCGAATGCAGCACTGATTCGGTCGAAAGGGTTGTTCATGCCTGGGGCCCTGCTAAGAATGTCTGCAGAAGTTGACCGGGCACTGCCAGGTTGGTTCCTGCAAGGCAATTAGCCATCATCGCAACTACACTCCTTGAACCGCAGCCGCGACGCATGGCCAGTGGCCGGCAAAGGAGTGCCCGTGGTTCCCTCATCTGCTGCCCGTCAACGTGGCGCAATTGGCCTCATGGCGGTGATAACCCTGGGCCTTGCCCTGTTGTTCATGCTGGTGGTGATCGACAGCGGCCGCTTGTACCTGGAGCAGCGCAAGCTGCAGCGCATTGCCGACATGTCGGCGCTGGAGGCGGCAGGCCAGTTTGCCGTGTGCACCGGCAGCGGGCCCCAGGCCAACGCGATTGCCCGCACAGCCGCCACCCGCAACGGCCACGCGGCCAGCAACCCGCTGACCGCCAGTTGCGGGTACTTGCAGACCGGCGCCAACAGCTTGCGCACCTTCACCAGTGACAACAATCGCAATGAAGCCATCCGCGTGGATGTGAGCAACACGGTGCCCACCAGTGTTGCGGCGGGGGTGTATAGCCTGGCGCAGGGCAGTGGTGTGCCGTTGACCACGACCTTGCAGGCGCACGCGGTGGCATCGTCGCCTCTGCCGCCGCAGGCGATGTTGACCATTCGGACCACGCTGGCGACCGTCGATTCGCGGCAGTCGG
This sequence comes from Pseudomonas sp. SIMBA_067, assembly GCF_046534675.1. Taxonomy (NCBI): domain Bacteria; kingdom Pseudomonadati; phylum Pseudomonadota; class Gammaproteobacteria; order Pseudomonadales; family Pseudomonadaceae; genus Pseudomonas; species Pseudomonas sp. SIMBA_067. The sequence continues at coordinate 379,746 of NZ_JAWRYH010000003.1, read as the reverse complement.
TTTTGCTCAATGCACTGCTCGGCGCCTTGGGCGGTTCCGTTCAGCTGGATGTAGCCGGCTGGCAAGGCATCGCCAGCACCCAACTCAATTTGCTCCGCTATCTCGACCAGCTGGCCATCGACCTCAAGCTCAAGGCAGGCGACTACCAGCAATTGCTCACTGCCAACGCCACCGCTACGCAATTGCTGCAAGCGGCTGTAAAGGTGCTGCAGCAGAGCGGTGCAGCGGCAAATGTGGTGACCAACCTTGGCAAGCTGGCCCTTGGTGCCAGCAACAGTACGTTGCTGCAGCTGGGCGACTTGCTCGATATTCAGAACGGTACGGCGCAGGCCGGGCTGGATGCCAATATTCAGTTGCTGCAATTGGTGCAGGGGGTCATTCAGCTGGCGGTCAGCGAAAGTGCTGCAACGGTGGATTTACCAATAACCGTGTTAGGGCTGGTCAATGGCCGGGTGCGTCTGATGGTGATCGAGCCTCAGCAGATTTCGGCGGTGGGCGACCCGCGCACGAACGAGTTGCGGGTGCATACCGCACAGGTGCGGGCGATGATTTCGCTAGAGTTGCCGTTGCTGGATTCTGTGTTCGGGCTCGCTAACGCAGTGCTCGACCTGGTGTCGCCGCTGACCAACGTGATCAATAACCTGCTCAGCCTGAACCTGGCCAGCACGTTGCAATCGGTGCTCTGCCTGGTGGGCATACCCTGCACGGTCAGTGACATCATTCTGGTGCCGGATAAACTGTCACTGGATATAGGGCTGGAGGTCGCCGAGGCCACCACGCGTCTCAACCCCCAATCACCCGATACATTCAGTTGCTCACCCAAGCGTCTGACGACGCAAACCCAGAGCTCAGCGGCCAAGGTTGCAGTCGGGCGTTTTGAGTCCGCCAATGCGTTCTTCACCAATGGCACCACGGCCGTAAAGGCTTTGCCGTTGGTAGACATCGGTTCCAAGCGATGCACTCGGCTTTTGATACTGCCTGCAACCTGTGAGGCCCGTATTCCCTTCGTCGGCGGCGGCCTCGGCCTGCGGGTCAACAGCAAGCTGCTGGGCAGCGGTGCCGTCGAGCGCCCGCTGATCTTCCAGGCGCCCAACAGCACCCCACCAAACATTGGCCTTACCCCCGCTTACCAAAGCATGCAAACCGCCAGCAGCAACGTGGTTGGCAGCCTCACCGACACGCTGCAAGGCATACAACTGGAAGCTTACAAACCCACCGTCAATAGCGGCCTCGGCGACGTGCTGGTTATCGTTGGCAGCGTGCTTAGCGGCGTCAAGGGCATTGTCGAGCCCCTGATCAAAAACCTGCTGAGCCCGTTGCTTGACCCCTTGGTGAACGTGCTGCTGAAAGTATTGGGCATCGACCTGGTCAACGCCGAAGTCGGCGCCAACCTCAGTTGCTCCAGCGGCCGCGCTCAGCTGGCGTTGTAGAGCGGCAACCACACTCGCAAGCACGCACCTTCGTTGCCGTTGTGCGCTTCCAGCCGGCCGCCCATTGCTTCGACGATGCTGTGGCTGACCGACAAACCGAGGCCGGTGCCCATGCCGGCGGGCTTGGTGGTGAAGAACGGTTCGAAGATGCGTTCGAGCAGGCGCGGGTCGACGCCACCGCCGTTGTCTTCCACCAGCAGGCACAGTTGCCCGTCCTCGACGCGCTGGCTCACGCTGATCCGCGGCTTGGCAACCCGCCGTTCGAGCAGCGCATCACGGGCATTGACCAGCAGGTTGATCAGTACCTGTTCGAGCTGGTCCTCATGGCCCAGTACTTCCGGGCACAGGTCGGGCTCTTCGATGTGCAATGCCACGCCTTTGCCGCTCAACCCTTCCGCCAGCAACCCCAGCGCACCGTGCACTGCTACCCACGCCGCGAACACATGCTGTTCGACCTCGGAGCGGCGCCCATAGGTGCGCAGGTGCTCCACCAGGTGCGCCACGCGCTCGACCTGGGCGTCGATGCGTTGCAGCTTGCCCGTCACATACTCGGCATCGACCTCACCGCTTTCCAGGCGCTTGATGGTATTGACCAACGCCAGGCGCATGGTGCTCAACGGCTGGTTGATTTCATGCACCAGGCCCGTTGCCAATTCGCCCAAGGTGGCCATCTTGGCCCCTTGCCGCAGTTGCTGCTGGCTGTGGCGTACTTCGGTATTGTCGCGCCCCACCGCCTGCACTTCCTGCAACTGGCCGTGCTCATCGAACAGGCCACGCTCGGCCCACACCCACCAGGCTGTTCTGCGCCCAGGCAGTTGCAGGCAGATTTCGGCACTGGCCAAGGGCTGCGCCGGCGTCAACCGCGCCAGGCGCTGGAGAAAGGCCGAATGTTGGCTGTCGGATAGCCACTGACCAAGGTTCATGCCCGTCAATTGTTGTGGTGCGCACTCCAGCTGTTCGGCTAGCGGGTGGTTGCCAAACAGCAGTTCGAGGTCTGGGCGGTAGCGGCAGATCATGGCCGGCGAGTCTTCTACCAGCACGCGGTAGCGCTCCTCGCTCTGGCGCACCTGCTCGGCCGCCTCGGTCGCTTCGCTGACGTCCAGCCACAGGCCGACTGCCTCGACAGGCTGGCCCAGGTCGTCACGCAGCAGGCGGGCTTCGTCCAGTATCCAGTGGTAGCGGCCAAGGTGGTCGCGCAGGCGGTAGCGGCTGCGGGCCTGGCCGTCGCGCAACAGCGTGCGGGTGCGTTCCAGCCACAACCAGCGGTCGTCGGGGTGCAGCGTCTGGCCTGGCTGGCGGGCCTGTTCGCTGTCCGGCTCCCAGCCCAGCAGCGGCGTCAGGCTGGCGCTGAAGAATTCACTGTGCAGTGCACCTTCGGCATAGCGCTGGACGTAAATCACTGCGGGCGAGCTGGCGATGAGGTTTTCCAGCCGCGCGCGTGCGGCGCCGGCCTGCAGCTCCTGGGCCTTCAGCGCGCTGATATCGAGCAGAAATCCTTGGACCTGACGGCCGTGCAACTGGCCTACCCACTGCAGCCAGCGCGGGCTTGCCAGGCTGTTGGCTGGCAGAAGGCGCAGGTTCAGGTTCAAGGCAATGCCTTCGCGCAGTTGCTCCAGCGCCATGCGTGCGGCTTCGCGGTCGGCCGGGTGCAAGCGCTCCAACCATTGCTCGGCGGTCGCTTCCGGCGGCACGCCCAGGCGCAAGGCCAGGGCCGGGTCAAACTGCAGCGGCCCCTGCAGGGGCCATGACCACCAGCCAGCGCCCAGTTGCTGTTGCAGTTCATCCAGGTGGCGTGAGCGTTGCCGCAACTGCTGCTGACGCAGGCGAGTGAGCAGGGGTTCGATCAGCGCTTGCAGCAGGGCAGCGACCGTTTCGCTGGTCGGCGGCCGTGGCGCGCCCGCGCACAGCAACCAGGCCTGCACGGTATGGCCGTGCAGGTAGGGCACGGCCAACAATGGCAAACCGGCGCACCATGGCTGCAACAGCGGGTTTCCAGCAGCTATTTCGCGGCCCCGAGGCGGTAGTGTTTGCAGCCAGGGGCGCAAGCGCTCGTCCTCGGCCCAGGGCCAGTCGTTGTCGCTGCAGGTGTAGGTGTACCAGCCGCTATCGCCCGGCAGCATCAGGCGCACAGAGCCGGCATGCCAGTGCTCGGCCAGTTGCTGCAGTTGTTCGGTGGCTGTCAGCAGCAGGCGTTCTTCGTCGCAGTCACGCAGCCTGCGGCCAAGCTCCGTTGCCAGCTTCTGCTGGGTGAGGCGATGGCCGTGCTGCTCGCGTTCGCCCAGCAGGTCACCGATATCGAACACCTGCAGCAGCCAGCCATCGGCCTGTCGCTGAAGCCAGCCACGGGTGTGCAGGGCAGGGCCGTGAACGGTCGCAAAATCAAGGTCCAGCGGTTGCCCCTGCCAGTCGGCGGGGAGGCCTTCAAGTACCAGCCAGCTTTGCCGTTGGAGGTAGTCATGCACACGCGGGGCGCTGTGTGAATTTGCAGGCAGCACCGTGCGCAGGGGCCCGGCCAGGCGCAGCACGTGCCCCTGGTCATCCAGCCAGAGTTGCAGCCCCACCGCCTGCGGGGCCGGCTCGGCCTGCGCGGTGGCCGGGCCGCTCAGCCAGCGATCGAAAAGACCGCTCATAGCTGCAAGCTCGCTTCGGCCCGCAGGCGATCGGGCAGGTGCGGCACTTCACCGATCAGCGGCAGGACCAGCATCGGCAGCACGTTGGTCAGTTTCGTTTTGGGGTAATTGATGGTCACGGTCAGCAATTTGTTGGCGCCCAGGGTTACCTGCGCGTCACTGGCGGGCTGGAAGTTGAACGCGGCAGGCATCCACTGCAACTGTTGGCCGATGACCTGGTGGGCCAGGTCCTGCACATCGGTGGTGTAGCTGGCGCTGTTCGGGTCCAGGGCCACGCAGCGCCGCACGGCCTCGGCGCTGGCCTGGTTGAATGACTGCAGCATCAGCATGGGCAAGGTGTAGCTGACCAGGCCGTAGAACACCGCGAAAAAAATCATGAATACGGCCGCGAACTCAATGGCCGCTGCGCCGTTTTGCCGTTTTGCCGGGCCTGCTTTCATGATTGCGTCTACCCTGACCATGAATCCTGAGTAACAGCATAGAACCGATCGACGAACAGGGATGGCCAATTGCCTATACACAGCCTTGCAGTGCTTGTCTGGCTTGCGTTGTGCGCCGGTCAGGATGCCCGGGAGCGGCAGATTTCCAATGTCCTGACGCTCGGTGTTGCCGCCTGTGCGCTGGTTTGGTTGCTGGCCACCGGGAACAGTTGGCTAGGTGCCCAGGGCAGCGATGCAGCGCTGGCTTTCGTCATCGTCCTGTTACTGACGCTGCCTGGCTACATGCTCGGCCAGTTCGGGGCTGGGGACGTCAAGCTGCTTGGCGCGCTGGCGCTGGCTACCAGCGTGGACCACGTGCTCGGTACCTTCATTGGTGCCGGAGTGGCACTGGTGGCATGGCAGATGGTGCGGCGCAGGGCACGCCAGCCGGGGGAGAAGAGGCCGTTTGCGCCTTTTTTGCTGGCCGGTTTTGCCGTTTCGCTTGCCTGGCTTGAGTGTCGCGGCGGCTGTTAGATCGAGCGCCGCCCGCGCGGCGCTCGATCTAACAGGCGACGCAAAAATACCCGCGAACTAATTATTCCGCTCTGTCATCTTGGTCCAGCGGTAGAAGTCGGGGATTTCGTACTTGTAGGTATCCAGCCAGCGCTGCATGGACTGGTCACGCTCCCGCGCCGTTTGCACCTGCAGGCGCGTGGATGCCTGTTCGCCGCTGGACTGCACGCGCAACAGCCGTTCGGTGGCCGTCTCATCCGTAGCGGCATGGCGCGGGTATTCCTCGGCCATCAACGTCGCGCTGCCTACGCAGCAGGCCAGTAGCATCACGTACCTGATCATGATCACCTCCGCGTATCAATTGACCATCATGTCCGGGGCCCTGGCCGATGCAATCGGGCCTCGGCCGCCGGCCTTGATCTTGCCGGCCCGCGCCTGGGCTTCGGCAAATTGCCCGGCTTTGAGCTGCAGCCGGCCGACCAGGTCGGTGGCCTGCTGCCAGTTGTCCTGCACCAGCGCCAAGGTCACCAGGTTGACCGCAGACAGCGTGTTGTCGTCCTTCAGTTCGATTGCCGTCAGCAACTCGAAGCGCGCCTGGTCATAGCGCCCCAGGTTCATCAGCACCACGCCAAGGTCGTTGCGCACCCGCTCGTCGGTAGGCGCAAGCCGTACGGCGCGTTGCAGGTTCTGCAGGGCCTGTACGTCGTCACCGCGGGCCGATGCCAGTTGGCCCAGGCCGTGCTCGCCTTCGGCAGCCAGGCAACCGCCGAGCAGGCTGCGGTACAAGGGCTCGGCCTCGCTGAGGCCAAGCAGCCGTGACACCTTGGCCTTGCGCAGGCGCACCTGGTCGAAGGTGTCCGGCAGTTGCTGCAGGTGGGCAAGGCTGGCGTGCGGGCGCCCGTCGTTGAGCATTTCGTCTGCCAGGTTCAGTGCCAGTTGCTGGTCGGCGTCCGGCTTGCTGCAACTGGCGGTGGCGAACAACTGGCGCAGGCCTTCGGGCTGTTGCCCGGCGCATCCGGTCAGCAACACCAGGCTTGCGCACAACAGGATTGTCTTCATCAATCAGTCCTCATGGGCTCAACGCCCGCGCCAATGCAGAAAAGCCTGGCCCGGCAAGGACAATGAGCAAGGCCGGAAACAGGAACACCATCATCACTGCCGACATCTTTGCCGACATCATCGATACCCGTTCTTGCAGGCGGGTCAGGCGACGGTCGTCGAGCAGCGCCTTCAGTGCCTGCAACGACTTCATCGCGCCGCTGCCCTGTGTCAGCAACTGGCGCAGGATCACGCAGGTATCGGTGAACTCATCCACAGCCAGCAACTGGGCGACCTTTTCCAGTTCCGCGCCGAGCGCCATGCCCGAATCCACCCGCTGCAGCACCTGGCGCAGCTCTGCGCTGATGTGCGGGATCAACGTCCGGCCTTCGTGGCTCAGCACGCGCAGGGCCTGTTCAACGGCCAGGCCGGTCTCGAAGAGAATCCGCAGCAAGGGGATCATCAGGCTGACCTCTTCTGCGATGCGCCGCTGGCGGCGGGCCGCAGCCACGGCCAACAGGCGCTTGGGCAACAGGTAACCGACGCCCAGCGCGCACAATGGCCAGACCATCCAGCCGGCCGCGGCGCTGCCCTTGAACCCCTGTTGCAACAACAGCGTCAGCGCCACCGCCAGCAGCGGCAGGCCCAGCTGAACAGCCGCAAACAGGGCGCGCTGGCGGCTGCGGCGCCAGCCGATCCGCTCAAGCAGGGCCTGGCTTTCGCCGTCGAATTTCTGTAGCCGCTGCCCCCACGCGCTGCTGCCCAGCCACTGCAGCCAGTCGCCCAGGCGTTCGTCGCGGGTCAGTCGCCCTTGCAGACGTCGGGTCACCAGTACCCGCGCTCGCCATTGGCGAATAACCTGCAGACCAAACAGGCTGGCGGCGATGAACAGGCACAGGGCGCAGATCAGCAAGGCCATGGTCACAAGCTCCTCATCATCCGCCACAGCACCAGGCAACCGAGCACCTGCAGGGCAAAGGCCAGCAACAGCATCATCTGGCCGCTGCTGTCGCGCCACATGGCCAACAGGTAATGCGGGTTGGCCATCATGAAGTAGCCGACCATGGCCAGCGGCAACGACCCGAGAATGATCGCGGTAATGCGGGTTTCGCCGGTCATCGCCTTGAGCTGACGCGCCCCTTGTTCACGCTCGCGAATCAGCTTGATCAGGTTTTCCATCAGTTCGCTGGCATTGCCGCCGTAGCGCTGGTTGATGCGCAAGCCGAGGGCGAACAGCCGCAGTTCGTCCTGCTGGTGCAGTTCGGCCAGCTCGCTCACGGCATCCTCCAGCGCCACGCCCAACTGTACGTTGCGCCGCACCCGCGCCATGGCGGAGCGCAGGGGGTCGCGGCTGCTGTCGATGCCGCCCAGCACCGCGTCATTGAGGGTGCGGCCGGCCTTTAGGCTGCGAACGCTGTAGTCCAGCAGGCTGGGCAACTGGTCGACGATTTGCCGCATCCGCCGGCGGCTTTGCCAGCTCAGGATCAGGTACGCCGGGGTCGGCAGGCCGATCAGCAGCATCAAGGCAGCCACCCAGCCGGCAACGATCAGCGCCAGCAGCACCACGGCCAGCCACGCCAGCAACCAGCGTTGTGGCTCAAAGTCGATAGCCCCCAAACCGGCGCGTTGCAGCAGGGCGTCGAGCCATTCGCGCCGGGCGGTGCCATTGCGCACAATGCTGAACGCCCGCCCCAGGCGTTGCAGGATGCGCTCTTCGTGCCGCTTGTACAGCCCACGGCGCAGCAGCAGCAAGGCCACGCCCAGCAACAGCGGGGACAGTGCCAGCAACACGGGGCCGGTCACAGCAGGCCCTCTGCGTGCAGCTTGCTGCCTGCCGGGTTGGGGGCTTCGCGCAGAAAGGTATCGCCGCCACGACGATCGAGGCGGAACAGGGTGTTGGTCACGTACACCTCATCGCGCACGCCGACCACTTCCAGCACCTCGCTGACGCAGCGTCGGCCATCGGGCAGGCGGGTCAGCTGGATCACCACATCCAGCGCCGCGCAAACCATTTGCCGCATGGTCTTTTCGGCAATTTGCCGGCCGCTCAGGCCGACCAGGGTTTCCAGGCGCAGCAGCGCATCCTGGGCGGTGTTGGCGTGCACCGTGCTCATCGAGCCATCGTGGCCGGTGTTCATTGCGGTGAGCACGTCGAGCACTTCGCTGCCGCGTATCTCACCCAGGATGATGCGGTCGGGCCGCATGCGCAGGGCGTTGCGGATCAGTTCGCTGGCTTTGACTTCGCCATGCCCTTCGGCATTCGGCGGACGGGTTTCCAGGCGCACCACGTGGGGATGGTGCAAATTCAGTTCGGCGACGTCCTCGATGGTCACCAGGCGTTCGCGGGGCGCGATCATCTGGCTGAGGATGTTCAGCAGGGTGGTCTTGCCGGTGCCGGTACCGCCGCTGACCAGAATGTTGCAACGTTTGCCCACGGCGCGCTCGAAGAAGTCGAAGATGTGCTGGTCGATGGCGCGGGTGGCCAGCAGGTCGGCACTCTTGAGCATGTCCTGGCGGAACTTGCGGATTGACAGGCACGGGCCGTCCAGTGCCACAGGCGGAATGATCGCATTCACCCGGCTGCCATCGGGCATGCGCGCGTCGACCATTGGCGAGGATTCATCCAGGCGCCGGCCAAGCGGGGCGAGGATGCGCTGCATCACCCGCTCCACATGGTGGGCGTCGATAAAGCGCAGGTCGGTTTGCTGCAACAGGCCCGCCCGTTCGACGAACACCCGGTGTGGCCCGTTGACCAGGATTTCCGTGACGGTGGGGTCACGCAACAACACTTCCAGCGGGCCGAAACCGGTCAGCTCATCCACCAGCTCTTCGGCCAGGCGCTCCATTTCGTATCGCGACATGGCCAGGCGTAGCCGCGCGACGTAATCGCCCACCTGCTCCAGCACGAACTGGGTCAGCGCTGGCCGGGCGCCTTCGAGCAGGTTACGGCCGCTGTCCTCGATGGCGTCGATGGCAAAGCGGTGCAGTGCACGCTTTAGCGCGTAGGGGTCGCCGGAGGCGTGTTGCGGGCCACCAAAGGGTTGGTCATTGCTCATTTGCTCCCCCAAAGCCGACGCAGCCAGGTGAAGGCTGGTGGTGCGAGGTTTTCCGAGCGCTGTGCCAGGCGTTCGCCCAGGCTGCGCAGGGCTTGAGTGAGGTTTTCACGCGGGGCCAGTTCGAACAGGCTCAGGCCTTGGTTTTTCACGTTCAGGCGCACTTCCGGGCTGCAGGGGATGGCCTTGAGCAAGGGCAGCCCGTAGCGTTTGGCCAGGGTATCGGCGTCGGGTGCAACGTTGTTCAGATAACGGTCCACCAACAGGCTGGCGTGCTCCAGCTTCATGCCGTGGTCACGCCACAGGTCGAGCACTTCAAGGTTGCGCCGGCAGTCGAGGATGTTCTGGTCGGTGTAGACGATCAGTTTGTCGCAATGGCTCACCAGCGTGCGCAGGGCTTCGCTGTCGGCATGCCCGGTCAGGTTCACGACGATGTGCTGGAAATGCTGGCGCAGGGCGCTCAACAGCATGTACAGCTCGGCGGCGCTGGTCTGCTGCAGCGGGTCGTCGGCCTCGGCGTAGGTCAGCAGGCGCAAGCCTTTCTTGTCACGTGTGAATGCGCTGTCGATCAGTGTGGTGTCGAGGCGGCGCAAGTGGCGCAGGGCGTCGCCGAAGAAGAACGACGCTTCCAGGCCGAGCAGTGCCAGGCTGTCGCCACGCGGCAGGCCCAGGTCCAGCAACAGGGTTTGCTGGCCGCTCTCCTGCACCACCCGGGCCAGGTGGGTAGTGAGCAATGCCCCGTCGGCACTGCTTTGTACGCCGAACAGCACCGTCAGCCCGCCGAGGGCGGGGTTGCTGGCCACCGCCGGCACGCGCTTGCCCAGGCGGCGCACCAGCCCGGCCACTTCGCTTGCGCGCGAGCCATAGGCGACGAAGTCGCGGGCGCCAGCGCGCATGGCATGCAGCACCAGTTGGTTGTCCATGCCATCGCCGAGGGCGACGATCGCCAGCATCGGCTTGGCCTCCAGCACCCCCTCGATCAAGGCGCACTGGCTGACCAGTTGTTCGCGGTCCAGGCCGATGAACATCAGGTTGCTGAAGGTGGCGTTGACCAGCGCCAGCAGCTCGTCGAGGCTGCCGGCGCTGGCACCGATCACCTGGCCTTGCGGCGCCAGTGCGCCTTGCAGCCAGTGCAGGTCCTCCTCGTTGCGGGTGATGGCGAGGAAGGTGGGGTTCAGGCTCTCGTTCATTGGGATAACCCGCCTTGGCCATCGAAGTTGCCGTTCTCCAGGAAGAACAGGCGCCCCCAGCTGGGGTCGTAGGTGCGCAGGTTCTCGCCCGGCAGTTGCGGCATCCGGGCGTTGGCGGCCAGCGGCTGGACCAGGTGCGGGGTGACGATCATCAGCAGTTCGGTTTCTTCGCGGCGCATGGCCGAGTTGCGGAAGAACGCGCCCAGTACCGGCAGGCTCCCCAGGCCAGGCAGGCGGTCTACGGCGGAACGGGTGTTGTTGCTGACCAGGCCGCTGATGATGAAGCTCTCGCCATCGGCCAGGGCAATGCTGGTGTCGGTGCGCCTTACCGTCAAACCCGGCACCTGCGTGCCGGCGATGGTCACCACGTTGCTGTAGTCCAGCTCGCTGACTTCCGGCGCCACCTTGAGGGTGATCCTGCCCTGGCTGATGACGGTCGGTGTCAGCGCCAGGCGTACGCCAAATTCCTTGTATTCGATCGACACGTTGTCGCTGCCCGCGCTGGGCACCGGGATCGGGATTTCACCGCCAGCCAGAAAGCTCGCAGTCTGGCCGCTGAGCACGGTCAGGCTGGGGCGGGCCAGGGTGTAGGCGAAGCCGCTGTTTTCCAGGGCGTTGATCATGGCCAGGAAGCGGCTGCTGCCGCCGCCCCAGACGATGTTGAAGACGGTGTCGTCGAGGGGGATCGACGGGGTTACGTTGGGGACCGAACCGGGGCTGACGGACGTGCCGGGCACGGTGCCCGGCGAGCCGATCAGGCTATTGTTGGAGCCTTTGAAGAACAACCGTGCACCGGCCTCCTTGTATTTGGTGCGACGTACTTCCACGAAGCGGATGTCGGCCTGCACCTGGCTTATCAGTTGCGCATCCTGCGACGGCAAGAAGCTGTCTTCGGCCATGTCGGCACTGGCCCGGCCTTTGACGAACACCATGGCCCTGTGAGGTGACGGGGCGCATGTGGTCCACAGCATCAGGGTGGTATTGCCTTGGCCCACCGCGGTAATTACCACGCCGCGCTCGCCGCTGGACTGCACATCGGCCACCTTCGGCTCACCCACGGCAACCCGGCTGATCGCCAGCGGCAGGCGTAGCTCCTGCTGCAGGCCCTGGTCTATCTCGATGACCGAAGGCAGCTGACTGACCGCTTCGCAGCCTTTACCCGCCGCCTGCGCCTGGGGCAACAGCGCGGCCAGCAGCCCGGTACAACATGCTTGTCTCAAAAAGGAACTACGCATCGCTGCATCCTTGCCGGGTCAGGGGGTTTTATTCGTATCGTCAGCCTGTGCGCCACGGATGATGTGCATGGCGGGTGTGGGGTTACGGGTCGCCAGGCTGGCAGCGTTGACCACCGGCGACTGGGACAGCTGGCTGAAGCGGTAGAGTTCGCGGTTGGCGGCTTCTACCTGCGGTTTGACATCGGGTTCGTTCCAGTACCGAGCCAGGCGTTGTTCATCGGCACTGCGCACGGCCAGGCGCAACGTGCCGGCCTGTGCAGCCAGCATCAAGCGGCTGGCGAAGGCCTCGGGTACTGCCAGCGCTACCGTGCGGGTGCCGTTGCCGCTCATGCTGGCCTGTTCGCGCCGGGCCTTTTGCTCTTCGGCGGTCTGCGCCGGGCGGCCATCGTTGGCCAGGCCCGTCTGCTCGCCGACGCTGAGCACGCGCAAGGCCGGCAGCACCACCTGGGCGGAGGACTGAGGGTTGTTGGGCTCTTCACGCAGGAACAGCAACACGTCCACGTAGTCACCCGGGCGCACTTGGCCGGCAGCGCCGACCACTTCGTCCACACCGACTGCCACGGCGCGCTCGTTGGCGCGGATCATCCGCGCCAGCGGGCCGCCGGCCTGGAAGCTGGACTCATCCAGCCAGGTGCCCGCAGCAAGTGGCCTGGCGCTGGTTCGCCCGATCACCTGGGCGGTTTGCTGGTAGGCCCCGGCGGGGGCAACCTGCAGGCGCTCGATCAGCACATCGTCTTCAGTGACCGGCGTATTGGCGGGCAGTGCCTTGCGCAGGACGACGACGGCTGTACGCAGTGGTTCCGGTGGAGCGGTGGGGGGTGGGGCGACGGCGACAACCGGTTGTTCGCCCGTAGGGATAACCGGTGCAGGCACAGCAGCAGGGCGGCTGAGCACAATGCCCCAGTAGCCTGCCAGCAGTGCTGCCAGCAGGAAGAATGCCGCCAGTATCAGGGTCAAGCGACTACTCATCTCAGCCTCCCTGCACGCGTCGACTGATGGCAAAAAGTCACTATTTCGCTATAGGACGGTAGCCCAGCCATCACCATTTGCCATGAGCTGGAGTGGTTTTTTTCGGGATCGTGATTAAGTCGAGGTAATACAGTGGGTTAGCATTTTTATGGGTGTTAATTCTCGGGAATTAATACTTTGTAATTAATCCTTTAATACATTTGCAGACCTCTCCAGCTTGACGATGCTGATGGCAAATAGGTGTCACTTTGATACCGCTATCGCCGGCATGCATGCCGCAAGGAGCTGAGCCATGAAACTGTTCATTCTGCACTGCATGAACTTCCTGCATCGCAAGGACGGAGCATCCGGTATCGAATACGCGGTCATCGCGACGATGGTTGCAGTGGTGTTGGCGGCATTCGTCGGGGACATCTCCACGGCGGTCAACGCCACCTTCACCACGATCAAAAATGCCCTTTGACCATTGAACAGGAGCCAACGCCATGCAGAACGCTTCCTCGCGCCAGCAGATCCTTTTGGTGGATGACGAGCAGGACGTTCTGCTGGAGCTGGCCGAACTTTTAGAGAACGAAGGCTTCGCCTGCCTGACCGCGACATCGGTACAGGCAGCCTTGCAACAGCTTACCCGTCATCCGGACGTTGCCCTGGTGATCACCGACCTGCGTATGCCCGAGGAAAGCGGCATCGGTTTGATCAGGCGCATGCGCGAGCATACGGCCCGCCTGCACCTGCCGGTGATTGTCATGTCCGGGCAGGCCGACCTGGATGATGTCAGCGAACTGCTGCACCTGCAGGTGGTGGATTTTTTCCGCAAGCCGCTTTATCACAAGCGTTTGCTGACAACCCTGGAGAACCTGTTCCCCGTGCCAAGGCTGAGGGTAGTGAATTGAGGGAGCCCTTGAATGGCCTTTAATGGCCTTTAATAAAAGCGCCCGGCACTTGGCCGGGCGTTTTCATTGCTGGGGTCAGGCGTCCGGGTCGCTCAGTTCCAGGGCGCCGCGCTTGCTGCGCAGCTTGCCGTAGAAGTGTTCCAGCGCGTGGTTGAGCTTGGTGGCGGCACCGTCGACTGCCTGGTCTACCGAAGTGGCAGTGTGGGTCACGGAAATCGGTTGGTGGCCTTTGGGGCGAGCCTCCATCTGGCAGCGTTTGTCATGCGGTCCGGGCTTGGCGCCGTTCTCGTCGCGCAGGTGAACCTCGATGCGGGTGAGGTCTTCTTCGTAACGTTCCAGAGAGCTCTGCAGGGTACTGCGGACCCACTGATCGAGACGGGCGTTGCTTTCGAAATGGTTGCTGCTGTTGACCTGGATTTGCATGATTCAATCCTTATTCAGCTTGCTCGCATGGAGACGCGCCTAGGCCCTTGAGACCCTTGGAATTTCTGCGCCTCTTGACTCTAAGGTCAGGCAACCGCGGACCGAATTCAAGCCCTTTTTGAAAATAAATTTCTTGTTGCAAATCCATCGATGCATGGCGGAGGGCAGGGCTGCATGGCCGTTCGACCGTGGATGTGAGCGCGCTGGGCACCGTGATACTCCGGCGCCAGGTAGCGCAACTGGTAGTAAGAATTGTTCGCATTGTATTGCAGGGCAGAATGCTCGGCAATCTCCACCGGCCCTATCGCCGGCAAGCCCGCTCCCACATAACCCCGCTGTCTTCAAGCCCTGTGCAATACCTATGGGAGCTGGCTTGCCGGCGATAGGGCCAGGACAGGCAACACATCGCTAACTCTTTGCCTATGAGAATTGAAATCATTATTATTGCAACCCCCAAAACACCCGGACTTTCGCCATGACGCGCAAAACCGCCGGCCTCTCGCTCAGCTATCGGCTGGCCGTTGCCTCACGCAGCCTGGCCGCGCTGTTGGGCGGCTACCTGCTGGCGTCCATGGCCAGCGTCTGCATTGCCTTGGTGGCGCCACTGCCTAAGGTCGATGCCACGCTGACCGGCCTGCTGTTGTCGTTCGTCTTCTACCTGCTGGCATTCATCTGGTGCTTCGCCTGTCGCAGCGCCTGGCGTGCCTGGCTGGGGGTGTTGGCGCCGAGCCTGTTGCTGGGCATGATCAGCGGCGTTGCCTACTGGATGAAAAACCCATGAAAGAAGGCTTCCGCCAGGCGATGGCCTGGCTGCACACCTGGACCGGCCTGATCTTTGGCTGGCTGTTGTTTGCCATCTTCCTCACCGGCACGCTGTCGTACTTCAAGGATGAAATCACCCACTGGGCGCAGCCCGAGGTGCGCCGTCATACCCTGGACCCGGCCCTCAGTCTGGACAAGGCCCAGCAATACCTGCAGGACAATGCCGGGCATTCCGCCTCTTGGTTCATCGACATGCCCAACGAGCGTGAGGCGGCCCTGAGCGTGGGCTATCGCGACCCCAACGGCGGGCCGCGTGGCTTCGTCAACAAAACCCTCGACACCCAGACCGGCCTGCCAGTGGAAGCACGCGACAGCCGGGGTGGCGAGTTCTTCTACCGGTTCCACTTCCAGCTGCAGATGCCGTACCCGTTTGGCCGCTGGCTGTCGACCTTCTGCGCCTTCATCATGCTGCTGGGGCTGGTCACCGGCATCATCACCCACAAGAAGATCTTCAAGGAGTTCTTCACCTTCCGCCCCGGCAAGGGCCAGCGCTCCTGGCTGGACGGGCACAACGCCATCGGCGTGCTGGTGCTGCCCTTCCACCTGATGATCAGTTACAGCAGCCTGGTGCTGTTCATGTACATGGTGATGCCGGCGGGCATCATGGCCAGCTATGGCAATGACACCGGCAAGTACTTCAACGACCTGTTCGGCCGCGACGATGCGCCCAAAGCGGCCCAGGTGCCCACGCCGCTGGTTGCGCTGCCAACCCTGTACGCCAAGGTCCAGGAACTGCAACCGGGCGCGCGTATCGGCTTCATCCAGGTGCAGAACCCCGGCGACAGCAATGCCCGCGTCACCTTCACCCAGTCGGCTGCCGACCACGTGGCTTATCGGCGCAGTGCCAACTGGACGTTCGACGGCGCCAGTGGTGCGCTGCTGAGCCAGGGCAAGCCAGAGAGCGGGGCGATGATGACTGCCTTCAGTTTTGCCGGGCTGCACATGGGCAATTTCGCCGGGCCCTGGCTGCGCTGGCTGTATTTCTTCTTTGGCGTCGCCGGGACTGCGGTGATCGGCACCGGGCTGGTGATGTGGCTGGGCAAGCGCCAGCTCAAGCATGCCAAGAGCGCGCACATGCCGGGTGAGTTGCGCCTGGTCGAGGTGCTCAATATCGCCAGCATGAGCGGGCTGCTGCTGGCGGTGGCGGGCTTCTTCTGGGCCAACCGCCTGATCCCGGTGGGCGTCGAGGGCCGCGCCGGCTGGGAGGTCAATGCCTTCTTCATCGCATGGGGCTTGTCACTGGTGCATGCCGTGCTGCGCAGCGGGCGCCGGGCGTGGGGCGAGCAACTGGCGCTGGGGGCGCTGGCCTTTGTTCTGCTGCCGCTGCTCAATGGCTTGAGCACCGACCGGGGATTGAACCATTCGTTGCAGGCAGGTGACTGGGCCATGGCCGGCTTCGACCTGACGGCCCTGGGTACTGGCCTGTTCCTGGCCTGGCTGGCCGGCAAGATGCTGCGCAGCCCCAAACCGGTTGCCAAGCGGCCACGCGCGGCAAAAAAAGCGGGCACTGAAACGGCGCAGGTGAGCTGATGCTGGGTAACGCACTGATTGCATTCGCAGGTTTTGTCGCCCTGTGCCTGGCCATGGAAAAGCACTTCAGCGATTTGCTCGGGCGCAAGCCGCGCCCCGGGCAGTTGCAGCTGCTGCACGTTGCCGGCTGGCTGCTGCTGATGCTGTCGCTGATCCTCAGCGTGCACCTGCGTGGCTGGGCCCATGGCCTGGTGGAATGGACGGCAGTGATGATGGCCGGGGTGACCGTGTGGGTGTTCGGCCTGCCGTACCAGCCACGTCTGCTGCTGGGCCTGGCCGCCGCCAGCGTGGTGCTGGGCCCATTGCTGGCCGTGTTTGCCGTGTGAACCTGTGAGCGAGCAGGGGGATATCATCGAGCCCGAAGCCGACAGCAGTGGAGGGCGCGCACGTTTCGTCCAGGTGTTCCTGGCCCAGCGGGCGCGCATGGAGGCGCTGGTCAGCCGGCGCGTTGGCTGCCGCGCCACGGCTTCAGACCTGGTGCAGGAACTGTTCCTGCGTTTCTGGCGCCGCCCCGAGGTCAAGGTCGAGGCGCTGGACACCTACCTGTTGCGCTGTGCCGGCAACCTGGCCATCGACCACCTGCGCAGTGAAGGCAGCCGCGAACGGGTGGCAGAAGCCGCTTTGCCCATGGACGAGGCGGCAATGGCTCAGGCGCCGGAGCAGGCGCTGGAGGTCGACCACGACCTGCAGCGCATCGAAGCTGCCTTGCGCGCATTGCCCGAGCGCACCCGGCAGATCTTTCTGCTCAACCGCATCCATGGCTGCAAGTACGGCGAAATTGCCAAGGCCATGCAGCTGTCCCAGAGCGCCGTGGAAAAGCATATGATGCGCGCCCTTGAAGCGTGCAAGGCGAGTGTTGCCGAGCCCGCGTCCACCCCACGCCGGCCTGGGAGTGCCCGTCGATGAGCCGTTTGCCCCCGATCACCGAGGCGCAGTCCCAGGCCGCCCTGCAATGGCTCAGCCGCATCAATGAGCAGCCCGCGCAAGCCGAAGGGGCTGCGTTCAAGCGCTGGTTGCTGGCCGACCCCGTGCACCGTGACGCCTACCAACAGGCCCAGGCGCTGTGGCAGAAAAGCGCCGCCCCGGCGGCGCGCCTGGCGGACGAAGAACAGGACGCCCTGCAGCGCTACCTCGATGCCATGGCCAAGCCGCCGACCCGCGGCCCGTGGCGGCAGGTGGCAGCACTGGCGATGGCGGCCTGCCTGGTGCTGGCCGTGGGCGTTGCCGGTGGCTGGCACCCGGCGTACTGGTTGCAGGACCTGCAGGCCGACTACAGCAGTGCCGGGCTGGTTCGCCAGGTGACTTTGGCCGACCAGTCGCAGGTGACGCTTGATGCCGGCAGCGCCATTGCGGTCGATTTTGCCCAGGGAGAGCGCCGTGTGCGGTTGTTGCATGGCGCAGCGTTCTTCGAGGTCACGCATACCGGCGAGCCGTTCCTGGTCGAAGCCGGCGGTGGCGAAGTGCGGGTGCTCGGCACTCAGTTCGAGGTGCGTGAGCAAGGCGACGGCGCCCAGGTGACGGTGCGCAGCGGGCGTGTGGGCGTGAGCGCTGCGCAAGGCACTCTGGCGCGTGAGCTGACGGCCAACCAGCAGGTGGCCTTCAGCGCAGGCAGGGTAGGCGACACCCTGGGGGTGGACAGTGAAAACCGCCTGGCCTGGCGCCAGGGGTGGCTGAACTATTACCAGGTGCCGCTGGCGCAGGTGGTCGAAGACCTTGGGCGCTATTACCCGGGGCGCATCCTGTTGCTGGATGGCGAACTGGGGCAGCGCAAGGTCAGCGGCAGCTTCCCGGTGACCGAGCCGCTGCTGGCGCTGGATTCGCTGGGCAAGGTGATGGGTTTTTCGCGGCAGACCGTGTTGGGGCGTCTGACCCTGGTTCGGTAGCAGCCTGCACCGGCCATGCAGTACCTGTAGGAGCAGCCTTGTGCTGCGAAGAGGCCGGCACAGGAAAAATAATTTCAATCAACGGGTGAGGTAACAGGACGTGGCATCCGTGTAATGAGTGAAAGTGCGATTCATTCGCAATCGTCACCCTCTCACAGGTCAGCGTCCATGAAGTTCTCCTCGCGTTGCGTCCCTCTCTGGCTCGGCCTGGCTGCGGTCCCGGCCTTGGCAGTCGCCCCTCTGGCAAGCGCCGCCGAGCAGTTGCAGGCCTATGCCTTCGCCCAGCCGGCCCAACCCTTGGCCCAGGCCCTCGACGCTTTCAGCCGCACCACCGGCCAGAGCGTGGTTTACACCCTCGAACTGCCGGGCGTGCAAGCGCCCGCGTTGAATGGCCGTTTCAGCGCCGAGCAGGCGCTGCAACAGCTGCTGGGCAACACCGGGCTGGCTTGGCGGCGCGTCGACGCACGCACCCTGACCCTCGAACCCGCCGACACCTCAGGCGCCCTCAACCTGCAGGCCACCAACGTAACCTCGCAGCTGGACGACTACAGCTACCAGCCCCCGGCCAGCGCTTCGATCATGCGCGGGCAGGGGCCGAACCAGGACATCCCCCAGGCCATCAACGTGGTACCGGCCCAGGTCATTCGCGACCAGGCACCGCGCAACCTCGACGATGCGCTGGCCAACGTCAGCGGCATTACCCAGGGCAACAACTTTGGCGGCACGTCCGACACGGTGATGAAGCGCGGCTTTGGCGACAACCGCGACGGCTCGATCATGCGCGATGGCATGCCCATCGTGCAGGGGCGTAGCCTCAACGCCAGCACCGAGCGGGTTGAAGTGCTCAAGGGCCCGGCCTCGCTGCTGTACGGCATCCAGGATCCGGGCGGGGTGATCAACGTGGTCAGCAAGCGCCCGCAACTGCAGCAGTACAACGCCCTGAACGTGCGCGGCTCGACCTACGGCAGCGGCAAGAATGGCAGTGGCGGCGGGCTCGACAGTACCGGTGCGCTGGGCGACAGCAACTTCGCTTACCGCTTGATCGTCGACCATGAAGACGAAGACTACTGGCGCAACTACGGCGTGCACCGCGAATCGCTGGTGGCGCCGTCGCTGGCCTGGCTGGGTGAAGACACCCAGGTGGTACTGGCCTACGAGCACCGCGAGTTTCTCTACCCCTTCGACCGGGGCACAGCGTTCGGCAGCAATGGCCACCCGCTGAACATCCCCGCCACGCGCCGCCTGGACGAGCCGTTCAACGACATGGAAGGGCGCTCCGACCTGTATCGCCTGGAGGTCGACCATCAGCTGGCCAATGACTGGAAGCTGCACTTTGGCTACAGCTTCAACCGCGAGACCTATGATGCCAGCCAGGTACGGGTGACCGGCGTCAATGAAGCCAAAGGCACGCTGACACGCAGCATCGATGGCACCCACAACGCCATGAGCCGTGACCAGTTCGCTACCCTGAGCCTGGCCGGTAACGTGGAGTTGGCCGGCCTGCAGAATGACCTGTTGTTCGGCGTCGACCATGAAGACCGCAAGGTGTATCGCGGCGACCTGATTCGCCAGACTGCCAAGTCCACTTTCAGCTATGTGGACCCGGTCTACGGCCAGGAAGTGGAAGGCAGCACGGTGCGTGCCAGCGACAGCGACCAGACCGACAAGCTGCGCACCGATGCACTGTTCGTGCAGGACGCATTGCACCTGGATGACCACTGGATCCTGGTGGCCGGCGCACGCTTCCAGCAGTTCGACCAGTACGCCGGCCGCGGCCGCCCGTTCACGGCCAATACCGATAACAGCGGCCAGGCCTGGGTGCCGCATGCCGGCATCGTCTACAAGCTTGATGAGCAGCTGTCGTTCTACGGCAGTTACAGCGAGTCGTTCAAGCCCAACTCCAGCATTGCGCCGCTGACTGGCGGTGTGGTGCTGGACGCGTCCGTTGCACCTGAGGAAGGCAAGTCGTGGGAGTTGGGCGCCAAGCTGGACATGCCCGGTCGCCTGACCGGTACGCTGGCGCTGTTCGATATCACCAAGCGTAATGTGCTGGTTGCCAATTTCGACAGCGGGACTGGTGAGACGGTCTACAGCAATGCCGGTGAGGTCAATTCAAGAGGTGTGGAGCTTGACCTGACCGGCCAGCTCAGCGATCACTGGAGCTTGATCGGCAGCTATGCCTTTACCGATGCCAAGGTTACAAAAGACCCGGACCTTGAGGGCAACCGCTTGCAGAACGTTGCCAAACACAGTGGTTCGCTGTCGGCTGTTTACGACTTCGGCAGCCTGTTCGGTGGCGACAAGCTACGTGTAGGTGCAGGCGCGCGTTACGTGGGTGAGCGGGCGGGCAATTCGACCAACACCTTCGACCTGCCGTCGTACACCGTGGCCGATGCGTTCGCCAGCTACGAGACCAAGCTGGATGAGCACAACGTGCGTTTGCAGCTGAACGTAAAGAACCTGTTCGACAAGGTTTACTACAGCTCGGCGGTGAACCAGTACTTCGTGGCTATCGGCGATGCGCGGCAGGTGAGCCTGTCCAGCACCTTCGAATTCTAGGTATTTGGGGCTGCTTTGCAGCCCTTTCGCGGCACAAGGAATCCATGATCCCTGTAGGAGCGGCCTTGTGCCGCGAAAGGGCCGCAAAGCGGCCCCATTTCACGCCTTGAATGCCGAACGGTATTCCCCAGGTGTTGCACCAAGCGCCTGCCTGAACCGGTTACTGAAATGGCTGGCACTGGCAAACCCGCACAGCAGGGCAATCTCCCCCAGCGGCATCACGCCCAGCTGCAGCAGTTGGCAGGCCCGGTGCAGTCGCCGGGCCAGCAGGTACTGGTGCGGCGGTAGGCCGAAACTGCTGCGGAACATGCGCGCAAAGTGGTATTCGGACAGGTTGCAGCGCAAGGCCAGTTCGCCCAGGGTAATCGGCTGGTCCAGGTGCGCCTCGATGTAATCGACCAGTTGCCGGCGCAGGTTCGGCGCTAGCCCGCCTTTCAGGCGCAGGCCCTGGCGCAGCCCGACCTGGTTGAGCAGCGCATGGTCGACGATCTCGTGGGCCAGGCTGCTGGCCAGCAAGCGCTCGCCGGGCTCGTCCCAGTCCAGCTGGATCAGTTGGCGAAAGCGCACGGCCTGTTGCGGGTCGTCGAGAAAAGTCGCTTCCTGCAACTGCAGTTCACGCGGTTCCCGGTCGAGCAGGCGCACACAACCCAGGGCGAACTGCACCTCGCTGACATACAAGTGCGCCAGGCGGATTGCACCATTGACCACCCAGTTCGACTCCTGCCCGGCTGGCATCACGCACAGCTTGCCGGGCGCGCCCTTGTCGGCCGGGCGCTGGCGGCGAAAGGTGCCGGTGCCGTCGGCGATGTAGCACGACAGGGTGTGGTGGGTCGGGGCCTGATAGTCGCGGGCATCGTCGCGGTTGCTCCACAGCGCCGCCGCCAGCCCGTCGCCCAGGTGCGCGCTCAGCTCCAGCCTGGCGTGGGGCGAGGCATGCATGGCGTTGAACACTTGCAGTTGGGTGAGTGGCGTCATGGGGGGCTCCTCTTGCCAGCCATCCTACTGCGCCTTGCATCGAGTGACATCTACCGGCAAAGGAAAAGCGCAAGTTTGTGCAAGCGCCAGGCGCCGCACAGGGCAAACACTGGTGGCACTGGCGAGGGCTGCACCCTCGATCGCCGGCAAGCCAGCTCCCACAGGTACAGCATCTGCTTCAAGCCGGGCACTGTACCTGTGGGAGCTGGCTTGCCGGCGATGGGGTGCGAAGCGGCCCCGGTGTGAATGGACGACCGCTTGAGGAGCCCTACCCATGAACCTGTCACTCTACCTGCTTACCGTCCTGATCTGGGGCACCACCTGGATCGCCTTGAAGCTCCAGCTGGGCGTTGTCGCCATCCCGGTCTCGATCGTCTATCGCTTCGGCCTGGCCGGCCTCATCCTGTTCGCCATCCTGCTGCTCACCCGCCGCCTGCAACCCATGAACCGCCGCGGCCACCAGATCTGCCTGGCCCAAGGTTTGTGCCTGTTCTGCGTCAATTTCATGTGCTTCCTCACTGCCAGCCAGTGGATTGCCAGTGGCCTGATCGCCGTGGTGTTCTCCACTGCAACCCTGTGGAACGCACTCAACGCGCGGGTCTTCTTCGGCCAGAAGATCGCCGCCAATGTGCTGGGCGGCGGTGCCCTGGGCCTGATCGGCCTGGGGCTGCTGTTCTGGCCAGAGCTGTCCCACCATGCCGCCAGCCGCGAGACCCTGTTCGGGCTCGGCCTTGCCCTGCTCGGCACGCTGTGTTTCTCGGCAGGCAACATGCTGTCGAGCATGCAGCAGAAGGCCGGGCTCAAGCCCATGACTACCAATGCCTGGGGCATGGTCTACGGGGCCGCCATGCTGATGGTTTATTGCCTGTTCAGCGGCATTCCTTTCACCATGGAGTGGAACACCCGCTACATCGGTTCGCTGATGTACCTGGTGATTCCGGGTTCGGTGATCGGCTTCACTGCCTACCTGACCCTGGTCGGGCGCATGGGGCCGGAGCGGGCAGCCTATTGCACGGTGCTGTTCCCGTTGGTGGCGTTGAATGTGTCGGCGGTGGCCGAGGGGTATCAGTGGACGGCGCCGGCCTTGTTGGGGCTGGTGGCGGTGATGGCGGGGAATGTGCTGGTGTTTCGCAAGCCCAAGGCCAAGGTGGCTGACGGTATTTTGGTGGCCAAATAGATAATCTGTTGCCTGTACCGGCCTCTTCGCGGGCAAGCCCGCGAAGAGGCCGGTACAGGCAAAGTAAGGCTATCAGCCCTTCCAAACCTGCGGGTTCACCAGGTCCCGCGGCCGTTCACCCAGCAGTGCCGCGCGCAGGTTCTCCATCGCGCGGTTGGCCATGGCCTCACGGGTTTCGGCAGTGGCCGAACCGATGTGCGGCAAGGTCAGCGCGTTGGGCAGTTTGAACAGCGGCGAATCGCTCAGCGGCTCTTTCTCGTACACATCCAGGCCTGCCCCACGAATGGTGCCGTTCTGCAGCGCTTCGATCAGCGCGGCTTCGTCCACCACCGGCCCGCGGGCGATGTTGATCAGGTACGCGCTTGGCTTCATCAGCTTTAGTTCACGCGCACTGATCAACTTGCGGGTGGCGTCGGACAATGGCACCACAATGACGACGAAGTCCGCTTCTGCCAGCAACTGCTCCAGGCTGCGGAACTGCGCGCCCAGCTCTTGCTCCAGCGCGGTCTTGCGGCTGTTGCCCGCGTAGATGACCGGCATGTTGAAGCCGAACCGGCCGCGACGGGCAATGGCGGCACCGATGTTGCCCATGCCGACGATACCCAGCGTCTTGCCATGCACATCGCTACCGAAGAGGGCCGGGCCCACGGTGGCCTGCCAGTTGCCGGCCTTGGTCCAGGCATCCAGTTCGGCAGTGCGGCGGGCGCAGCCCATGACCAGCGAGAAGCCCAGGTCGGCGGTGCTTTCGGTGAGCACGTCTGGGGTATTGGTCAGGGCGATGCCGCGTTCGTTGAAGTAGTCCAGGTCGTAGTTGTCGTAGCCGACCGACACGCTGGACACCACCTCCAGCCTGGCCGCGCCTTCAAGCTGCGCACGGCCCAGCTTGCGCCCGACACCGATCAGGCCGTGGGCCTCCGGCAGGGCTTCGTTGAACTGGGCGTTGATGTCGCCGAGCTTGGGGTTGGGCAAAATCACGTTGAAGTCTTGCTGCAGGCGCTCGGCCATGGCCGGGGTGATACGGCTGAAGGCCAGGACGGTCTTTTTCATCGGGCAACTTCTCTGCAAGGCGGGGGTAGGTAATGGTTAGCAACCTACCATTGTCCACCCCCGCAATGCAGCAGCTTTTTAGTTGGCGACCAGCACCTGATGGGTTTTCAGGTCGGCCTCATGGGCCGCGAGAATCTCCGGTAGCGAGTTGCGCAGGTACTCGACCCACGTCTTGATCTTGGCATCCAGGTACTGCCGCGACGGGTAGATGGCGTACAGGTTCAGCTCCTGCAGGCGGTACTCGGGCAGCACCCGCACCAGGCTGCCATCACGCAGGCCATCGATGGCCGAATAGATCGGCAGCACGCCTACGCCCATGCCGCTGCGGATCGCAGTCTTCATGGCATCGGCGGTATTGACCATGAACGGCGAGCTGGTGATGTTGACCATCTCCTGACCTTCCGGCCCGTCGAACAGCCATTTTTCCAGCGGTATCACCGGGCTGACCATGCGCAGGCAGGCGTGCTTGAGCAGGTCGGCGGGTTTTTGCGCACTGCCGTGGCGGGCGATGTAGTCGGGCGAGGCGCAGACGATGCTGTAGGTGATGCCCAGGCGCTGCGACACGAACCCGGAGTCGGGCAGTTCGGTGGCCAGCACGATGGACACGTCATAGCCCTCGTCAAGCAGGTCGGGCACGCGGTTGGCCATGGTCAGGTCGAAGGTGACGTCCGGGTGCGATTCACGGTAGCGGGCTATGGCATCGACCACGAAGTGCTGGCCCACCCCGGTCATCGAGTGCACCTTCAGCTGCCCGGCCGGGCGGGCATGGGCATCGCTGGCTTCGGCTTCGGCTTCTTCCACATAGGTAAGAATCTGTTCGCAGCGCATCAGGTAGCGCTTGCCGGCCTCGGTCAGCGCAATGCGGCGGGTGGTACGGTTGAGCAGCCTTGTTTGCAGATGGGCTTCCAGGTTGGAGACCGCCCGCGACACGTTCGCGGTGGTCGTATCCAGTTGCGCGGCAGCAGCGGTAAAGCTGCCAAGCTGGGCTACGCAACTGAAAGCACGCATGTTTTGCAGGGTGTCCATGGGTCACTCTCGATGTAGAGGACAAAATTGTGTCACGAAGTAACGCAGAAAAGCTGAAAAGTTGCCTTCGACCAAAGGCGGATTATCGCTGTTTTGGTAACAAAGATTCGCAGGAATCTGCGCTTATCGCCAGTGCTGCCGCCCCCTAGAATTGCCCAGCCCCCTTCACCTCTTCCTCGGGAAATCGCAGCTGTGCCGCGTCGCATCATCAGAACGCTCAATGCGTTCAGTGCCTGTGCCCTTGCCCTCACCTTGAGTGGCTGTATCGGAACCTGGGGCATCGCCCCGCAAAGCAAGACGCTGCAAGCCCATACCTTGACCACCGACGCGGCCATACGCGAAGCCGCGACCGACGCCCATTGGCCCGACCAGCAGTGGTGGCACGCCTATGGCGACCCGCAGCTGGATCGCTGGCTCAACCTGGCCGTGGCCGGCAGCCCGAGCCTGGCCATGGCCGCAGCGCGGGTACGTGAGGCCAAGGCCATGGCCGGCGTGGTCGAGTCGGCCGAAAAGCTCCAGGCCAACGGCCAGGCCACCCTCAAGCGCCACAACTGGCCTGAGGACCAGTTCTACGGCCCGGGCGCGCTGTCGGGCGCCAACACCTGGGACAACAACGCCGCCATCGGCTTCAGTTACGCCCTCGACCTCTGGGGCCGCGAACGCAATGCCAGCGAGCAGGCCGTCGACCAGGCACATATGAGCGTGGCCGAAGCCCGCCAGGCGCAGCTGGAGCTGCAGAACAACGTGGTGCGCGCCTATATCCGGCTGAGCCTGCATTTTGCCCAGCGCGATATCGTCAAGGCCGAACTGGAGCAGCAGGAGCAGATCCTGGCCCTGGCCAAACGCCGCCTGGATGCCGGCATCGGTACTCATTTCGAAGTCAGCCAGGCCGAAGCGCCGCTGCCGGAAACCCACCGCCAGCTCGACAGCCTGAACGAAGAAATTGCCCTGACCCGCAACCAACTGGCCGCACTGGCCGGCAAGGGCCCGGGGGAGGGCGCGCAATTGCAGCGCCCGGCCCTGGCCTTGGCCGCGCCGTTGAAACTGCCATCGAACCTGCCTGCCGAACTGGTCGGCCAGCGTCCCGACGTGGTCGCCAGCCGCTGGCAGGTGGCCGCCCAGGCGCGAGGTATCGACGTCGCCCACGCCGGCTTTTTCCCCAACGTCGACCTGGTTGGCAGCCTCGGCTTCATGGCCACCGGCGGTGGCCCGCTGGAATTCTTGACCTGGCGCAAGTTCAACTACAACGTCGGGCCGGCCATCAGCTTGCCGATCTTCGACGGTGGCCGCCTGCGCTCGGAGCTGGGTGTGGCCTCGGCGGGGTATGACGTGGCTGTGGCCCGTTACAACCAGACCGTGGTGG
Source organism: Pseudomonas sp. SIMBA_067 (assembly GCF_046534675.1). NCBI lineage: Bacteria > Pseudomonadati > Pseudomonadota > Gammaproteobacteria > Pseudomonadales > Pseudomonadaceae > Pseudomonas > Pseudomonas sp. SIMBA_067. The sequence goes on along the minus strand of NZ_JAWRYH010000003.1, from coordinate 353,571 downwards.
GGGCACTGAAGAACATCTCCGACCAGTTGATCCGCCGCGAGTCGATGAAAGAACAGTCGCACTTCGCTGCCGAGTCGGTTGCCGCCGCGCAGAAAACCTATGACATCGCCATGGTCGCCTTCCAGCGCGGCCTTACCGACTACCTGAACGTGCTCAACGCGCAGACCTTGCTGTTCCGCCAGCAACAAGTGCAGCAGCAGGTGCAGGCCGCCCGCCTGATCGCCCATGCCGAGCTGGTCACCGCCCTGGGTGGTGGCCTGCAGGCCGGTCAGGATGCGCCGAAAGAGGAACGCCAGGCCGCGCCGAAAACCCCGGCCACTTTGGCCATTTTCGACAAGAAGCCGGATAACGCCGAATGAGCACTTCCAGTTTGCCCGTGCGCTGGCTGCAAAGCCTGGAGTGGCGCCGGGGCTTCTTTGCCTGGGCACGCACCGACGGCGTGACCTGGGTGTACATCTTCAAGGTGCTGGTCGCCGCGTTCATCACCCTGTGGCTGGCCATGCGCCTGGAGCTGCCGCAACCGCGCACAGCCATGATCACCGTGTTCATCGTCATGCAGCCGCAAAGCGGGCATGTGTTCGCCAAGAGCTTCTACCGGGTGCTCGGCACCCTGGCCGGCTCGGCGATGATGGTGGCGCTGATCGCCATCTTCCCGCAGAACACCGAGCTGTTCCTGCCCAGCCTGGCCTTGTGGGTGGGGCTGTGTTCGGCCGGCGCCATGCGCTACCGCACTTTCCGCGCATATGGCTTCGTGCTCGCCGGTTATACCGCTGCGATGATCGGCCTGCCGGTGCTGCAGCACCCCGACCAGGCCTTCATGGCCGCGGTATGGCGGGTGCTGGAAATTGCCCTGGGGATTCTGGTGTCGACCTTCGTCAGTGCCGCAATCCTGCCGCAGTCGGCCAGTGCCGCCATGCGCAACGCTTTGTACCAGCGCTTTGGCGTGTTCGCCGGGGTGGTGGTCGAGGCCCTGCGTGGCGATAGCCAGAAGGACCGTTTCGAGAGCAGCAACGTGCGCTTCGTTGCCGAGGCCGTGGGCCTTGAGAGCCTGCGCAACGTCACCGCCTTCGAAGACCCGCACATGCGTCGCCGCAGTGGTCGGCTGGTACGGATGAACAGCGAGTTCATGGCCATTACCACGCGCTTCAATGCCCTGCATCGCCTGCTCGAACGCCTGCGTGCCCGTGGCCCGCTGCAGATCGTCAGTGCCATCGAGCCGGGCCTGAACACCCTGGTGGAGCTGCTGCAGCCTTACGTGGGCCGGGCGTTGACCGACGCCGATGCACTGCGCCTGACCCTGGAGCTGGCGGCCTACAAGGAAGGCCTGCAAGCTCAGGTGCGCGGCCTGCGTGCCGAGTACCTGGCAACCGACCCCAGCGAATCCGACCTGCTCGACTTCCACACCGCATTCGAACTGCTGTACCGCTTCGTCGACGAGATGTACAGCTACGCCGAAACCCACGCCTCGCTGGCTGCGCACAAGCACGAACGCGAGCAGTGGGACGAGCCCTACGTGGCGCAGACCAGCTGGCTAGTGTCGTTGGCTGCAGGTATCCGCGCCTCGGCGGTGCTGTTGCTGCTGGGCAGCTACTGGCTGCTCAGTGACTGGCCCAGTGGCGCCATGATGACCCTGATCGCCACCGTCACCGTGGGCCTTTCGGCGGCCTCGCCGAACCCTAAGCGCATGTCGTTCCAGATGGCCTGCGGCACCGCCATCGGCGCTTTCATCGGCTTTTTCGAAACCTTCTTCGTGTTCCCCTGGATCGACGGCTTCCCGCTGCTGTGCATGGTGCTGGCGCCGGTGTTCGTGCTGGGCGCATTTCTCTCGTCACGCCCGGCCTACGCCGGTTACGGCATCGGCCTGCTGGTGTTCTTTGCGATTGGCTCGGTGCCGAACAACCTCACTGTGTATGACCCGTACACCTTCATCAACGACTACATCGGCATGGTCATCGGCATGTTTGTCTGCGCCGCCGCCGGGGCGATCATCCTGCCGCCCAACAGCCGCTGGTTGTGGAGCCGCCTGGAGCAAGAGCTGCGCGAGCAGGTGCTGTTTGCCATCAGCGGGCGCCTGCGCGGCATCGGCACGGCGTTCGAAAGCCGCACCCGCGACCTGTTGCACCAGGCCTATGGCCTGGCGGCCGGCAAGCCGCAAGTGCAGAGCCAGCTGATGGGCTGGATGTTCACCGTGCTGGAAATCGGCCACGCCGTGATCGAGCTGCGCAAGGAACAAGCCCGCGCACCGGTGCACCCGGCCTACGCCGAGTCACAGCCGTGGCGCCAGGCCATCCGCGTCATGGGTCGTGCCCTGACGCGGTTGTTCTTGCAGCCCAGTGCGAGCAACCACGAACGGGCCCTGGTCGCCGTGGACCATGCCATTGCCCGCGTGCAGGCCACCGACGAACCGTTCGCCCGGCACTTCGACACCTCGGTACTGCGCCGAGCGCAAAGCTACCTGCACTTCATCCGTTCCTCCTTGCTGGACCCACAGTCGCCACTGGCACCGGCGAAAGGATTGCACCATGCCCCGTGAAATCGCCTTCCATGGCGTGTACATGCCCACCATGACCTTGATGTTCCTGTTCGCCCTTGGCCTGGCCTGGGGCCTGGACCGGTTCATCGCCAGCCATGATGGCTACCGCTTCTTCTGGCACCCGGCGCTGTTGCGCCTGAGCCTGTTCGTCTGCCTGTTCGGCGCCATGGCGCTTACTGTCTACTGGTGAGAAACCTTCGATGAAAAAGTTCTTCAGCCTGATCGCCACCCTGCTGGTGCTGGTCGCTGCCGTGGCCATCGGTCGCCAGCTGTGGCTGCACTACATGACCACGCCATGGACCCGCGACGGCCGCGTGCGCGCCGACATCATCAACGTCGCCGCCGACGTACCGGGTTACGTGGTGGATGTGCCGGTCAAGGACAACCAGCGGGTGAAGAAGGGCGACCTGCTGATCCAGATCGACCCCGAGCACTACCAACTGGCGGTAGACCAGGCCAAAGCCATGGTCGCCTCGCGCAAGGCCACCTGGGAAATGCGCAAGGTCAACGCCAAGCGCCGTGCCGACATGGACAACCTGGTGATCTCCAAGGAAAACCGCGACGACGCCAGCAATATCGCCAACTCCGCCCAGGCCGATTACCAGCAAGCCCTTGCCGAACTGGCTGCAGCCGAGCTGAACCTCAAGCGCACCCATATTGTCGCCACGGTGGATGGCTACGTGACCAACCTGAACATCCACAAGGGCGACTATGCGCGCACGGGTGAGGCGGTGATGGCGGTGGTCGACGAAAATTCGTTCTGGGTCTACGGGTTCTTCGAGGAAACCAAGCTGCCCCACGTGAAGGTGGGTGACCAGGCCGAGTTGCAGATGATGAGCGGCGAGCGCATCAAGGGGCATGTGGAGAGCATTGCCCGCGGCATCTACGACCGCGACAACCCACAAAGTCGCGAGCTGATCGCCGACGTTAACCCCACCTTCAACTGGGTGCGCCTGGCGCAGCGGGTGCCGGTGCGGATCCACATTGATGAAGTGCCGGAAGGGTTTTTGCTGGCGGCGGGGACGACTTGTACGGTGGTAGTTAAGCCGAGCGAGGGGTAAGCCGGGGCTGGCACTGATCGCGCCTGGTATTTTTGCCAGTTACCCAGATGATGCAGATAGGCGATAGTGACCATACTTCCGATGGAGGGCGCCGACAATGAACACCGCGTCTGCTCAAGCTTCCGATTGGCGGTCCTATGACGCTTATGGTCATGTCCTGTTCCAAGGACACTTGATGGCCATGTCGGCGTTTAACGGTGCTGTCGTTGATTTGATCACCCGTACCTACATGCTCGGAAATGGCCATCGGGTTTATAACCCCAGGCTTATGCGGTTCCAGAGCGCCGACAAGCTAAGCCCCTTCAGCCGCGGTGGTTTGAACGCCTATTCCTATTGTTCGGGAGACCCTGTCAATCGGGTCGACCCTTCTGGGCGTTCTGGGCTGCGCCGCTTTTGGCAACAAGTCACCGGTGGGCCGAAGAAGGTGCAAAAGATGCAGCGCTTGGTCAATACGAATCAGGACCGTCTCAAATATGAAGTCTCGACCACTGACAAGAATATCAAGCGCCAACTGGCATGGCTGACAGTTGTAAACGACTCGGCAGATATGAGCACTCTCTTCAAGGAGGGTAACTCCGTGACGCACAAGTGGTTGATCACCGACAGAGGGGAGTTAATTGTCGGTAGCTTCCAGCATGCTGAGGTTTACTCGACTCACGCCAGCTTTGCCCAAATTGCGGCCCGTGATCATCGCACAAGTCCCAATGTCGTCGCAGCGGGGGAGTTTGCGATGAAGGACCGTCGCCTGATAATGACCAACTACAGTGGTCACTATAAGACGCCATACGACAGGTTATGGCCTGTCAAAATGCACATGGAGCAGCTCGGTATTGGGATAAAAATCACGCGGCAATCCTATTTGGCTGATCAATAGGAGAGCTGTCAGATGCTGCGATCTCTAATCCGCGGCTCCCACCATCACGGGCACTGTGACCCGGTCAATCACCTTCGCGCTGATTGACGGGTCCAGCAACCGCCCCAACCGCGACAGGTGGCGGTGGCCCATGATGATCAGTTCGCAGTTCAATTCCTGCGCTTTGGCCACAATCGCTTCAACCGGCTGGCCGGCCACCATGCAGCCCAGGCTGGTGAAGCCGGCTTGCTGCAGCTCGCGCACGGCCTCGGCTACGGCGTGGTCGGCATGCTGCTGTTCCTCGCAGGCGGCGGGGTATTCTTCCAGTTCCTCGGCGGTGTAGGGCGCAGGTTGCTCATGCACGGCGAAGGTGGAATCGATGGCCAGCAGCACGTGCAGTTCGTGTTCACCGGGGCGGCAGTAGCGGCGGGCGAGGGTGAGCAGGGCGCTGGATGCGGGGGAGGCGTCGATAGCGATCAGGACGGGGCTGGGCATGTGGGATCCTTGGCAGAGGCTGGCTTGTGTGTCTGCAGGATCGGCCCTTTCGCGGGCATGCCCGCTCCCACAGGTGTGTCGCACAACATTCGGGCATTGTGGGGTTCCTGTGGGAGCGGGCGCGCCCGCGAAAAGGCCAGACCTGCCAATGCTTCATTTAAGGCCGAACATGCCCAGTGAATAAATGCCCCACCACGCAAGAGCGCATTGCGTCTGATGCAATCCACCAACCTGCTACCATCGCGTTTCCCACAGCTGTAACGGAAAACGGCCATGCAACTCCCGGACATGAACCTGCTCGTCGCCCTCGATGCCTTGCTCGACGAGGGCAGCGTGGTGGGCGCAGCGCAGCGCATGAACCTGAGCCCGGCGGCAATGAGCCGGACATTGGGGCGTATCCGCGATGCCTTGGGTGACCCGATCCTGGTGCGCGCTGGCCGTGGCCTGGTGCCTACGCCGCGTGCGTTGGCCCTGCGCGAGCAGGTGCATGGCCTGGTGGAGCAGGCCGGGCAGGTGTTCCGCAGCCGTGACGATGTCGACCTGGTCAACCTGGACCGTGCCTTCAACATCCGCACCAATGATTTGTTCATTGCCCTTTACGGCGCCCAGCTGCTGCGCATGATGCTGGCCCAGGCGCCGCGTACGGTGTTGCGGTTTGTCCCGGAGGGCAGCGGTGACGATGATGCAGTGCTGCGCAACGGGCATATCGACCTGATCATCAGCTCGGCCATTGAGCTGGGCCCGGAAATCAAGGTGCAGAGCCTGTTCAACACCTACTTCGTGGGCCTTGCGCGTGTGGGGCACCCGATCTTCGACGCCCCGATCACCCCTGAGCGATTTGCCGCCTACCCGCAGATCAGCGTATCGCGGCGCGGCCGTGCCAACGGGCCGATCGATGTGGCGTTGGCCAACCACAAGGTGGAGCGGCGCGTGGCCCTGATCACCACCAGCTTCCACTCGGCGATGTTCTCGCTGCCGGATTCGGACCTGATCCTGCCGATACCCGCCAATATCCTCAACAGTGTGCAGCGGTTGAAGTTGCCATTGCGCTCGTTCGAGATCCCGGTGCCGTTGGAGAAGGTCAATGTGATGCAGGCGTGGCACCCGCGCTTCGACAACGACCCCGCGCACCGTTGGTTGCGCCAGACGTTGAAAGCGTGTGGCCGCATCGATCCGTGATTCAGGCATGGATTGCGTCTGACGCAATATAAAACTACCGACAAGTCAGTTTTCGTCAGCATTCGACCTTCTTAAACTTGCCCCAGCCCTGAAATTGTTGCTGGAGATGTATTCTCATGACTTCCCTGACGGCGCCCTCTGCGGCGCTGGCCGCCGCCCCTGCGCCGGCCGCGCCTGCGCAGACGGCGTTTGGCCTGCAGGTGGTGGTCGGGCTGTTCGGTGTGTTGCTGGCCGTGCTGTGTGCAGGTCTCAACGAGTCGGTCACCAAGATTTCCCTTGCCGATATCCGCGGTGCCATGGGCATCGGTGCCGACGAAGGCGCCTGGTTGCTGGCGGTGTACAGCGCCGCCTCGGTCTCGGCCATGGCCTTTGCGCCGTGGCTGGCCACCACCTTCTCGCTGCGGCGCTTCACCATGAGCGCCATCGCCCTGTTTGCCGTACTTGGCCTGCTGCAACCGTTCGCCCCCAACCTGCACAGCCTGATGTTGCTGCGGGTGCTGCAGGGCTTTGCCTCGGGGGCCTTGCCACCGATGCTGATGAGCGTGGCCCTGCGCTTTTTGCCGCCGGGTATAAAGGTTTACGGCCTGGCCTGCTATGCCCTGACCGCCACCTTCGGCCCCAACCTCGGCACGCCGCTGGCGGGGCTGTGGACCGAGTACGTCGGCTGGCAATGGGCGTTCTGGCAGATCATCCTGCCCTCGCTGCTGGCCATCGTCTGCGTCGGCTGGGGCCTGCCGCAGGACCCGCTGCGCCTGGAGCGTTTCAAGCAGTTTGACTGGCGTGGCGTACTGCTCGGGCTGCCGGCCATCAGTTGCATCGTGCTGGGCCTGTCGCTGGGCGACCGCTGGGGCTGGTTCGATTCGCCGCTGATCTGCTGGCTGCTGGGCGGTGGCCTGCTGTTGCTGGTGCTGTTCATGTACAACGAGTGGTCCGAGCCGCTGCCGTTCTTCCAGTTGCGCATGCTAAAGCGGCGCAACCTGAGTTTTGCCCTGGTGACCCTGGCCGGTGTGCTGATCGTACTGTCGGGTGTGGGCAGCATCCCCTCGGCCTACCTGGCGCAGATCCAGGGCTACCGCCCTGCGCAGACCAGCCCGCTGATGATGCTGGTGGCCATGCCGCAGCTGATCGCCCTGCCGCTGACGGCGGCGCTGTGCAACATCCGTGCGGTGGACTGCCGCTGGGTGCTGGGCATCGGCCTGGCGATGCTGGCGGTGTCCTGTGTCGGCAGCAGCCTGCTTACCAGCGAGTGGATCCGTGGCGACTTCTACCCGTTCTACCTGCTGCAGGTGTTCGGCCAGCCGATGGCGGTGCTGCCGTTGCTGATGCTGTCCACCAACGGCATGACCCCGCAGGAAGGCCCGTTCGCCTCCAGCTGGTTCAACACCGTGAAGGGCCTGGCCGCAGTGATCGCCGGTGGCCTGCTGGATGCCCTTGGCACCTTGCGCCGGCATTTCCATTCCAACCACCTGGTGGACAGCCTGGGCAATGCCCCGCTGGTCGACGACAGCGCTACCGGCCTGGCCAGGCGCATCCACGATCAGGCGCTGGTACTCACTTCCGCCGACCTGTACCTGGTCATGGCCTGCATTGCCGTGGCCCTGATCTGCCTGATTCCTTTCGTGCCTACCCGGGTCTATCCGCCGCGTGCGGTGGCCTGAACCCTGGATGAATTCGAGAACACCTGAAATGACCAACAACCGCAAAACCCTGTTCATCGGCTCGGTGCTGGCCGTGGCCGTGCTGGCTGGCATCGTCGGCCCCTGGATGTTTGGCAGCGACCATCGCCAGAGCACCAACGACGCCTATGTGATCGCCGACTACACCGTGGTCGCGCCCAAGGTGGCCGGCTTTATCAAGGAAGTGCTGGTGGAGGACAACCAGCAGGTTACGGCCGGCCAGTTGCTGGCGACCATCGACCCCCGCGATTACCAGGCTGCCCTGGACGCCGCACAGGCGCAGTTGCTGGTGGCCCAGGCGCAAAGCGCCGATGCCCGCGCCACCCTTGAGCGCCAGGCATCGTTGATTGCCCAGGCCGAGGCTGCTGTCAAAGCCGCCCAGGCCGAAGCGGCGTTCGCCGACCACGAGGTCAACCGCTACAGCCGCCTGGCCGAGCAGGGCGCCGGTACCGTGCAGAACGCCCAGCAGGCGCGCAGCGGTGTAGACCAGGCACGCGCACGCTTGGCAAATGCCCAGGCAGCGTTAGTGGCGGCGCGCAAGCAGGTGGACATTCTCACGGCCCAAGTGGCCAGCGCCGATGGCCAGCTGAAACGTGCCGAAGCGGGCGTGGAAAAGGCCCAGCTCGACCTGTCCTACACACGCATTACTGCGCCGGTGGAGGGCATGGTCGGCGAGCGTGCCCTGCGCATAGGCGCCTACGTCAACCCGGGTGCCCGCCTGCTGTCGGTGGTGCCGTTGCAACAGGCCTATGTGGTCGGCAACTTCCAGGAAACCCAGCTGACCCACGTGCAGCCTGGCCAGCCGGTGAGCATCAGCGTCGACACCTTCTCCGGCGAAAAGCTGCGAGGCCATGTGGAAAGCATCGCCCCGGCCACCGGCGTCACCTTCGCCGCCGTCAAACCGGACAACGCCACTGGCAACTTCACCAAGGTGGTGCAGCGCATTCCGGTGAAGATCGTCTTCGATGACGGCCAGCCACTGCTCACCCGCCTGCGTGTGGGCATGTCGGTAGAAGCGACCATCGATACCCGTGGCGACAAGCTGGACGGCAAAGAGGTGAGCGCACGATGAAACCGGCATTACGCTTTAGCCCGTTGCTGCTGGCCGTGTTGCTGGCCGGCTGCACCATGGGCCCGGACTTCTTGCGCCCCGACAGCCAGGCACCGCAGCAGTGGGCGCCGCTGCAAGGCGAAGCGGCGGCCAGCCAGCCGCAGGCCGAACCGCTGGAACTGCGCTGGTGGGAAACCTTCCATGACGCACAGCTCAGTGCCTTGATCCAGCGCGTTGCCGAGCGCAACCTCGACCTGCAAATGGCCAGTGCACGGTTGCTGCAAAGCCGCGCCTTGCGCAGTACCGTGGCCGCCGATGAAGTGCCGTCGGTGGATGCAAACGCCGGCTACAGCCGCGCCCGCAACAGCGCCGAAGGCCTGAGCGATCCGTCTGGCAAGGCGGGCAAAGCGGCGTACAACCTTTGGCAAGGCGACCTGGTGGCCGGTTGGGAGCTGGACCTGTGGGGGCGCGTGCGGCGCCAGGTCGAGGCTGCCGATGCCACCGTCGAAGTGGCCGAGAACGACCGCCGGGGAGTGCTGCTGGCCCTGCTTTCGGAAACCGCCGGCAATTACATCCAGCTGCGCGCCGTGCAGCACACCCTGGATGTGACGCAGGACAACCTGAAGGTTGCCCAGCACAGCCTGCAGCTTTCCCAGAACCGCCAGGCCGAAGGCGTTGCCACGCGCCTGGACGTGGCCCAGGCCAGCGCCCAGGTTGCTTCGATCGAATCGCGACTGCCAAGCCTTGAAGCCCGTCGTGATGACCTGATCAACGCGCTCAGCTTGCTTGCCGCCGAACCGCCGCGCAGCTTGCAGGCCGAATTGCTGCAGGGCGGCGAGCTGCCCGCGCCGCAGCAGAAGTTCGCCATCGGCGTGCCGTCCGAATTGGCCGAGCGCCGCCCTGACATCCGCCAGGCCGAAGCCCGCCTGCATGCCGCCACCGCCAGCATTGGCGTGGCCAAGGCGGATTTCTACCCGAGCATCCGGCTGTCGGGCAGTGTCGGCTTCCAGGCCATGCAGTTGTCTGATTTCGGTGGCTGGGATTCGCGCCGTTTTGCCTTCGGGCCGCAGCTGTCGCTACCGATCTTCGAGGGCGGCCGGCTCAAGGGCACCCTGGAACTGCGCGAGGCGCAGCAGCAGGAAGCGGCGCTGAACTACCGCAAGGTGGTGCTGGGTGCCTGGCATGAAATTGACGATGTGCTTCGCCTGTACAACGCCAGCCAGTTGCGCCGTGACCACCTGGCCGAGGCCGTGCGGCAGAACCGCATCGCCCTGGAAACTGCCCAGCGCCAGTATGTGGAAGGGGCGGTGGACTTTCTCAATGTGCTGACGGTGCAGGGCGCATTGCTGGCCAGCGAGGAGCAGTGGATCGACAGCTCGGCGGCGGTGTCGCAGGCGTTGGTGGGGCTGTACAAGGCCTTGGGTGGTGGCTGGCAGGCGTTTGATGAGCAGCCTACGAAGAAAGCGTAAAGGCAGGGGCCGCTTTGCGGCCCATCGCGGCACAAGGCCGCTCCTACAGGCGATCGCGGTCCCCTGTAGGAGCGGCCTTGTGCCGCGATGGGCTGCAAAGCAGCCCCAGGGCAGCCGAGATCTCAGAGCGGGCGCAGCAGGCCAAAGCGCTTGCGCAGTGCCCAATCCAGCAACCGCCGAGGCAGCAACCTCGCCATCAATGGCAACGCCGTACTGCCATTCCCCAACCGCACCACCCCCGGTACCGGCGACTTGCCGACTGCCGCCAACACACCCTGGGCAAACACCGCCGCCGAAGTCGGCCTGTCCTGCGAAGCCCGCGCCCGCGCCTGGACATGTTCACGCAACGGCCACCATGGTGAGTCCGCCGCCAGTACCTGCTCGGCCTGGCGCTGGGCATTGTTGGCGAAATGCGTGTCTATCGCCCCCGGCTGCACTTCCATCACCTGCACACCGAACGGCGCCAGTTCAAGGCGCAAGGCATCGCTCAGCGCATGCACGGCCGCTTTCGAGGCGCAGTAGGCACCGGCGAATGGCGTGACCAGCACACCGGAAACGCTGCCGATGTTCACTACCGTTGCGCGTGAGCGGCGCAGCAGCGGGAACAGCGCGCGGGTCACGCCGACCACGGCGAACACGTTGGTTTCGAATTGTTGGCGCATGGCCTCCACACCACCGTCCAGCAACGGGCCCATGGCGCCGTAGCCGGCGTTGTTGATCAGGATATCCAGGGTTTCGAGTTCTTCGGCCAGGCGGGCGAGGGCCTCGCTGTCGTTCACATCCAGTTGCCGGGCAGTGAAGCCGGCGGCGTTCAGCACTTCAACATCCTCTGCCTTGCGAGCAGTGGCCCAGACGTGGTGGCCGGCATCGCGAAAGGCGTCGGCGAGGGCGCGGCCGATGCCGCTGGAACAACCGGTGATCAGGACGGTGGGCATGGTTGGGGCCTGTTGTAAGGAGGATTGGCTTTCCTGTGCCGGCCTCTTCGCGGGTTCACCCGCGAAAGGGTCGGTACAGGCGATATATCAATTGGCAAATGTACCTTGCAGGTGCTCGGCACGAAATTCCAGGGTCTGTGGCCGGTACCCGGCGCGCAGGGGGGGCAGCGGCAGGCAGTCCTTCCACTCGGCCCCCGGCTGCAAATCACCCGGCCCCCGGTAGCGCGGGGCGTTGTAGGTGCTTTCGGCCAGGTTCACCGTGTCGCCTGGTGCGTACGCCGCCACTCGCCAGCGCAGTTCGGTCAGCGGAGCCTTGTTGCCGTTTTTCATGTGTACCTGCAACGCACGGTCGGCCGGGCATTGTTCGGGGGCATAGGCAAGGCGCAGGTCCAGGCGGGCCAGTTGCGAGGTTTCGCGGTTGTCTTGCCAGGCGACGAACAGCGCCACCAGGCCGAGGCCAAACACGGCGGCCAGCGAGATCGGCAGGGCCTTGGCCGGGTAGCGCAACAGCAGTACCAGCCAGGTAAGGATGAGGAAGGCACCGATGATCATGGGGCTTGCAGACCTTGAATGCGCGGGGTCTGACCATCGTAGCCTGAAATGGGGGAGGGCTCAAAAGCGCGAAGCCCGCTCCCAGCCTTTGTGGGAGCGGGCTTGTCCCGCGAAAGGGCCGCAAAGCGGCCCCAAGGTTCACTTATTGGGCAATGGTCTTGACCGATACCCCACGCTCGACCGGCGTGGAAGTGCGCCCGTACACATCTTCGAAGCGCTCGATGTCATCCTCGCCCAGGTAGCTGCCGGACTGCACTTCGATGATCTCCAGCGGGATCTTGCCCGGGTTGCGCAGGCGGTGCACCGAAGCGATCGGGATGTAGGTCGACTGGTTCTCGGTCAGCAGGAACACGTTCTCGTCACAGGTGACCTCGGCAGTACCAGACACCACAATCCAGTGCTCTGCGCGGTGGTGGTGCATCTGCAGCGACAGGCTGGCACCCGGCTTGACGGTGATGTGCTTGACCTGGAAGCGGCCGCCCATGTCCACCGAGTCGTACGAGCCCCACGGGCGATACACTTCCAGGTGGTTCTGGGTTTCAGTACGGCCCTGCTCGTCGAGGGTCTTGACCATCTGCTTGACGCCCTGGACCTTGTCCTTGTGGGCAATCATCATGGCGTCCTTGGTCTCGACCACCACGATGTTTTCCAGGCCGATCACCGACACCAGCTTGCCGTTGCCGTGGATCATGCAGTTGCGGCTGTCCTGCACCACCACGTCGCCCTTGGTGACGTTGCCGTTGTCGTCCTTCTCATGCACATCCCACAGCGACGACCAGCAGCCCACGTCGCTCCAGCCGGCCGACATCGGCACCACGCAGGCGCGCTGGGTCTTTTCCATCACCGCGTAGTCGATGGAATTGTCCGGGCAGCAGGCGAAGGTGGCTTCGTCGATGCTCAGCACATCGCCCTCTTCCTCACTGCGCTCCAGGGCCAGCACGCAGGTGTCGTAGATATCGCCGTCGTGCTTTTTCAGCTCTTCGAGGAAGCGGCTGGCGCGGAACAGGAACATGCCGCTGTTCCAGAAGTAGCCACCGGCCTGGACAAACTCGGCGGCGCGTTTCTCATCGGGTTTTTCAACAAATTGCGCCACGCGCGCCACGCCCTCGGGCAGCAGGGCGTCCTGGCTGGAGCGGATGTAGCCGTAGCCGGTTTCCGGCTTGGTCGCCGGCACGCCGAACAGCACCATTTCGCCACGCTCGGCGGCGATGGTGGCCAGGGCCAGGGCGCGCTGCAGGGCCTTCTGGTCGTCGATCACGTGGTCGGCGGGCAGCACCAGCATCAGCTCGTCGCGGCCTTCGTTGATCAGTTTCATGGCGGCCATGGCCACGGCCGGCGCGGTGTTACGGCCGAACGGCTCCATCAGGATGCCTTGGGTTTCCAGCTTCAGCGCAGCCAGCTGTTCCTGGACGATGAATTTATGGTCCTTGTTGCAGACCACGATTGGCGTGTCCATGCCTTCGAACGCCAGGCGCTCGATGGTTTGCTGGAACAGGGTGTGTTCGCCGGTCAGGGCCAGGAACTGTTTGGGGAACTGCTTGCGCGACAGAGGCCACAGACGCGAACCGCTACCACCAGAAAGAATTACCGGGATCATCATGTTTCTCCAATAGTCGTTAAAGGCAGGGGGATCAGTTGCTAGCCACGGGGCGAGTTACCCACACCGGCGACAAGGCGTTGCCGGAACCGGTTACGTACAGCACGGCGGCTTCGCCGCGCTCCAGAGCGACGGGTTTCACGTCACCCACTTTCTTGTCACCTTGGTACAGCGCCAGGTTGACCTTGACCGGGTTGATTTCGCGTTCGCCTCGGCCGTTGGCGGCCACCGGCTTGACCACTTCGGTCTTGCCGTCGGCGGTTTTCAGGGTCAGCTGCTGGTCGCTCAGGTTCTGCACGCGCACCAGGGCTTTCTGCTTGTTCTTGAACGGTGGTTCTTCGATCAGCTGCGGGTTGCCGGTGCCGCTGTTGACCAGGGTGTAGTACTTGTCCGAGGCCAGCTTCACCGGCACGCTCTTGCCGCCGACCTGGGCGGTGTAGTCACCGCCTGGCAGGAAGCTGAAGTCGCTGCTGGCCTGGGCGCCAACCTGCTTGATCTGGGTGTTGCCGACCGACGCGGCGGCCGGTGCGCTAGCTGCGTTGTACAGGCGCACGAAGGTCGAGCCTTTCGGTGCGCTAGGGCCGTACAGGGCGGCGTCGGCACCGGCGAAGGCCTGCATCGAAGCAAGGGAAAGGCCGGCCGCGAGGGTGAGGGCTTTGGCAATGGAAGTCTTGGTAGTCATGTGCATTTCCTCTCTATCGTTCAGTGGTTCGTCCGGGTGGACGACAAGGCCAGGTTTTCTTCGGATTTACGGGAGTTTTTCAGCTGGGCGATCCACTGCGGATCGAAGCTGCTGAGGTCGTTTTTCATGGGCAGATAGCGTTCGGGGAATTCCCACACCACCACTTGCGGTGCGGCGTTCTTGAAGGCATCGCTTTGCAGGTACTTGAGCATCGGCAGCAATGGGCCGTGGCCGTCTTCGGCGTAGTTGGCGACGTCGCTGCGCAGGGCCTGCTGCAGCGCGCCAAGGAAGTTCCAGTGCGGGTTGGCGCTGTAGCTGGTACCCACCAGTGCGACCGGGATCTCGTTGTTGGCGAACAGTGCATCGTCGCCTTCACCCTCGGCTTGCGCCGGGCGGGTGCTGCGTTGTTGCAGGTTGTCCGGGGCCGGCAGCAGGTTGCTGAACAGCGGGTCCAGTGGCAGGAAGTTGGTCAGGTCGCCTTTGTAGGGCGCCGTGCTGCCGGCTTCGGTGACGAAGGTTTGCGGGTCACCGTTGAGCAGGTTCTGCCGGCTTACAGCCTCGGCCAGCGCCTGGGCGGCGACTTCGGCGCCCATCGGTGTCCAGTGGGTGTCGGTGCGCAGGAATACCTGGCCGCGAGCTTTGGCTTGTTCCATGGCCGCTTGCAGGTCCGGGGCGAACACGTTGGCCTGGCGCACCTGGGCATGGAACTGGTTGTACAGGTCATCGTGCAGGCTGGCCGGCTGTTCCTTGCCCAGGTATTCCGAATACAGGCGAGCCTTGGCCGGGATGATCGCCAGCACCAGCTGGCTACCATGCTGCTGCAAGGTGTCGCGCACGCCACGGATCAGCGCCAGGTTTTCCTGCATCAGCTGTTCGGCGCCAGCCGTGGGCTTGAACTCTTCGTCACTGAACAGCCATTGGTCGCGGCCCAGCACCACGCCGGGGCGGCCCTCGTTGAACAGCTTGAAGTCCATGGCCGCCCAAAGGTTGGTGCCCAGGCGCTTGATCGGGAACTCGGCGTCGTAGTGGGTCTCGGCGGCCTTGGCCAGCTTGCCGTTGAGCAGGGTCATCTGCTCGGTGCGCTGAAAGCTTTGCAGGCCACCGGTGGACCACACGCCCATGCCCACCAGCAAGCCGAGGAACGACAGGGAGTAAGTAATGCGTAATGTGCGGTTCATGTCATCGGCCTCAGAACTGGAAGTACAGGAACGGCGAGTAGCTCTGCGCCGAAAGCTTGAGGATCGAGGCCACGAACAGCAGCAGCACCAGGGCGCGGGTCATCACCCGGGTCCAGTCCAGGCCGATCGAGCCGTCGTTGTTGACCTGCACCGGCGTGGCCTGGGGCGCTGGCTTGGCATTGCGGTAGAAATCACGCAGGCCGAAATACGCCAGGGAGATATAGGCGACTACCAGGGTGGCCACC
This sequence comes from Pseudomonas sp. SIMBA_067, assembly GCF_046534675.1. Taxonomy (NCBI): domain Bacteria; kingdom Pseudomonadati; phylum Pseudomonadota; class Gammaproteobacteria; order Pseudomonadales; family Pseudomonadaceae; genus Pseudomonas; species Pseudomonas sp. SIMBA_067. The sequence goes on along the minus strand of NZ_JAWRYH010000003.1, from coordinate 338,065 downwards.
TGCAGGCCGGTCAGCTGGGCGCTGTTGAGTTCGGACAACTGCCAGTCGCCGAAGCTGAACATGGCGCCATACATACGGCCGGCCACGTGCAGGTTTTCGGCGCGGAAGATCACCCAGCCGACCACCACCAGCAGGAAGGTGAAGGCCCATTTGACCGGGTTGAAGCGCTGCGGGTTGGTGTCGAGGCCAAGCGCACGCTCGATGGCCAGCCACATGCCGTGCCAGGCGCCCCAGATGATGTAGGTGAAGTTGGCACCGTGCCACAGGCCGCCCAGCAGCATGGTCAGGAACAGGTTGCGGTAGGTGTTGAAGGTGCCTTTGCGGTTACCGCCCAGGGTGATGTACAGGTAGTCGCGCAGCCAGGTCGACAGGCTGATGTGCCAGCGCCGCCAGAACTCGGTGATTGACTGGCTGATGTACGGCTGCTTGAAGTTCTCCATGAAGCGGAAGCCCATCATCAGGCCCAGGCCGATGGCCATGTCGCTGTAGCCGCTGAAGTCGAAGTACAGCTGCGCGGTGTAGGCCAGCGCGCCCAGCCAGGCGTCACCCGTGGTCGGGTTTTGCAGGGCGAAGCAGTGGTCGGCGACCACGGCCAGGGTGTCGGCGATGAACACTTTCTTGATGAAGCCCTGCATGAAGCGGGTGCAGCCTTCGGAGAACTTGTCCAGGGTATGGGTGCGGTTGTTGAACTGGTCGACCAGGTCCTTGAAGCGCAGTACGGGGCCGGCGATCAGGTGCGGGAAGATCGCCACGAATGCTGCGAAGTCGATCAGGTTGCGGGTAGCCGGGGTGTCGCCGCGGTACACGTCGATGATGTAGCTGATCGACTCGAAGATGTAGAACGAGATACCGATCGGCAGCAGCACGTGGGTGAGGATGAACGGCTCCAGGCCGAACGAGGTCATGATCGCGTTCAGGCTGTCGACGCCGAAGTTGGCGTACTTGAAGTAGCCAAGAATTGCCAGGTCGACGCCCACGCCGAGCAGCAGCCAGCGCTGGGCGGGTTTGGTGCGTACGCCGGCGGCACCCACTTTCAGGCCGATCCAGTAGTTCCACAGGGTGACCCCGGCGAACAGGGCCAGGAAGTCCACCCGCCACCAGGCATAGAAGATGTAGCTGGCGACCAGCAGCAGCAGATTGCGATAGCGTTGCCCGCTCAAGTAATACAGGCCGAGGAAGATCGGCAAGAACAGGAACAGGAACACGTTGGACGAGAAGACCATCCCGGTTCTCCTAATTTGTTCACAGCATCCAGGGCAAAGCGCCCCCCAAACCCCCCAGTGCAAGACTGGAAGGCAACTTAGATCCCTGTGGGAGCGGGCAAGCCCGCGAACAAGGGCGAAGCCCTTGCCATGCACCGCGGTGGCTTCTTCGCGGGCATGCCCGCTCCCACAGGTTCCGCCCCCGCAATGGGGGTCAATTCATTTCTTGCTCTCTGCACTCGGGTCGTAGACCCGGGTCACATCGCCCCCCAGCCGGAAGCTGTTGAACGGCTGCATGTCGTGCTTGCGCTCAAGCGTGTCGCCAACGCAGTGGTACAGCGCACACCAGGGCTCGAGCCAGGCGTACTTGCCGTCGACCTTGAGGTCGGTCATGTCCTGTTTCTCACCGGCACGCGCCTTGAAGTGGCTGGGATCGCGGGCACCGGCCAGCACGCCTTCACCCAGGCGCTGCAAGGCGAAGTTGTTCTCGGCGCGCAGGTCGACGCCATTGGCCTGGGCGAAGCTGGCAATCATCGCCAGCGGCGGCAGGGCGTAGTTGTGGTAAGCCAGCGCACGCTGCTTGCGCTTGATTTCGTTGGGCAGGAAGCCTTGGTCATCGATCTGGTTGGCGCCGACCTTGTATTCCTTCACGGCCCAGTCGAACAGGTCGTGGCGGTCGGTGGCGACGGCGGTAGCCATGACCGACCAGGCGGCCCAGTAGCTGTGGTTGTTGATCTTCTCCAGCGGCAGGTCGCTCCAGTCGCGCACGGTCTGTTCGGCCAGGCGGGCGAACCATTTTTCGATCAGCTCGGCCTCGGCCCGGTGTGCGGCCAGTGGCTGCGAATTGGAGAACTTCAGGCGCAGCCACGAACCGCTCATGCTGCCCAGCGCCCATTTGCGCATCGACTTGCCGGTGTGGTTGTAGTCGGTGGACAGCAGCGCATCGGCGCGGGCCCAGGTGCCCAGCCACGCCAGGGTGCAGTCGAGCTGCGCCGGGCGGCCGTCGCGCATGTACTGGCCGACCATCTTGCTCACGCCTTTCTCAAGGGTGGTGATGTCTTCGGTCGACTTGCGGAAGGCCTTTTCCGAGGCTGCGTTGAGCGTCGCCCGTGCCTTGTCCGAGCCTTCGTACTTGCTGCGGAACTGCAGTGCGCCGGTGTAGGGCTTGGGCGCCGCTTCACAGCGGAAGTTGCCGTCACCGGTCTTGAGCTTTTCGATCCCCTCGTAGTAACCCTGGGGCGGTACCAGCGCGGCGTGCGCGGCACCGCCGAACAGGGCCAACGCGAGGAGGGCGGGGCGAAAGATGTGCTTCAGATGGGTCATGGGTCGCCTCACTGGCCGGCCTGCGCGGTTTGCGCAGGCACGGCGAAGTTGTTGCGTTTGCAGAGCTTGGCCTCGACCTTCTGGGTGCCGTTTTCCGGCCCCTGTACCTCGAACGCCAGCAGGCTCTGGCTGGCCCAGTCTTCGTCTTCGCGCATCTGGAAGACAAAGCGGCCGTCGGTGTCGGAGGTTTCCGGTTTTTCCAGCTTGATGTCCTCATGGCGCCCGTTGAGGTACCACAGGGTGGCTTGCAACACCTTCACCGACGGGTCTTCGAACTTGACGTCCATCTGCAGGTTGCGGTTGATCAGGTCTTTGATCACGCCGCCCTTGCCGTTGACCATCAGTTCGTTCTTGCCGGGCTTGAGGGTGGTGCTGGCGCTCATCAGGGCCGGGCGGTCGTCGCAGCCGTCATCAAGCAGGCCAAGGATTTGCCGCCAGATGGTTTCCTGGTCCAGGCGGTACAGCGGGGAGAATTCCCACACCAGGATCTTCGGCGGGTTCTTCTGGAATTCCTCGCTGCCCAGGTACTGGATCATCGAGCCTTCCAGACCGCCGCCAGGGAAGGCGACGTTGAGCACGTCGGCGCCGATGTATTGCTCGAGGAAGCCCGAGAAGTTGTAGTTCTTGCCACTGTGGCTGGTGCCGACCAGGGTGATCTGCGCGTTGCCGCTGTCACCGAACAGGTCGTCGCCGCCGCTGGAACCTTTCGGCTCGGTGGCGAACTGGTCCATGTACTGCACCGCGTAGCTGGTGCCGCACAGTTGGCCGGCGACGTTGTGCAGGGTGCCGGTCTTGCCCATGCGCCCGGATTTCTTCGTCTCGAATTCCTTGCGCGGGATGCCTTCGAAGGCCGGCATCTTGTGCACGGTGTCGGCCACGATTTTGGCAGCGCGCTCGGCGCCATATGGCGTCCAGTGCTGGTCGCCACGGAAGTAGAAATCCTTGCCCTGGTCGGCGGCGGCCAGTTGCTCGTTGGTCAGCGGCGACAGGTCGGGCACGTTGTAGCCCATGCTGGCGAAGCGCTTGAGCATGGCCTGGTAGTTGCCCAAGGCCTTCTGGTAGTCGAAGGCGGCTTTCTCGGCCGGGTTGAGCATGTTGCGGTTCACCAGGCCACGGGTCGGCTGGTACACCACCACCAGTTCCACGCCGCGCTTCTTGAAGGCGTCATGCACTTGTTGCAGGCGCTTGTAGCCGGCCGGGGTGGTGTTGAACTCGGTGCGCAGGTCTTCGCGGGTACGGAACAGCCAGTCGCCCTTGGCCTGCACCAGCGTAGTGAAGTTCTGCTGGTAACGGGTGGTGTAGCGGCTGGCGTCGTGCGCTTCGGGGCACAGCTGGCAGCAGGGCTCGGCGCTGAAAGTGGGGGCCTTCACTTCTTCGGCGCGCACGCCTTGGCTGATCGCCAGGAGGGCGGCGGACAGGCCCAGCAGTTTCATCAGGTGTGGAGTCATGGTCTGGGCTTCCTTAATCGATCATTTCGGTCTGGCGTTCGACCGGGTCGATCAGCACAGCCTTTTGCTGGCGCACCAGCAGGTCGAGGATTTCGTCCTGGCGCTCGCCGAGGATGCCGTTGAGGCTGATGCCGCTGGCCTTGCGCGGGGCGAGCATCGACACCTTGTACAGCTCGACCGACAGCGGCGAGTCGATCGACAGTGGGCCGGAGCCATTGGCCGCCAGCTCGCCACCCACCACGATCAGCGACACCTTGGTGTCGAACGGGTCAAGGGCGATGTCGCGGTCGGTGTCGGACAAGTCCTTGATGTGTCCGTACACGCCCACCAGGCCGTTGGCCATGGCGACGTTTTCGTACAGGCGAATGTTCACGCTGTTGCGCACGCGGATGCCGTGGCGGCGATTGTTGATCAGCTTGTTGCCCCAGATCAGGTTGTCGCCGCTTTCGTACAGGGTGATGCCGTCGGTGTGGTTGCGGTAGATCTGGTTGTAGGCGATCAGGTTGTTGACGCTGTTACGGTCGATCACCACGCCCGAGAGCTTGTTGTCGTAGCTCTTGTTGTTGATGATCCAGCTGTCGTTCACCTCACGCGAAACGATGATGCCGTGCTTCTTCTTGGTGCCGTACACGGTGTTGCCGGCGATGATCAGGCGGTGCGAACGGTCGTGCGGGTCGATGCCGTAGACGATGTTGTCGCGGTAGGTGCTGTCCTTGACCACGAAGTCCTGCGTCTCGTAGCAGTAGAAGCCGTACCACATGTCGCTGAACTCCGAGCCGATGATCCAGCCGGTAGGTTCCGGGCGGCCCATGCGCTTGGCCATGTTCGGCGTGTACTGCGAAATGCTCACGCCATACGACTTGGACTTGGCATAGCCGAAGCTGGCCATCTTCGTGTTGACGATGTAGGTCTCGGTACCGCCCCACGACAACAGGAACGGGCGGAATTCCTTGGGTGAGCGGAAGGTCGCCGGGCCGTTGTCCTTTTCCCGCCAGCCGGTCACCTGGGTGTCGGTGACGAACAGCTTGCCGTCATTGACCAGGAACGAACCGCCCTCCTGGGACAGGCGCAGCTGCTTGACCTTACCGTCGATCTCAAGGATGCCCTTTTGCCCGACCACGATCGGCAGACGTGCCAGGTAAACCCCTGGCTCGACCTCGCTGAGGTATTGCTTGGGCACCTTCTTGCTCAGCTCAACCAGGTCGATATGGCCGTCATCGACGAAGATCGCCTGCGGGATGCCGTGCTGGCGCTGCACCCACTCGGCTGCCTTGTTGTCGCCGCCGACGAACTCCTTGAGGGTGTCCTCCTGGAACATGCGGCGCAGGCTGACCTTGCCTTTGTGGCGGCGGTCGATTTTCTTCTGCACCGCTTCGGCGGTGAAGCCGGTCAGGTCGGGCAGCTTTGGCGGGTCCATCTGCAGCGGCTCGATCGGTGCGCTGGCCACGGTATAGGTCTTGGCCTGCTGCAGCTCCTTGGCGATCACCTTAGGTTCTGCGGCAGCGACCAGGCCGCTGGCCAGCAGCAAGGCGCTGGCCAACAGGCTGTGACGTAAGTGCGGGTGAAGGTTCATAACGGTCAGTCCCCTACCGGCCTCAGAAGCGCCAGATCACATCGACGAAGGCGCGGTGCATGTACGAGTCCGCTTCCTTGCCGTAGGCGTCGCCCGGCTTGAACACACCGGCACGCAAGCGCACCAGGGCGGACGGTTCGTCGATGGCCTGGCTCATGGAAGCTGGCAGCAGGCCTTGCTTGAAGTACTTGGTCACGACTACGTCCATCTCTTGGCCAAGGTCTTTTTCGCCATCGACCAGCGGGCGGTTCACGCCGTTGTCGTTGACCACCGCGTTGATGCCGCTGGAGCCGATGTTCTGGTTGCCGTCGACACGCCAGAACTTGTGGTAGATCAGGCTGGCGTCGTAGTCGTCGCGCAGCTGCCACGAGGCGAACAGGGTGGCCGCCTGCAGGTTGCCCAGCTCGCCGCGGAAGGCTTCGCCGAAGCGGTGCACGCGCGAGCGGGTGCCGGTGAAGTTGGAGCGGTTGCTTTCAAGGCCGGTCTGCTCGAAGTTGTTCGAGCCGTCGTCGCCACCGCCGCCGCTGCCACGGGCGTAGGCCGCACCGACCTGCCATTGCGGGTCCAGGCGCAGGCGGATGCCGAGGTCGGTGGCCCAGGCATTCACGTCGCCGCTTTGCTTGCCGGTGGCAACCTGCTCGTTGCCTACGGCCTGGCTGCTGAGGGTGTCGCGGTCACCGGTCAGCCAGGTGACGCTGCCCCAGTAGTTGACGGTGTGGTCGTTGCGCCAGTTGTAGGCGTCACTGTTGGCCTCAAGGCCCAGCCAGGTCAGGTCACCGGTACGGGTCTTGTCCAGCGCATCGACGGTTTCGCCCGGGTTCTTCAGGCTGCCGCTGTCATGGGTGTGGTGGGCGCGTACGCCTACCCAGTGGCCGGGGGTCCACTGCGTGGCTACGTTGCCGTAGATGTGCGTGCGGTCCTTGTCTTCCGGGGCCAGTTCGGTGAGGTCGGTGCGGTACTCGCTGAAGCGCTGGGCCACACCCAGGTCGGCCTTGAGCAGGGTGGTGTCGAAGGTCCAGTTCAGCGCTTCGATGTTGGTGTCGCGCCACATGCCATCGTCGCTGCGCAGGCGTTGGCGACCCAGGCGCAGTTGCTCGCCTGGGTAGGCGGTGAGGCCGCTGTAGCCGACCCAGAACTCGCGCATGGCCAGGTAGTTCTTGTCAGGTTGGCGGCTGTCGTCACCGGTTTCGGTGCTGGTGCCGTCGTCGTTCTGGCGCAGGGTGTCGGTTTCGATGGTATCGGTGGCGGCGACTGCCTGGCCCATTGCATAGGCACTCCAGTTACCGCGCTCGCCGTACACCCAGGGGCGCAGGTCCAGGCCCAGGCCGTTGACGTCGCCGCCAGGGCGGGTGCCCAGGTCACGGTCGTCCTCCGACTGGCCGGTGATTTTCACATCCAGGCCGAAGTTTTTCTCGGCGGTCATTTCCGCCAGGGTCGGGCAGGACCACAGCAGGGCGAAGCTCAGGCCGATGCCAGCTTTCACGAAGGGATTAAGCGTCATAGCGAGTCCTCACCGTCTACTTCTTTTTCGTCGTCTTGCAGGGCTTCGATGGCCAGGGTGCTGTTGGCCCCCTGCGCCATGCTGCCGCGCGCCTGTTTCTCTTGCGCCAGCAGTTGCTGGGCCTGGCTGCGCTGGTCAGGGGTCAGTTGCTGGTCGAGCTGCTGGAGCATTTCTGTCGATTGCGGCGTCGGGTTGGCCTGGGACAATTGCGCGAACACCCAGGCGTTGCCTGGTTGCGGCCGGATGCCATGACCTTCGCTGAACAACTGGGCCAGCGCATAGTCGGCGCTGTTCTGCCCGCCACGCGCGGCGGCCAGCAGGTTGTCGACGGCCTTCTGCGGCTCGACATTGCCCAGGTAGCCGCGGCGGTACAGCTGGCCCAGGTAGTAATGGGCGCTGATTTCACCGGCGTCGGCGGCGGCTTGCAGGTGCTGCTCGGCTTTTTTGGCGTCGGCCGGCAGGGTCTTGCCTTCGTAGTACAGGCGGCCCAGCAACAGTTCGGCGCGTGGCTGTTCGGCCTCGCGGCCCTTGTCGATGTAGGCCAGCAACTGGTCGGTGTCGCCCAGTTCGGGGAAGTCGTACAACAGTTGCGCCAGGCTGACCCAGGATGCCGGGTTGGCCGGGGCTACCTGTTCGAGCAGTTCCTTGGCGGTTTTCTCGTCGGTCTGGCCCAGGCTGCGGTCGGCCAGTACCCGGGCAACGCTGTCGACCCGGGTGGCCGGTACGGCGCCACGGGCGTAGGCGGATTTCAGCTGGCCGAGCAGGGCGGCTTGCTGGTCGGCCTGGCCACGTTTCTGGTAAACGGTGGCCAGTTCGACGTAGCAGATGTCGGTGGTGCTCAGCGCGGCCTTGCAGATCTTTTCCACGTCGCCCAAGTGCTGATCGTAGGTGCCCTGGGTGCGGTACAGCAGCACCTGGGCCAGGCCCGCTTCGGGGTTGCCGGCGGCGCGCCACTGGTCGATCTGCTGCTGTGCATTGACCTTGGGGAAGCTTTGCGGGTAGCTGAGGTAGAGCATGGCCAGCGGAATCAGGGTGTTGCTTTCGCCCTGTTTCGCGGCCTGCTTGAGCAGGGTTTCGGCTTCCTCGCGTTCGGCCTGGGTGCTGTCGGGCTTGGCCACCAGCAGGCGGCCAAGGCGCGCCTGGGCACGGGGCGAGGTGGCGGCCGCGGCGCGGTAGGTGGCCTCGGCTTCCTTGATTTGCGACGGGTCGCGGGTGGCCACCTTGATGTCCGCCAGGCCCACCTGCGCTTCGCTGTAGCCCAGGTCGGCCAGGGCCTTGTAGTTGCGCTCGGCCAATGCTGTGTCGCCGCGCTTCAGGGCTTCGTTGGCCAGGCGCTGGTCGGGCAGGCCGGCACAGCCGGCCAGGGTGATGGCCGCAGCCAGGGCACACAGGCCCAGGTTTGCGCGCTTCTTGTAGGGAATCATGCGGTGATCCTCTTACAGCCCACGGGCCACGGCTTTGTCGATCAGCCAGTTCATTGACGGGCCACGGTCGCTGTTGACCGCTGCCGGGCGGCCGGCGAGTTCGGCGGGCATGCCACTGTCAGGCTTGATCTGCACGCGGATGTCGGAGGACAGGTCTTCGCTGTTGAGGCTGGTGCTGCTGACGATCTGGCCGGTGCGCACTTCGTCTTCGCCGGCGACCTGGAAGTTGACCCGGGTACCTGGCTTGACCTCGTCGAACTGGCGGTAGCTGAAGCGCGCCTCGACCATCGGCGTGGTGGTGCGCGGGATCAGCTGGAAGATCGCCTGACCCTTGGCTGCGTACTGGCCATCGTCCACCAGCTGGCGGGCGACCACGCAATCGCAGGGGCTGGTGAGGGTGCCTGACAGCTGCTTGCCGAACAGTTCCTCGATCTTCGCCGGTTCCAGCTGCGCGTCGTCCAGGTTGCCCTTGAGCATGTCCAGCATGCTGGTGGTGAAGCTGGCCAGTGGTGCGCCCTTGGCGATCTGCCCACCGCTTTCGACCAGGCTGCTCACAGTGCCGTCGCGCGGCATGGTGATAGTGGTGGTCGGTACCGCGACCACACCGGCTTCGGCGTGGCTGACGAAGTACATGCAGTACAGCGACTTGGCGACGAAGCCGAACGCCGCAACGCCAACCACGAACACGCCGAGGGTGACGGTAACCGCCTTGAGTCGGCCGAAGGCGCTCAGGCCCGAACCACCGTCCTTCTGCTTGCGTGCCTTGGTGAAGTTGTCGCGCTGCAAGGTGCTGAGCACATCGCCGATGCTGATCAGCTCACCCGACAGGTGGCTGGTGATGATGTGTCGCAGCGTGGCGATGTCGCGTGGTTCAAGGTTCTGGAACTGCGCACCGGTACGGCCATTGTCCGGGTTGTACGAGCGCACCTGGAACTCGATGTCGATCGATAGGCCCAGGTTGTCGACCACGAACTGCAGGCGCCCGCGCAGCACATCGCCCACCGACAGTGGCTGCTTGGTGTGGAAGCTCAGGCCACCGGCGGAAAGGTCGTCGACCTTCACTTCGTGGGTTTGGCGCTGGGCGTCCAGGAAACGCAGTTTGGCGGGAATGCGTACCCGGGCGTGTTGGCGCTGGGCTTCGGACTCATGCACGACATTGACGTTCACGGCGGTATTCATGGTGGTTTGTTCCTGTTAGATCCGATCCGGGTTTGGCTCACACGACCATGAACAGCACAGCAACGAAGATGCTGGCAGCCGAGAAGGTCATGGTCCGCGAGGACCAGGTGTTGAACCATTGTTGAAAGCTGGCGAGGTCACGCTTGAGGGCAGTGGGCTGACGCGTCCACGACTGCTTGTCGAGGCGGAAGAACACGTAGATCTTCATCAGCGCGCCGATGATCTGGTTGTAATAGAGAATCAGCGGGTAGGCCGGGCCTACGTTGTGGCCGGAGCACAGCAGCATGATGGTGAGGATCAGGCGGGTGATGCCGATCCACAGCAGGTACACCAGCAAGAAGGCCAGGCCGAACTTGAGGCTGGCGATCACCGCCACGGTCAGCCCCAGCAGGCTGGTCCACATCGACACGCGCTGGTCGAACAACACGATGCTGGTGAACAGCCCCAGACGGCCCAGGCCCAGGCCCAGCGCACGGGAGTTCTGCCGCAGGTTGTTGCCGTACCAGCGGTACATCAGCTTGCGGCTGGCCTTGAAGAAGCTCTTTTCTGGCGGGTGCTCGACCGTGTTGATGGCGGCGTCCGGCACGTAGAAGGTGTCGTAACCCAGGCGCATCAAGCTGAACCAGCTGGATTTGTCGTCACCGGTAAGGAACTTGAAGCGGCCCAGGCGCCAGTGCATCAGCGAGTCGCTTTCGACGTCGGCGATGAATTCGGGGTTGGTCACTACGCTTGCGCGGAACATCGACATGCGCCCGGTCATGGTCAGCACGCGCTTGGACAGGGCCATAGAGCACATGTTGATGTGGCGCTGGGCGAAGCGCAGCTTGTGCCACTCGCTCATGATGTAGCCGCCACGTACTTCGCAGAACTCGTTGGTGGTCAGGCCGCCAACGTTGGGGAATAGCTTGAACCACGGCACGGTCTTGCGGACCACGCCATCGGCCAGCACGGTGTCGCCGTCGATCACGGCCACCACGGCGTTCTCGTCCGGCAGCATGCGCGAGATGGCGCGGAAGCCGTAGGCCAGGCCATCGCGCTTGCCGGTACCGGCAATGCGCACGATGTCCAGCTTCACGTGGGCCGGCGGGTTGTACTTGGCCCACAGGCTCTTCACCAGCAGTTCATCCGACATTTCCACCAGCGAGCAGACCACGGTGGTGGGGAAGCCGCAGTTGATCGCCTCGCGGATCACCGAGCTGTACACCTGGGCGGTGGTCAACGCCTCGATACGGAAGCTGGTGACCATCAGGTATACGTGCGACGGGTCGGTGGCATCGCCCATTTTCTGCACCTTGCGGCGCAGGTACGGGTACACGCCGTAGAGGAAGATCATGCCGCGGATGAAATGGGTGGCGCCCATGGAATAGCGCCAGATGCCGACTGCGCCGACCAGGAAGATGAAGTGCTTCGACTGCGAGTCGAAGATATCGGCTGGCAGGGCCAGGGCGATCAGCATGAGCAGGCTCATGTAGAGCAGCCACCCGGCGCACTGCAACAGCACGGTCTGGAGCCTTTGCATGTTCAGCATCCGTCGAGAATTCGGGAAAGGGTGGGCGACGCAGGCTGTGAGGCCTGCACCGCCCGGCCGAGGGCTTACCAGCAGATGCCTTCGGTACGGCTGGTGGTGCAGGTCGGTTTGCTCATGAAGCCGACCAGGTCGATCACCTGCTTGCCGGCTGGCGCTTGCTGGGCCAGCGCGCGGAACTGCTCGTCACGGTTGCCGAGGACGATGATGTCGGCGTTGTCGATCACCTGCTGGAAGTCGGCATTGAGCAGCGACGACACGTGCGGGATCTTCGACTCGATGTAGTCCTTGTTGGCGCCGTGTACACGGGCGTACTGGACGTTCTCGTCGTAGATGTCCAGCTGGTAGCCCTTGCCGATCAGGCGCTCGGCCAGCTCTACCAGGGGGCTTTCGCGCAGGTCGTCGGTACCGGCCTTGAAGCTCAGGCCGAGCAGGGCGACCTTGCGCTTGTCATGGGCTTCAATCAGCTCGAAGGCGTTCTGCACCTGCGATTCGTTGCTGCGCATCAGCGAGTCGAGCAGCGGTGCACGCACGTCGAGGCTGGCGGCACGGTAGGTGAGGGCGCGCACATCCTTTGGCAGGCACGAACCGCCGAAGGCGAAGCCAGGGCGCATGTAGTACTGGGACAGGTTCAGCACCGTGTCCTGGCAGACCACGTCCATCACTTCACGCCCATCAACGCCTACCGCCTTGGCGATGTTGCCGATCTCGTTGGCGAAGGTGACCTTGGTGGCGTGCCACACGTTGCAGGTGTACTTGATCATCTCGGCCACTTCGATCGGCTTGCGGATGACCGGTGCGTCGAGTTCTTCGTACAGGGCTTGCAGGATGTCGCCGCTGGCAGTGTCCAGTTCGCCGATGACGGTCATCGGTGGCTGGTCGTAGTCCTTGATTGCGGTGCTTTCACGCAGGAATTCCGGGTTGACTGCGACACCGAAGTCGACGCCGGCTTTTTTGCCCGAGCAGTCTTCGAGGATCGGGATGACCACGTTCTTGACGGTGCCCGGCAGCACGGTGCTGCGCACCACGATGGTGTGACGGCGAGTGGTGTCACGCAGTACGTAGCCGATTTCACGGCATACCGACTCGATGTACTCCAGGCCCAGGTCGCCGTTCTTCTTGCTGGGCGTGCCCACGCAGATCATCGACACGTCGCTGGCACGGATGGCTTCAGCGAAGTCGGTGGTGCCACGCAGTCGGCCGTTGGCGATGCCCTGTTGCAGCAGTGCTTCCAGGCCAGGTTCGACGATGGGCGACTTGCCCTGGTTGATCAGGTCGATCTTGGTGCTGGACACGTCCACACCGATCACTTCATGGCCACGCGCCGTCAGGCAGCCTGCACAGACTGCACCTACATAACCCAAACCAAAGATGCTGATACGCATCGCTATCACCTCATGTGTTTATCACGCCGACGCCTCCGCAGAGAGCCGGGCTGGATTGATTAACATCAGTTTTCGGGCGCACGGGTCCATGGCGAATGCACACTTCGCCGAGCGCAGGCAAAATAAATCCGGAGCGCAAAAAGTTATGCACTCAAAGTTGGCAGTAAAAAGCCATTAATTAAAAAACGTGCCCTGAAATGCAGCCGTCTTTATTGCAATGCGCTACTTGGCGCGTTGCTGTGCTTGTTTTTTCAAGTGGATAAATCCTTTGAAATCAACCACTAGGACGATGTGTAAGGGACGCTTCTCCTGCATGGGACAAGGTTCTCGGGGGATCCCGTGCTACCTGTCGAAGTTACCAGGGCGGGTAGTAGATACCTGCCGTTGTCATCTGTAAGTCATCTCTCACAGCCCGTAGGCAGGAAAATCGTTACGGCACTATGAGCGATCTCCCGCAGGAGAAGTTCCTGAGCGGGTTTCGCCCGAATGAAAGATTTCTAAATATTTATTCAGTTATGGGCAGTTTCAAATTGATAGCACACGGGTGTTTCACCCCCGTGTATCAAGGGTGAAACTGTTACGAGATATTTTTATGCCAGCATCCGAAAAAATTTTTCAGAATTCGTCAAAAAAGGTATGAACGGTCTTATGGCGTTTGGCGATAAATGTATGCATGGTGGTTTTTTGGCGCCGAAATAGTGACATGGTGGCGATTTGCAGCGAGCCCCATTGCAGGGCGGGGGGGACGTTTCATGGCAGCAGGCTCTTCGCAGTTAAAGAAGCTTCCACAGGTGTGGCGCTGGCCGGTAGCTCATCGCGCATCCTGTGGGAGCGGCTTTAGCCGCGAAGAGGGCGTCACAGGGTCAGTCCGAGGGATGATCCCGCAAAAACACCAGATGGTCCGGCTTGGACTGCTCGGCACTGTAGTAGTACCCCTGCACGTCGAACTGCTTGAGCTGTTCCGGGTCGCTGATGCGCTGCTGGATGACGAAGCGGCTCATCATGCCGCGGGCTTTCTTGGCGTAGAAGCTGATGATCTTGTACTGGCCGTTCTTCAGGTCCTTGAAGTCGACATTGATCACCCGGGCCTTCAGCGCGCTGCGTTTCACTGCACTGAAGTACTCGTTGCTGGCGAGGTTCAGCAGCACGTCATCGCCTTGTTCGGCCAGGGCCTGGTTCAGCCATTCGCTAATGCGTGTACCCCAGAAGGCATACAGGTCCTTGCCGCGGGCGTTGGCCAGCTTGGTGCCCATTTCCAGGCGGTAGGGCTGCATCAGGTCGAGCGGGCGCAGCAGGCCGTACAGGCCCGAAAGCATGCGCAGGTGGTCTTGCGCGTAGCTGAAGTCGTCCTCGCCCAGGCTCTCTGCGTCGAGGCCGGTGTACACGTCACCCTTGAACGCCAGCAGGGCCTGCTTGGCATTGGCCGGGGTAAAGTCCGGAGTCCAGCTGCCGAAGCGGGCGGCGTTCAGGCCTGCGAGCTTGTCGGACAGGTGCATCAGTTCGCTGATCTGCGCCGGCGACAGTTCGCGCAGTTGCTGGATCAGTTCCTGGGAGTCGTCCAGGTACTCGGGCAGGGTGAAACGCTCGGTTACAGGCTTGGTGTCGTAGTCGAGGGTCTTGGCGGGGGAAATCACCGTCAGCATCGGGTCGGCTCCTGGCATCGTTGGCCACAGATTCTACGGGCTGGGCGGTGCAAGTCCAAACTATGGCGACGATAGTCACAGACCATGGCCGGTGCAGGCGCTATAGTTCGCGTTTTGCCGTTACGGAGCCTTCCACCGTGCGCATTGCCTTTGCCTTGCTGGCCGCTCTGCTGAGCCTGGCCGTGCAAGCCGCCCCTTTACCCCAGGTGAGCCTGGACCGCAGCCTGTGGCCCGAGCAACTGAACAGCCCGGCGTTGTTCGATGTAGCCTCGCGGGCAGAGATCCTGTCGTTTGCTCAGGTACTGCACGAAAGCGAGTTGCTAGACGACGCAGCGCTGGCGGCGCGGCTTGGGTTACGGCAGATCAACCTGCAGAAGGTACGCCTTGTGCGTGCGCGCATGTGGCAGCGGCTGTGGCAAGGGTATGAACAGGCGCAGCGCAGCTGCGAGCAGGATGCCTCATTCTGCTACCCGGTGACATCAATGGCGGATCTGCGCACGCAAGCCGCGACGTTCGCTGCCGATGTCGGCACGTTCTATACAAACTGGATCGAGCCGAGCCACCAGTTCCATGTGCGTTACCTGGACGAACAACTGCGCAAGGCTGCCTTGCTGCCGCAGACTACCAGTGAGGTGGAGCGGCTTTCTGCGCGGGAGCGCAATGGTGATGAATTGAACGACCGTATGTTCCTGCTGACCTTCGTCGGCGGCCCCGGGCCAGAGGGTGGCAACACCGATCTGCTTGCCGACTACCTGCGCCGGCAGAAGCTTGAAGGCACATTCTTCGTGTTGGGGAACCGCTTACAGCAACGCCGTGACGCCGGGGCGGCAAATGCCTTGCGCCAGGTCTACCGCGGCCAGTGTGTGGGCATTCAGGGTTGGGAATACCGTTCCCATGCCCAGTGGACGGACTGGCAGGACTCGTTGCGGCGCAGCCAGGCACGGGTGCAGGCCGACCTGCCGGCAGAGTATGTGCCGTTGTTCCGGCCACCCTACGGGCAGCGTCGTGCCGATGGCGAGGCGTTCATGGCCAGCCAGCAGCTGCGGGTATCGTTGTGGGATATCGATGCCCTGGACGATGGCGCACTGAGCGCAGAGGCCTCTGCGCAGCGGGTGCTGACCCTGATGCTGCTGTGGCGCAAGGGCGTGATCCAGCTCCATGACAGCCTGCCCAAGGCGCAGCCAGCGGTGGAGTGGTTGCTGCGCAACACCGCCCAGAGCGGCATTGGCTGGGCGGATTGCCGGGATTATGCTTATCGCGAAGAGGGGGTATGACTTCTGAGCGTAGTCCCCTCTGGCTTCGCCGCCAAGGCTTCTTCATCAATCAGAAAAATAAACTTCAAAACACATAAAAATACTTTTTTCGTTCATCGGTTTTGCGGTATGAAGAAACCAGACAGCCGATTCCTGCAGCACAGGTGGCGTCATCCAGGCCCACCTAGCCAGGTTCGCTTCCCGCCCGTAACAACGCGGTGCAGGGGAGACCGGTAGTCACTCTGCGGCGCAACAGACCGCGCCGTGTGGCTTCGACATAAGGTGACCGAGTATGGATGACCAAGGACGCAACCCTTCCTCCAGCAAGCCAATCCTGTATGTGCTCGATACCAACGTCCTGATTCACGACCCCAACGCGTTACTGAACTTCGAGGAGCACCATGTCGCCATCCCGATGACGGTGCTGGAGGAACTCGACAAGCTCAAGACCGGCAAACAGACCATCGCCGCCGAATGCCGCCAGGCCATCCGCCTGATCGACCAGACCCTGGGCGACGCCTCGCCCAACGATGTCGAGCAGGGCGTGCCGATCCAGCGCAACAAGAGCGGGCCCAAAGGCTTCCTGTCCATCCTGATGACCCCGCGCAACGAGCCGAACAAGCTGCTGCCGGAAAACCTCAACGACAACATCATCATCAACCAGCTGCTTGAAGTACGGGCGCGGCGCACCGACCTGGACGTGGTGCTGGTTACCAAAGACATCAACATGCGCTTGAAAGCGCGCGCCTGTGGCATTGCGGCCGAGGACTACAGCACCGACCAGCTGGTGGATGACGTGTCCTTGCTGTCCAAGGGCTACCACTCGGTCACCGGCTCGTTCTGGGACCGGGTCAGCAAGGTTGATACCCGTCAGGAGCGCGGCCGCACCTGGCATCGGGTGCAGATGATCGACAACCTGCCTGCGGTTCACATCAACGAGTTCATCATCGACGAACAGGGCTTCGTCGGCTGGATCAAGGGTATCCGCAACGATGAACTGCTGCTGCTCGACCTGCACCAGGAGCCGCTGCTGCACCAGGAGGCCTGGGGGCTGAAGCCACGCGATATCCACCAGAGCCTGGCGCTGTTCGCGTTGCTCGATCCGGATATCCATCTGGTCAACCTGACTGGCGCGGCCGGTTCCGGCAAGACCATCCTGGCCCTGGCCGCGGCCATCGAGCAGACCATGGTCAGCAAGCGCTACCGGCGCATCATCGCCACCCGCAGCGTGCAGGGGCTGGACCAGGAAATCGGCTTCCTGCCGGGCACCGAGGCCGAGAAGATGGAGCCTTGGCTGGGCGCCATCACCGACAACCTCGAAGCCTTGCACATGGATGACGAAAGCACCCATGGCAGCGTCGAGTACATCCTTGAGCGCGTGCCGTTGCAGTTCAAGTCGCTGAACTACATCCGAGGCCGTAGCTTCCAGCAAAGCCTGATCCTGATCGACGAGTGCCAGAACCTGACGCCGCACCAGATGAAAACCATCATCACCCGTGCCGGCTCCGGTTCCAAGGTGGTCTGCCTGGGCAACCTGGCGCAGATTGACACCCCCTACCTGTCCGCGACCAGCTCGGGCCTGACCTACCTGACCGAGCGCTTCAAGGACTTCCCCCATGGCGTGCACATCACCCTGCAGGGCGTGCCACGCTCGGTGCTGGCCGAGTACGCCGAGTCGCATCTGTAACCTTCACCGCCGGGCGGTTCGCCGCCCGGCCTTCCCTTGTAGGAGCAGCCTTGTGCTGCGAAGAGGCCATTACAGGCATAGCTATTTTCCAGTCATGCCGGCCCTTTCGCAGCACAAGGCTGCTCCTGCAGGTGATGTGCATGCCTCATACCTCTGCTCAAACCTGACCCACAGGTTTACACTGGCTGTTCCCTTCACAGGAGCAGAGCAGTGCTGACACATCTTGATTCCCAGGGGCGGGCCAACATGGTCGACGTCACTGAAAAGGCCGTGACCGAGCGTGAGGCCATCGCCGAGGCGCGGGTGCGCATGTTGCCGCAGACCCTGCAGATGATCGTCGACGGCGAACATCCCAAGGGCGACGTGTTCGCCGTGGCACGCATTGCCGGGATCCAGGCGGCGAAGAAGACCAGCGACCTGATCCCGCTGTGCCACCCGCTGATGCTGACTAGCGTCAAGGTCGAGCTCAGCGCCGAGGGCGAGGACGCCGTGCGTATTGTCGCCCGTTGCAAGCTGGCTGGGCAGACCGGCGTGGAGATGGAAGCACTGACCGCTGCCAGCGTTGCCGCGCTGACGATCTACGACATGTGCAAGGCTGTGGACAAGGGCATGGTCATCGAACAGGTGCGCCTGCTGGAAAAGCTCGGCGGCAAGAGTGGCCACTACAAGGTGCAGGCATGATGAAGGTCAAGGTGATGTACTTCGCCCGCTACCGCGAACTGCTGGGTGTGGATGGCGAGCGTGTAGAAGGCGCGTTCAGGGTGCTGGACGATGTGCGCCAGGCCCTGGTGGGCAAGGGTGGGCACTATGCGGTGCTGGCTGAGCAGAACCTGATGTGCGCGCGCAACGAAGAGCTGTGCAAGCTTGATGAGCCACTGGAAGAGGGTGATGAAGTGGCGTTCTTCCCGCCGGTGACCGGAGGCTGAACATGGCAGTGCGAGTGCAGCAAGGCGCGTTCGACCCGGGCGCCCAGGTTAATTCCATGCATGCGGCCAATGTTGGCGTGGGCGCGGTGGTTGGTTTTGTCGGCTATGTGCGGGATTTCAACGATGGCCGCGAAGTGGCGGGGATGTTCCTTGAACACTACCCGGGCATGACCGAAAAGGCGCTGGCCAAGATCGTGGTCGAGGCCGAGCAGCGCTGGCCGTTGCTCAAGGTGGAGGTGCTGCACCGCATCGGGGCGCTGGAGCCAGGCGAGCCGATCGTGTTTGTCGGTGTGGCCAGTGCCCATCGGCAGGCGGCGTTCGATGCCTGCAACTTCATCATGGACTACCTGAAGACCCGGGCGCCGTTCTGGAAGAAGGAGAATACCGAGGAAGGGCCGCGGTGGGTTGAAGGCAAGCAGAGTGACCAGGATGCGGCGGGGCGCTGGTAGATTTCTGTCTGATGGCCGGGGCTTTGCCCCGGTTCGCGGGGCAAGCCCGCTCCCACAGGTAATCCGCAGCTACTGAAGCCTTGCAGTACCTGTGGGAGCCGGCTTGCCGGCGATTGGGCTGCAAAGCAGCCCCAGCATCAGTGGTGTTTGCGCGGCACCGGCTTTAGCAGTTCATCGGGCGGCATTTCGCACTTGATCTTGCGCCCCAGCAGTTCTTCGATGGCCGGCAACTGATACGAGTCATCCTCCCCGGCAAAACTGATCGACACGCCACTGGCCCCCGCCCGGCCGGTACGGCCAATGCGGTGCACGTAGTCGTCCGGGTCTTCTGGCAGGGTGAAGTTGATCACGTGGCTGATACCATCGATATGGATGCCACGCCCGGCCACGTCGGTGGCCACCAGCACGGTGATGCGCCCCTCGCGGAAGTTTTCCAGGGTGCGGATGCGCTTGTGCTGCGGCACGTCGCCCGACAGCTGGGCGGCATTGATGCCGTCGCGCACCAGTTTTTCCTCGATGCGCCGCACTTCGTCCTTGCGGTTGGCAAACACCATCACCCGTTCCCAGTTGTTCTGGGTCACCAGGTTGTACAGCAGCTTGTACTTGTCGCTGCCAGCCACCGCATACACGTGCTGCTCGACCGTTTCGCTGGCCACGTTTTCCGGTTCGATCTCGACGATGGCCGGGTTGGTGGTCCATTGCTTCGCCAGGTTCATCACGTCGTCGGTGAAGGTGGCGGAGAACAGCAGGGTCTGGCGCTCGCTTTTCGGCGGCGTCTGGCGAATGATCTGGCGTACCTGGGGGATAAAGCCCATGTCGAGCATGCGGTCGGCTTCGTCCAGCACCATCACCTCGACCATGTCCAGGTGCACCTCGCCGCGCTGGTTGAAGTCCAGCAGGCGGCCTGGGGTAGCTACGAGGATGTCGCAGTGGCGTGCTTCAAGGGCCTTCAGTTGCTTGTCGAAGTCCATGCCGCCGACGAAGCTCATGACGTTCAGCCCGGTGTACTTGGTCAGCGCAGCGGCGTCCTTGGCAATCTGCACCACCAGCTCGCGGGTAGGCGCGATGATCAGCGCACGCGGTTCGCCCATGTAGCGTTCCTTGGGCGGTGGCGTCTGCTGCAGCTGGGAAATGATCGAAATCAAAAACGCCGCAGTCTTGCCGGTACCGGTCTGTGCCCGGCCGATGGCGTCCTGGCCACGCAGGGTATAACCCAGCACCTGCGCCTGGATCGGCGTGCAGTACGGGAAGCCCAGGTCGTGGATGGCGTGCATCAGCTCGTTGGACAGTTTGAAGTCGTGGAAGCGGGTCTTGCCTTCCTGCGGCTCGACCACGAAGTCTTCCGGCTTCCACAGGCTGGCCTGCGGCTTGGGCTTGCGCTCGCGACGCGGTTTGTCCTTGCCCGCTTTGTCGGCAGGTGGCGTAGCGGTAGCGGTTGCGGTTTGTTCAGCCTCGGGGGCGGTGTTGGCATGCGGTACGGCCGGTTTTGCTGCGGGCCGGGCCTCTCTGGCGGGTGCGGGCGCAGGCGGCGTCACGCTGGCAGCAGGAGCGACGGCCTGTGGCGCGGCGTCTCCCTTGCCGAATATTTTCTTGAGTGCTTTGAGCACGATCGTCTCATCAACTGATTAAGGAATGTACGCCGGGCAGTGTAATGCAAGATCCGGGCGCGGCGTAGCGGAATACTCCCACAACTACAAGAGAGCCAGCCTATTGCAGTTGCTCGCTGAGCCAGTTGTGGATGTCGTTCAGTTCTTCGACTACCACTTCGTGTTCCATCGGGTATTCGTACCAGCGGGCGGCGACGCCCCAGGTGTTCAGGTACTCGAAGGCGGTGCGGCCCATGGACGGGATCACCACCGGGTCATGCACACCATGCAGGCACAGGGCCGGGGTGCGCTGCTGACAGGCACTCAACTGGTGCGCGTCATTGAAGGTGGGGGCATAGGTGGACAGGGCAATTACCCCGCCCAGTGCTTCTTGCCACTTTATATAGGCAGTGTGCAGCACCACCGCGCCACCCTGGGAGAAGCCGGCCAGGAAGATCCGCGACAGGTTGATGCCTTTGGCCTGCTCAGCCTTGATCAGGGCAACCACTTGCTCGGCCGACGCTTCCAGCTGCGCTTCGTCAATGGCGCGGGCCGGGGTCATGGCCTTGATGTCATACCAGCTGGGCATGGCATACCCGCCATTTATGGTAACTGGACGGGTCGGGGCCTGGGGCATGATGAAGCGGGTGCCGAGCAGACGCTCCTGCATGAATTCGGCCACAGGTAGGAAGTCGTAACGGTCGGCCCCCAGACCGTGCAACCAGATCACACAGGCGTCAGCGGTTTTCTGTGGTTCGAGAATCAGCGGGTTGGTCATGACTGCTCCGAAAGTGTGCGGGTCTTGTTATGGCGTGCGTGAAAAGAAGGCGCTGGAAATGATTGTCGGAAAAAGAATGTCGCAACGATACAACTTTCCCTACTTGACGAGCGCTTAAACGCTACAGCCACAGAATCTGGTACGCGCTTTGCAATTCAATCTGTGATGCAAAGGGCAGGCCGAGACGGTAACACCCTTTGTACGCGAAGGCTGTCACAGAACAGTCCATTGCGCCAATTGACCCAATAACAAGCCAATACGGGTCGGATACGCCTCAAAAGGGTGCGGTGCAATTCCGGCTCGATACAACAAGAGCGATTTGGAGGTTGTGAATGAAGATGTTGAAAACCACCCTGGCAGTCCTGACCGCTGCCGCCGCACTGGGCGCCGTGAGCACTGCCCAGGCCGGCGCCACCCTCGATGCGGTAAAGAAGAAGGGCTTCGTCCAGTGTGGCGTGAGCGACGGTCTTCCGGGCTTCTCGGTACCTGATGCGCAGGGCAAGATCGTCGGTATCGACGCCGATGTCTGTCGCGCCGTGGCCGCCGCCGTGTTCGGCGACGCGACCAAGGTCAAGTTCAGCCAGCTCAACGCCAAGGAACGCTTCACCGCCCTGCAGTCGGGCGAGGTCGACGTGCTATCGCGCAACACCACCTGGACCAGTTCGCGCGATGCCGGCATGGGCCTGGTGTTTGCCGGTGTCACCTACTACGACGGCGTTGGCTTCCTGGTCAACAAGAAGCTGGGTGTATCCAGTGCCAAGGAGCTTGATGGCGCAACCATCTGTATCCAGGCCGGTACCACCACCGAGCTGAACGTGTCGGACTTCTTCCGCGCCAATAACCTCAAGTACACCCCGATCACCTTCGACACCTCGGACGAAAGCGCCAAGTCGCTGGAGTCGGGCCGTTGCGACGTGCTGACCTCGGACAAGTCCCAGCTGTTCGCCCAGCGTTCCAAGCTGGCAGCGCCGACCGACTACGTGGTGCTGCCGGAAACCATCTCCAAGGAGCCGCTGGGCCCGGTGGTGCGTAAAGGCGACGAGGAGTGGTTCAGCATCGTCAAGTGGACCCTGTTCGCCATGCTCAACGCCGAAGAGGCGGGCGTCACCTCGAAGAATGTCGAGGCCGAAGCCAAAGGCACCAAAAACCCTGACGTCGCCCGCCTGCTGGGTGCGGATGGTGAGTACGGCAAGGACCTCAAGCTGCCCAAAGACTGGGTAGTTCAGATCGTCAAGCAAGTCGGCAACTACGGCGAAGTGTTCGAGAAGAACCTGGGCCAGAGCACCGACCTGAAGATCGACCGTGGCATGAACGCCCTGTGGAACAACGGCGGCATCCAGTACGCGCCACCTGTGCGCTGATGGTTGCATCCTGCGGCGGCATCCCGCCGCCGCAGGCTGTTCGAATCCCTACTGTCCGGGGCACTTCATGCAAAATCAAATCGGCGCACCCAAGGGCTTGTCCCTTAACGATCCGCGTGTGCGCGCGTGGCTGTTCCAGATCCTCACGATCGTCTTCGTGGTCGGCCTGGGCTGGTACCTGTTCCACAACACACAAACCAACCTGCAACACCGGGGTATCACCTCGGGCTTCGATTTCCTCGACCGCAGTGCAGGCTTCGGCATCGCCCAGCACCTGATCCCCTATGTGGAATCCGACAGCTATGCGCGGGTGTTCGTCATCGGCCTGCTCAATACCCTGCTGGTGACCTTCATCGGCGTCATCCTGGCGACCATTCTGGGCTTCATCATCGGTGTGGCTCGCCTGTCACCCAACTGGATGATCAACAAACTGGCGACCGTGTATGTGGAAACCTTCCGCAACATCCCGCCGTTGCTGCAGATCCTGTTCTGGTACTTCGCCGTGTTCCTGACGCTGCCGGGACCGCGGGGCAGCATCAACATCGACGATATGTTCTTCATCAGCAACCGTGGCCTGAACATGCCTGGCGCATCCATGGCTGATGGCTTCTGGCCATTCATCATTGCCCTGGTGGTGGCAATTGCCGCCATTGTCGTGATGGTGCGCCTGGCCAACAAGCGCTTCGACGAGACTGGCGTGCCGTTCCACAAGTTCTGGGTGGGGCTGGCGCTGCTGCTGGTCATCCCGGGCCTGAGCGTGCTGTTGTTCGGCAGCCCGGTCAGCTGGGAAGTGCCGCAGCTCAAGGGCTTCAACTTCGTCGGTGGCTGGGTGCTGATCCCCGAGCTGCTGGCGCTGACCTTGGCGCTGACTATCTATACGGCAGCCTTCATTGCTGAAATCGTGCGTTCCGGCATCCGTTCGGTCAGCCATGGTCAGACCGAAGCCGCGCGCTCGCTGGGCCTGCGCGAGGGGCCGACCCTGCGCAAGGTGATCATTCCCCAGGCACTGCGGGTGATCATTCCGCCGCTGACCAGCCAGTACCTGAACCTGGCGAAGAACTCCTCGCTGGCGGCCGGTATCGGTTACCCGGAGATGGTCTCGCTGTTCGCCGGCACCGTGCTCAATCAGACCGGCCAGGCCATTGAGGTGATTGCGATCACCATGAGTGTCTATCTCGCCATCAGCATCAGCATTTCGCTGCTGATGAACTGGTACAACAAGCGCATAGCGCTGATCGAGCGGTGAGGATACGCCCGTGAATGCCCATGTTTTCAAACCCGATATGCCGCCACCGGTGAAAACCGTCGGCGTGCTCGCATGGATGCGTGCCAATCTGTTCTCCAGCTGGCACAACACGCTGTTGACCCTGCTCGCCATCTACCTGGTATGGCTGATCGTGCCACCGCTGCTGCAGTGGGCGTTGATCGACGCCAACTGGGTCGGCACCACCCGCGCCGACTGCACCAAGGAGGGCGCCTGCTGGGTGTTCGTGCAGCAGCGCTTTGGCCAGTTCATGTACGGCTACTACCCGGCCGAGCTGCGCTGGCGGGTGGACCTGACGGTGTGGCTTGCCGTCATCGGCGCTGCGCCGCTGTTCATCAAGCGCTTCCCGCGCAAGGCCTTCTACGGCCTGGGCTTCCTGGTGCTGTACCCGATACTGGCCTACACCCTGCTGCACGGTGGGTACCTGGGCCTGGAAAGCGTACCGACAAGCCAGTGGGGCGGGTTGATGCTGACCCTGGTGATCGCCACCGTGGGTATTGTCGGCGCCTTGCCGCTGGGCATCCTGCTGGCCCTGGGCCGGCGTTCGAGGATGCCGGCCGTGAAGGTGGTGTGCGTGACCTTCATCGAGTTCTGGCGCGGCGTGCCGTTGATTACCGTGCTGTTCATGTCGTCGGTGATGCTGCCGTTGTTCCTGCCCGAAGGCATGAGCTTCGACAAGCTGCTGCGGGCAATGATCGGCGTGATCCTGTTCCAGTCGGCGTATATCGCCGAGGTGGTGCGCGGCGGTCTGCAGGCCATCCCCAAGGGCCAGTACGAAGCCGCTGCGGCCATGGGCCTGGGCTACTGGCGCTCGATGGGCCTGGTGATTCTGCCGCAGGCGCTCAAGCTGGTGATCCCCGGCATCGTCAACACCTTCATTGCCTTGTTCAAGGACACCAGCCTGGTGATCATCATCGGCCTGTTCGACCTGCTGAACAGCGTCAAGCAAGCTGCCGCCGACCCGGCCTGGCTGGGCATGGCTACCGAGGGCTATGTGTTCGCCGCCCTGGTGTTCTGGATTTTCTGTTTCGGTATGTCCCGCTACTCCATGCACCTGGAGCGCAAGCTGGACACTGGCCACAAGCGTTAGGAGTTTCGAAATGAGTGAAGCGATCAAGCAGCCTGCCGGCCCCGAAGGCATCATCCAGATGCAGGGTGTGAACAAGTGGTACGGCCAGTTCCATGTGCTCAAGGACATCAACCTGAACGTGCGCCAGGGCGAGCGCATCGTGCTGTGCGGGCCGTCCGGCTCGGGCAAGTCCACCACCATCCGTTGCCTCAACCGCCTGGAAGAGCACCAGCAGGGGCGTATCGTGGTCGATGGCGTCGAGCTGACCAACGACCTCAAGCAGATCGAGGCCATCCGCCGCGAAGTGGGCATGGTGTTCCAGCACTTCAACCTGTTCCCGCACCTGAGCATTCTGGAAAACTGCACCCTGGCGCCCATGTGGGTGCGCAAGATGCCGCGGCGCAAGGCCGAGGAAATTGCCATGCATTATCTGGAGCGTGTGCGTATTCCCGAGCAGGCACACAAGTACCCGGGGCAGTTGTCGGGTGGCCAGCAGCAGCGTGTGGCCATTGCCCGTGCGCTGTGCATGAAGCCGAAGATCATGCTGTTCGACGAGCCGACCTCGGCGCTGGACCCGGAAATGGTCAAGGAAGTGCTCGATACCATGGTGGGCCTGGCCGAAGACGGCATGACCATGCTCTGCGTGACCCACGAGATGGGCTTTGCCCGCACCGTGGCGAACCGGGTGATCTTCATGGACAAGGGGGAGATCGTGGAGCAGGCGGCGCCGGATGACTTCTTCGACCGGCCGCGCAGTGACCGGACCAGGTTGTTCCTGAGCCAGATCCTGCATTGAGGCAACTGGTGCTGCACTATTGAGGGGGCTGTCGCGGTCCCTGTAGGAGCGGCCTTGTGCCGCGAAAGGGCCGCGCAGCGGCCCCAGGGTTTCAGCTTCGCCGCTGATATGGCTGGGGCCGCCATGCGGCCCTTTCGCGGCACAAGGCCGCTTCTACACGGGAGGGTTACTTTTCTTCTTGCGTTGCAGCCGGCGCCGGCGGCGGCCGCAGCCCCACCTCGGCAATCAGCTTCAGCTGCTGCCCATTGCGCATCACCTCGATGGTGATCTTGTCGGTGGGCTTGATCCGCGCCACCTGGTTCATCGACTTGCGCCCGTCACCGGCCGGTTCGCCGTTGATGCTCAGGATCACGTCACCCAGTTGCAACCCGGCCTTGGCCGCCGGCCCTTCGCGGAAGATACCGGCCACCACGATACCCGGGCGGTCCTTCATGCCGAACGATTCGGCCAGTTCCTGGCTCAGCGGCTGCACCTCGATGCCCAGCCAGCCACGGATCACCTGGCCGTGCTCGACGATCGACTTCATCACCTCCAGTGCCAGTTTCACCGGGATGGCGAAGCCGATGCCCTGCGAACCGCCGGACTTGGAGAAGATCGCGGTGTTGATGCCGACCAGGTTGCCACTGGCATCGACCAGTGCGCCGCCCGAGTTGCCGGGGTTGATCGCTGCGTCGGTCTGGATGAAGTCTTCGTAGTTGTTCAGGCCCAGCTGGTTACGGCCGGTGGCACTGATGATGCCCATGGTCACGGTTTGGCCGACCCCGAACGGGTTGCCGATGGCCAGCGACACGTCGCCGATGTGGATGGTGTCGGAACGGCCGATGGTGATCGCCGGCAGGTTCTTCAGGTCGATCTTCAGCACCGCCAGGTCGGTTTCCGGGTCGCTGCCGATCACGCGGGCCAGGGTTTCGCGGCCATCTTTCAGGGCCACGACGATCTGGTCGGCGCCGCTGGTGACATGGTTGTTGGTCAGCAGGTAGCCCTCGGGGCTCATGATCACCGCCGAGCCCAGGCTCGATTCCCAACGGCGTTGCTTGGGCAGGTTGTCGCCGAAGAAACGGCGGAACTGCGGGTCTTCGAACAGCGGATGGGCGCTTTTGTTCACCACTTTGGTGGTGTACAGGTTGACCACGGCGGGGGCGGCCAGTGTCACGGCGTCGGCATACGACACCGGGCCCTGCATGATCCGCGTGGTCTGCGGTGCCTGTTGCAGGTTGACGTCCTGGCTGGGCAGGCCTACCCACTCCGGGAAGCGCTGGATGATCAGCATGGCGATCAGTACGCCGGTTAGCAGGGGCCAGCCAAAGTAACGCAAAGCCTTGAACATGAACGAATCCTGGAAAGAGCGAGGGCCAGTGGCCGCGCAGTGGGGCATGAGCGCGCGCGATCATACACCGGTTCCCCCAGTGCCGGCGACGGCCCATAATGGCCGGCATTATACGGGCGTTCCATTGGCGTTGCGCCCGAGAAAAGCGCAGTTTTCGAGGAGATTTTCATGGCCGTCGCTCTAAACATCCTGGTCGAGGAAGCCGAGCGTTACCTGGGCAGCGCGAAGATCCAGGATTATTGCCCCAATGGCCTGCAAGTGGAGGGCCGGCCGCAGGTCAGTCGTATCGTCAGCGGCGTTACTGCCAGCCAGGCGTTGCTGGATGCTGCGGTCGAGGCCCAGGCCGACCTGGTGCTGGTGCACCATGGTTACTTCTGGAAGGGTGAGAACCCGTGCATTACCGGTATCCGCCAGCGTCGCCTGAAAACCTTGCTGAACAACGACATCAGCCTGCTGGCGTTTCACCTGCCTCTGGATGTGCATCCGGAGGTAGGCAACAACGTGCAGTTGGCGCGGCAACTGGACATCACCGTCGAAGGCCCGCTGGACCCGGAGAACCCCAAGGTGGTGGGGTTGGTCGGCTCACTGGCTGAACCTGTGACTGCGCGCGATTTTGCCCGGCGGGTTCAGGAAGTGCTGGGGCGTGAGCCGTTGCTGGTGGACGGCGAGCAGATGATCCGCAGGGTCGGCTGGTGCACCGGTGGCGGGCAGGGTTACATCGACACGGCGATTGCCGCCGGGGTGGACCTGTACCTGACCGGCGAGGCGTCGGAGCAGACCTACCACAGCGCGCGCGAGAATGGCGTCAGCTTCATTGCTGCCGGGCACCATGCCACCGAGCGTTACGGGGTGCAGGCGCTGGGCGATTACCTTGCGCGGCGGTTTGCCGTGGAGCACCTGTTCATCGATTGCCCCAATCCCATTTGAGGCTTTCGGAGTTGCATGCGGTTCGTTGTAGGAGCAGCCTTGTGCTGCGAAGGGTCGACGCAGGCAATAGATCCCTATCTGCTGTACCGGCCTCTTCGCAGCACAAGGCTGCTCCTGCAGGGCTCGGTGCTGGGCAGGCAGAGCCCAAACCCGCAGTCATATCGTTAGACCTTTTCGATCTAGCCCGCCTCCTAAATAGAAGCAGCCGCTGTGATAAAGTGGCTCGCTCGAACACGGCCCGCAGGCCGTCCATAAGATCGTTTTTCGTGAGTAGCCATGGTCGACAAACTGACGCACTTGAAACAGCTGGAGGCGGAAAGCATCCACATTATCCGCGAGGTGGCCGCCGAGTTCGACAACCCGGTGATGCTGTACTCGATCGGCAAGGATTCCGCCGTGATGCTGCACCTGGCGCGCAAGGCCTTCTTCCCGGGCAAGCTGCCGTTCCCGGTGATGCACGTCGACACCCAGTGGAAATTCCAGGAGATGTACAGCTTCCGCGACAAGATGGTCGAGGAAATGGGCCTGGAACTGATCACCCACGTCAACCCTGAGGGTGTGGCGCAGGGCATCAACCCGTTCACCCATGGCAGCTCCAAGCACACCGACATCATGAAGACCCAGGGCTTGAAGCAGGCACTGGACAAGCATGGTTTCGACGCCGCCTTCGGTGGCGCGCGCCGCGACGAAGAGAAGTCGCGGGCCAAAGAGCGTGTGTATTCGTTCCGCGACAGCAAGCACCGCTGGGACCCGAAAAACCAGCGCCCCGAGCTGTGGAACGTTTACAACGGCAAGGTCAACAAGGGCGAGTCGATCCGCGTCTTCCCGCTGTCGAACTGGACCGAGCTGGACATCTGGCAGTACATCTACCTTGAAGGCATCCCGATCGTGCCGCTGTACTTCGCCGCCGAGCGTGAAGTCATCGAGAAGAACGGCACCCTGATCATGATCGACGACGAGCGCATCCTCGAGCACCTTTCCGAGGAAGAGAAGGCCCGTATCGTCAAGAAGAAGGTGCGTTTCCGTACCCTCGGTTGCTACCCGTTGACGGGTGCTGTCGAGTCGGAAGCAGAAACGCTGACCGACATCATTCAGGAAATGCTCCTGACGCGCACTTCCGAGCGCCAGGGCCGGGTCATCGACCACGATGGCGCCGGTTCCATGGAAGACAAAAAACGTCAGGGCTACTTCTAATTTTCAGGGTTACTCCATGTCGCACCAATCCGATTTGATCAGCGAAGACATCCTCGCTTATCTGGCTCAGCACGAGCGCAAAGAACTGCTGCGTTTCCTCACCTGCGGCAACGTGGATGACGGCAAGAGCACCCTGATCGGGCGCCTGCTGCACGATTCGAAGATGATCTACGAGGACCACCTCGAAGCCATCACCCGTGATTCGAAGAAAGTCGGCACCACCGGCGAAGAAATCGACCTGGCATTGCTGGTCGACGGCCTGCAGGCCGAGCGTGAGCAGGGCATCACCATCGATGTCGCCTACCGCTACTTCTCCACCGCCAAGCGCAAGTTCATCATCGCCGACACCCCGGGCCACGAGCAGTACACCCGCAACATGGCCACCGGTGCGTCCACCTGCGACCTGGCGATCATCCTGGTCGATGCCCGCTACGGCGTGCAGACCCAGACCCGTCGCCACAGCTACATTGCCTCGCTGCTGGGCATCAAGCACATCGTGGTCGCAATCAACAAGATGGACCTGAAGGGCTTCGATGAAGGCGTATTCGAGTCGATCAAGGCCGACTACCTGAAGTTTGCCGAAGCCATCAACCTGACCCCGAGCAGCCTGCACTTCGTTCCAATGTCGGCGCTCAAGGGCGACAACGTGGTCAACCATAGCGAGCGTTCGCCGTGGTACACCGGCCCGACGCTGATGGAAATCCTCGAAACTGTCGAGGTTGCGGCCGACCGCAACTTCACCGACCTGCGCTTCCCGGTGCAGTACGTGAACCGCCCGAACCTGAACTTCCGCGGCTTCGCCGGCACCATTGCCAGTGGCGTAGTGCACAAGGGTGACGAAATCGTCGTGCTGCCGTCGGGCAAGAGCAGCCGCGTCAAGTCCATCGTCACCTACGAAGGTGAACTGGAAAACGCCGGCCCAGGCCAGGCCGTGACCCTGACCATGGAAGACGAGATCGACATCTCCCGTGGCGACCTGCTGGTACATGCCGACAACGTACCGCCGGTGACCGACCAGTTCGATGCCATGCTGGTGTGGATGGCCGAAGAGCCAATGCTCCCGGGCAAGAAGTACGACATCAAGCGCGCCACCAGCTATGTGCCGGGCTCGATTGCCAGCATCACCCACAAAGTCGATGTGAACACCCTGGAGCAGGGCGCTGCCAGCGCACTGCAACTGAACGAGATTGGCCGCGTGAAGGTTGCGCTGGACGCCTCGATCGCCCTGGACGGCTACGACAGCAACCGCACCACCGGTGCGTTCATTGTGATCGACCGCCTGACCAACGGCACCGTCGGCGCCGGCATGATCATCGCTCCGCCTGTTCTGCCACACGGCAGCACCGGCCAGCATGGCAAGCAGGCCCACGTGTCTACCGAAGAGCGCGCCCTGCGCTTCGGCCAGCAGCCAGCCACCGTGCTGTTCAGCGGCCTGTCCGGCGCTGGCAAGAGCACCTTGGCCTATGCCGTGGAGCGCAAGCTGTTCGACATGGGCCGTGCGGTATACGTGCTCGACGGCCAGAACCTGCGCCACGACCTGAACAAGGGTTTGCCGCAAGACCGCGCCGGTCGCACCGAAAACTGGCGCCGCGCCGCCCATGTGGCGCGCCAGTTCAACGAAGCCGGCCTGCTGACCCTGGCTGCGTTCGTGGCCCCGGATGCCGAAGGCCGCGAACAGGCCAAGGCCCTGATCGGCAAAGAGCGCCTGGTGACCGTTTACGTCCAGGCCTCGCCGCTGGCTTGCCGCGAGCGCGACCCGCAAGGCCTGTACGCTGCCGGTGGCGAAAACATCCCGGGCGAAAGCTTCCCGTTCGATGTGCCGCTGGATGCAGACCTTGTGATCGACACCCAGGCCACTAGCGTGGACGAAGGTGTGAAACTGGTGCTGGACGTACTGCGCCAGCGTGGCGCTATCTAAGCGCTGGCCAGCAGGAAAAACCCCGCTTCGGCGGGGTTTTTTTATTTCTCGCTCCCGCAGGTGCTGCGTATCCGGTTCAGATATGTTTTTCCGACACCGGAATCACCCGCCGCTCCTTCACCGCCTTGTAGGAAAAACTCGAATAGATCTCCTTCACCCCCGGCAGCCGCTGCAGCACTTCGCGGGTGAACTCCCCGAACGACTCCAGGTCCCGGGCCAGGATCTCCAGCAAAAAGTCATAGCGCCCGGAGATGTTGTGGCAGGCCACGATTTCGGGGATTTCCATAAGCCGCTGCTCAAACGCCAGCGCCATGTCCTTGGTGTGCGAGTCCATCATGATGCTGACGAACGCGGTCACGCCAAACCCTAGCGACTTGGGCGAGAGGATGGCCTGGTAGCCAGTGATATAGCCGTTGTCTTCCAGCAGCTTGACCCGGCGCCAGCAGGGCGAGGTGGTCAATGCCACCTGGTCGGCAAGTTCGGCGACGGTGAGGCGGGCGTTGTCCTGCAAGGCGGCGAGCAGGGCGCGGTCGGTGCGGTCGAGGCTTGAAGGCATGTTTTGCCCTCCTGGTCCGTTAATTGTTGTTTTTGTTCCAGCAAGCACGCAGATGCGTGGGCTATTTTGGAAAAAATCGGGCAGCTCGGTGGCATAAGCTTATAACAAACCACAAGAGGCTGTTGCCATGCGCGGCTCCCATAACAACACCGGTTTTTCCACACGGGCCATTCACCATGGCTACGACCCGCTTTCCCACGGTGGTGCCCTGGTGCCGCCGGTGTACCAGACCGCTACCTATGCCTTCCCGACTGTCGAATACGGCGCTGCGTGCTTCGCCGGGGAGAAGGCGGGGCACTTCTATAGCCGCATCTCCAACCCCACCTTGGCCTTGCTCGAGCAACGCATGGCCTCGCTGGAGGGTGGTGAGGCGGGATTGGCGCTGGCGTCGGGGATGGGGGCCATTACTTCGACGCTCTGGACCCTGCTGCGGCCTGGTGATGAGCTGATCGTGGGGCGCACCTTGTATGGCTGCACCTTTGCGTTCCTGCACCATGGCATTGGCGAGTTCGGGGTCAAGATCCACCATGTCGACCTTAACGATGCCAAGGCACTGAAAGCGGCGATCAACAGCAAAACGCGGATGATCTACTTCGAAACACCGGCCAACCCCAACATGCAACTGGTGGATATAGCGGCGGTCGTCGAGGCGGTGCGGGGGAGTGATGTGCTTGTGGTGGTCGACAACACCTACTGCACGCCCTACCTGCAGCGGCCACTGGAACTGGGGGCGGACCTGGTGGTGCATTCGGCGACCAAGTACCTCAGTGGCCATGGGGACATCACCGCAGGCCTGGTGGTGGGGCGCAAGGCGCTGGTCGACCGGATTCGCCTTGAAGGGCTCAAAGACATGACCGGGGCTGTGCTGTCGCCGCATGACGCTTCGCTATTGATGCGCGGTATCAAGACCTTGGCTCTGCGCATGGACCGCCACTGCGCCAATGCGTTGCAGGTTGCGCAGTTTCTGGCTCGGCAGCCGCAGGTGGAGCTGATTCACTACCCAGGGTTGCCGTCGTTTGCCCAGTACGAACTGGCACAGCGGCAGATGCGTCTGCCGGGCGGGATGATTGCCTTTGAGCTCAAGGGGGGGATAGAGGCAGGGCGGCGTTTCATGAATGCGCTGCAGCTTTTTGCCCGGGCAGTGAGCCTGGGGGATGCGGAGTCGCTGGCTCAGCACCCGGCGAGCATGACGCACTCCAGTTACACGCCACAAGAGCGGGCGCATCACGGGATATCAGAGGGGCTGGTGAGGTTGTCAGTGGGGCTGGAGGATGTGGAGGACCTGCTGGCAGATATCGAGGTGGCGTTGAAGGCGTGTGCATGACCTTGCCTTGCAGGATCGGGAATACTTGCCCAATGCCTTACGGGATCAGGCGATGGCACTTTGGATGAGCTGGTGAATTGGCCGGCTTATCCAAGAGGAGTTTGACAATGAGCGTATTCCCGAAATACATCGACCTGTTCATTTGCCGCAGTGGCGGTGACGATGATGAAGGTGGCCAGTCCTGGCGCAAGCCTTGATCTGAACTGGGAACCCCGCACTGGCGGGGTTCTCTTGGCGATTCAAAGCACAAAAAAGGCCTCTTGCGAGGCCTTTTTCATGTTCAGCAGATCAACGCTTGAGCCCGTAGCTCTCATCGAGCATGCCCGGCGAATTTGGCGCTTTTGGCGCATAGTCGCGCGGCACTTCGGCGGTGTCTTTCGGTGGGGTCAGGCGGTCACGCGGGCCTTGCGGCGCTTCGGAATGCAGTGCAGCCAGCAGGCGCTGGCGAGTGACTTCATCGAGGGCCAGGCTGTTGGCGCCTTCGGCCAGGTGATCCTGTACGTCCTGGTAGCTCTGGGTCAGTTTCTTGACCAGCATGGCGGTGCTGTTGAAGTGGGTGACCACTTCGTTCTGGTAGCTGTCGAAGCGCTTCTGGATGTCATCCAGTTGGCGCTGGGTGTTGCTCGGCGCCGCGTTGGGCAGCAGGCGGGCAACAATGAAACCGACCGCCACACCGATGACCAGGGCCAGGGTTGGCAACAACCAAACAAGGAGCGAGAGTTCCACGAGTCCTTCCTCTATAAACGGCTTTGCTTTACGTTAACGGCTCAGACCTGCGCTGTATACCGCGAGCGATCGCAAATCAGAACAGAATTCCTCACCTAGACGAATCGACCCTTCCCGAGGTCACGGAGTAGTGCCTTGCTTGTCCGCGAAACCCCCTTGTTCATCGATGGCCCCAGCGGCCAGCTGGAAGCCTTGTACCTGGACGTGGCCGATGCCCGTGGCGCGGTGCTGATCTGCCACCCCAACCCGGTCCAGGGCGGCACCATGCTCAACAAGGTGGTCTCGACCCTGCAACGCACCGCCCGCGATGCCGGCTATGTGACCCTGCGTTTCAACTACCGTGGCGTCGGCCAGAGCGCCGGTAGCCATGACATGGGGGCCGGCGAAGTGGCCGATGCCGAGGCCGCCGCCGCCTGGCTGCGTGCCAGGCACCCCGACCTGCCACTGGTGCTGATGGGCTTCTCGTTCGGCGGTTTCGTTGCCACCAGCCTGGCCGGCCGCCTGGAAGCCGCCGGGGTAAGGCTGCAACAATTGTTCATGATTGCCCCGGCAGTCATGCGCCTGACGGCCGAATTCCCGCTGCCACAGCACTGCCCGATCACCGTGGTGCAGCCAGATGCCGACGAAGTGGTCGCGCCGCAGTTGGTTTACGAATGGTCCGATAGCCTGTCGCGCCCCCATGAGCTGCTGAAAGTGGCAGAATGCGGACACTTCTTCCATGGCAAGCTGACCGATCTGAAGGATCTGCTGCTGCCGCGCCTTTCGAACTGAGCCAAGCCTGAATAAGCGAACACCCATGACCACGCGCATTCTTACCGGTATCACCACCACCGGCACTCCGCACCTGGGCAACTACGCCGGCGCCATTCGCCCTGCGATCCGTGCCAGCCAGCAGCCCGGTGCCGACTCGTTCTACTTCCTGGCCGACTACCACGCCTTGATCAAGTGCGACGACCCGCTGCGTATCCAGCGTTCGCGCCTGGAGATAGCCGCCACCTGGCTGGCTGGTGGCCTGGACCCGGACAAGGTGACCTTCTACCGCCAGTCCGACATCCCGGAAATCCCCGAGCTGACCTGGCTGCTGACCTGCGTTGCCGCCAAGGGCCTGCTGAACCGCGCGCATGCCTACAAGGCCTCGGTGGACAAGAACGTCGAGAACGGCGAAGACCCGGACGCCGGCGTGACCATGGGCCTGTTCAGCTACCCGGTACTGATGGCCGCCGACATCCTGATGTTCAACGCCCACAAGGTGCCGGTCGGCCGTGACCAGATCCAGCACGTGGAAATGGCCCGCGACATCGGCCAGCGCTTCAACCACCTGTTCGGCCAGGGCCGGGACTTCTTCGCCCTGCCGGAGGCGGTGATCGAGGAAAGCGTGGCCACGTTGCCAGGCCTGGACGGGCGCAAGATGTCCAAGAGCTATGACAACACCATCCCGTTGTTTACCAGCGCCAAGGACATGAAGGACGCCATCTCGCGCATCGTCACTGACTCGCGCGCGCCAGGCGAAGCGAAAGACCCGGACAATTCGCACCTGTTCACCCTGTACCAGGCCTTCTCGACGCCGCAGCAATGCGCCGAATTCCGCGAAGAGCTGCTGCAGGGCCTGGGCTGGGGCGATGCCAAGCAGCGCCTGTTCCAGCTGCTGGATGGCCAATTGGCCGAAAAACGCGAGTACTACCACCAGTTGATCGCCCGCCCGGCGGACCTGGAAGACATCCTGCTGGCCGGCGCCGCCAAGGCACGCAAGATTGCCACGCCGTTCCTCGAGCAACTGCGCGAAGCCGTTGGCCTGCGTTCGTTCCGTAGCGGTGTGCAAGCCGGCACCGAGGTGAAGAAGAAGGCCGCCAAGAGCGCACGCTTCGTCAGCTTCCGCGACGAAGACGGCAGCTTCCGCTTCCGCCTGCTGGCCGCTGACGGCGAGCAACTGCTGCTGTCGCGCAGCTTCGCCGACGGCAAGAGCGCCGGCGCCGTGAGCAAGCAGCTTCAGCAGGGTGGCGAGGCTGATGTACGGGTCGAAGGCTTGAGCTTCGGCCTGTGGCTCAATGGCGAGCAGGTTGCCGACGGGCCGCAGTTCGACAGCGCCCAAGCCCGTGATGCGGCCATTCAAAGCCTGCGTGATGCCCTGGCACCACAGCAGGACTGAGGCATATTGACGCAAGTCTGATTGCCATTAAGCGGGCCTGTCGCTACAGTGACGGCCCGTTTTTTGTTGCCTCGCTAACGAATCATGACTCCCTTAGAACGCTATCAAGCAGATCTGAAACGTCCCGACTTCTTCCATGACGCGGCGCAGGAAACTGCGGTGCGTCACCTGCAGCGCCTGTACGACGACCTGGTACAGGCGCAGAACAACAAGCCGGGCGTGTTTGGCAAGCTGTTCGGCAAGAAGGAGCAGACCCCGGTCAAGGGCCTGTACTTCTGGGGTGGGGTAGGGCGAGGCAAGACCTACCTGGTCGATACCTTCTACGAAGCGCTGCCGTTCAAGCAGAAGATGCGTACGCACTTCCACCGCTTCATGAAGCGTGTGCACGAGGAAATGAAAACCCTCAAGGGCGAGAAGAACCCGCTGACCATCATCGCCAAGCGCTTCAGCGACGAAGCCAGGGTGATCTGCTTCGACGAATTCTTCGTGTCGGACATTACCGACGCCATGATCCTCGGCACCCTGATGGAAGAGCTGTTCAAGAACGGCGTGTCGCTTGTAGCCACCTCCAACATCGTGCCGGACGGCCTGTACAAGGACGGCCTGCAACGCGCACGCTTCCTGCCTGCCATTGCCATGATCAAGCAGTTCACCGACGTGGTGAACGTTGACAGTGGGGTCGACTACCGCCTGCGTCACCTGGAGCAGGCCGAACTGTTCCACTACCCGCTCAACGATGCGGCGCACCAGAGCATGCGCGCCAGCTTCAAGGCGCTGACGCCTGAGTGCACCCAGGCGGTCGAGAACGATGTGCTGATGATCGAGAACCGTCCGATCAATGCCCTGCGCACCTGTGACGATGTCGCCTGGTTCGACTTCCGCGCCCTGTGCGATGGGCCGCGCAGCCAGAACGACTACATCGAACTGGGCAAGATCTTCCATGCCGTGCTGTTGAGCAATGTGGAGCAGATGGGTGTCGCCACCGACGACATCGCCCGTCGTTTCATCAACATGGTGGACGAGTTCTACGACCGCAACGTCAAGCTGATCATCTCGGCCGAGGTGGAGCTCAAAGACCTGTACACCGGCGGGCGCCTGAGCTTCGAGTTCCAGCGCACCCTGAGCCGGTTGCTGGAGATGCAGTCGCACGAATTCCTGTCGCGCGCGCACAAGCCATAAGAACCTGGGGCCGCTTTGCGGCCCATTCGCGGCACAAGGCCGCTCCTGCAAGAGATCGCGTACCCGCATGGAATCGCGTTCCCCTGTAGGAGCGGCCTTGTGCCGCGAATTGGGCTGCAAAGCAGCCCCATGGCGCTCAAGCCTCTTGCATGAACTGCTGCCGATACTGGTTCGGCGACAGCTCGGTGTGCTGACGGAAAAGCCGCGCAAAGAAACTGGCATCGTCATAGCCAACTTCGTAGCTGATGGTCTTGATGCTCTTGCGCGTGCTCGACAGCAACCCCTTGGCGGTCTCGATCCGCAGCCGTTGCAGGTAGTGCAGCGGCTTGTCACCTGTCGCGCCCTGGAAGCGGCGCATGAAGTTGCGGATGCTCATGCCGTGGTTGCGGGCCACATCCTCGAAGCGGAACTTGTCGGCGAAGTGTTCCTCCAGCCAATGCTGGATCTGCAGAATGATCAGGTCCTGATGCAGCTTCTGCCCGCCAAAGCCCATGCGCCCCGGGGTGTAGTTGCGCTGCACTTCGTAGAGGATGTCGCGGGCCGCGGCGCGGGCCACATTTGCGCCGCAGAAGCGCTCGATCAGGTAGATGTACAGGTCGCAGGCCGAAGTGGCGCCGCCGGCGCAATAGATATTGTCGGCGTCGGTCAGGTGCTTGTCCTGGTTCAGCCGGATCTTCGGAAAGCGTTCGGCAAAGCTGGTGAAGAAGCGCCAGTAGGTCGTCGCCTCCTTGCCATCGAGCAGGCCGGATTCGGCCAGCCAGAACACACCACTGGCCTCGGCGCACAGCACCGCACCGCGGGCATGCTGTTCACGCAGCCATGGCAGCACCTGTGGATAACGTTGCAGGAGGTTGTCGAAATCGTCCCAGTAGGCCGGGAGGATGATCACATCGGCGTCGTCCAGGCCGCCGTCGACCGGTAGCTGAACATTACTGAAGCTGTCCACGGGCTGGCCGTCGGGGCTCACCAGGTGGATCTCGAACATGGGCTGCAAGCCCAGGCCCAGCTGCTTGCTGTAACGCAGGCTGGCGAGATGGAAGAAATCCTTGGCCTGCATCAAGGTCGAAGCAAACACCTTGTCAATGGCCAGGATGCTGACGCGCCGCAGCGACGCGGAGGGTTGGGTAAACATCATTGTCATTGTTCTTATAGGGTAGAGTGGTCAATCACCGGCTGGATCGTCTTATTTTTTGGCGATTGTGTCTACCCCGTGTAACAGCGGGGCCGCGAAGCGGCCCCTTTCAGCTCAAGGCGCCGGGTTCGGCTGCTCCTGGTGAATCGCCTCGATTGCTGCCAGCAACTCATCGCTCAGGCTCAGGTCAAGGCTCGCCAGGTTGCTGTCCAGCTGCTGCAGGCTGGTCGCGCCAATGATGTTGCTGGTCACGAACGGCTGCCGGGTGACGAACGCCAGGGCCATCTGCGCCGGGTCCAGGCCGTGCTCGCGGGCCAGTTGCACGTACCGGCTGCAGGCTGCCACGGTCTGCGGGTTTGAATAGCGGGCAAAGCGGCTGAACAGGGTCAGGCGCGCGTTGCCCGGCCGTGCGCCGTTCTCGTACTTGCCCGAGAGCATGCCGAACGCCAGCGGCGAATAGGCCAGCAGGCCGCACTGCTCGCGGATGGCCACTTCCGCCAGGCCCACCTCGAAGCTGCGGTTTAGCAGGTTGTACGGGTTCTGGATCGACACCGCCCGCGGCCAGCCTCGGCTTTCGGCCAGTTGCAGGAACTTCATGGTGCCCCACGGCGTTTCGTTGGACAGGCCGATGTGGCGGATCTTGCCCGCCCGCACCTGCTCGTCGAGTACTTCGAGGGTTTCTTCCAGCGGAGTGAAGTGGTCCTGGGGCAGGTGCTGGTAGCCCAGCTTGCCGAAGAAGTTGGTGCTGCGTTCCGGCCAGTGCAGCTGGTACAGGTCGATACGGTCGGTCTGCAGGCGCTTCAGGCTCTCCTCCAGGGCCGCGACGATGTGCTGGCGGTTGTGCTTGAGCTGGCCGTCGCGGATGTGGCTGATGCCGTTGCCAGGGCCTGCAACCTTGCTGGCCAGCACCCAGTCGTCGCGATCACCGTTGTCACGGAACCAGTTGCCGATGATGCGCTCGGTGGCTGCGTAGGTTTCCGGGCGGGGCGGCACCGGGTACATCTCGGCGGTGTCGATGAAGTTGATCCCGGCGGCCTTGGCCCGGGCAATCTGTTCGAAGGCTTCGGCCTGAACGTTCTGTTCGCCCCAGGTCATGGTGCCCAGGCACAGGGCGCTGACATTGAGGTCGGTACGGCCGAGCTGGCGGTATTCCATCGGTTAGACACTCCTTGGCAATAGATACCTATCAAAGCAGGTTGAAATTTTTCTCGCAATCTGGATAATTCAGCCCCTCTCCGCGTGGCGGAAGTGATGCACCATCACGCAGGAAGAACCCCGTCGAACATTGGCGTGCCCGACCCGAGCCCCCAAAAGCGTCTGTGTTCGGCTGCGCGCTTGCTCTTGGCAACGTGTGCACTATCCAGTAAGATTCGCCGTCTATTTTTCGCTGGGCGGCCTCTGAGGCTTTAGAGAATGAAAACTTTTACTGCTAAACCGGAAACAGTAAAGCGCGAGTGGTTCGTAGTCGACGCCGCTGGCCAGACCCTGGGTCGTCTGGCTACTGAAATCGCTACCCGTCTGCGTGGCAAACACAAACCAGAATACACCCCTCACGTTGACACCGGTGACTACATCGTCGTTATCAACGCCGAGCAGGTTCGTGTGACTGGTGCCAAGTCTTCCGACAAAATGTACTACTCCCACTCCGGCTTCCCGGGCGGTATCAAGGAAATCAACTTCGAGAAGTTGATCGCCAAGGCCCCTGAGCGTGTTATCGAAACCGCGGTCAAAGGCATGCTGCCTAAGAACCCGCTGGGTCGCGACATGTACCGCAAGCTGAAAGTGTACGCGGGTGCTGCTCACCCACACACTGCTCAGCAGCCTCAAGAACTGAAGATCTAACGGGATAGTTCATTATGTCGGCGACTCAAAATTACGGCACTGGCCGTCGCAAGACCGCAACCGCTCGCGTATTCCTGCGTCCGGGTACTGGTAACATCTCCATCAACAACCGTTCTCTGGACGTGTTCTTCGGTCGCGAAACCGCTCGCATGGTTGTTCGCCAGCCACTCGAGCTGACCGAAACCGTTGAGAAGTTCGACATCTACGTCACCGTTTCCGGTGGTGGTGTCAGCGGTCAAGCCGGTGCGATCCGTCACGGTATCACCCGCGCTCTGATGGAATACGACGAAACCCTGCGTGGCGCTCTGCGTCGTGCTGGCTACGTCACCCGCGACGCTCGTGAAGTCGAGCGTAAGAAAGTGGGTCTGCGTAAAGCGCGTAAGCGTCCTCAGTACTCCAAGCGTTAATACCGCTTCGGCAGTCGAAAAAAGCCCGGTTCCTTGGAACCGGGCTTTTTTTTTGGCTTGAACTAACCTGTCAGCATGTCAGTGGCCGCTTGTCGCATAGACGCAGATCAAGCAAAGCGCGGGTTGTCGCCCATGTCGGGGTAATCACCTTGTCAGTGTGTGGATTTGTTTCTTACCATGACGGCCAAATTTTAGTGCCATTGACACAACCTAAGTACGAGCCTGATTCAACAGGCCAAGCAAGCTGATGGGAGAGGACTGAATGAGCAATGACGGCGTCAACGCAGGCCGGCGCCGCTTCCTCGTAGCCGCGACATCCGTGGTCGGGGCGGCGGGGGCAGTGGGGGCTGCGGTACCGTTCGTGGGGTCATGGTTTCCCAGTGCCAAGGCGAAAGCCGCGGGTGCACCGGTGAAGGTCAATATCGCCAAGGTCGAGGCCGGGCAGCAGATGGTGGCCGAATGGCGTGGTCAGCCGGTATTCATCGTGCGGCGAACGCAGGAAATCCTCGGCAACCTGAAAAAAATCACGGGTGACCTGTCTGATCCCGAGTCCAAGGCCTCGGTGCAGCCGACCTACGTCGACCCTGAGGTTCGCTCGATCAAGCCGGAAATCCTCATTCTCGTCGGACTGTGCACGCATCTGGGCTGTTCGCCCACCTTCCGCCCGGAAGTTGCGCCTGCTGACCTTGGTCCGAAGTGGGTGGGTGGCTATTTCTGCCCGTGCCACGGTTCCCACTACGACCTGGCTGGCCGTGTCTACAAGTCGCAGCCGGCACCTCTCAACCTGCCAGTGCCGCCGCACTCTTACGAGACGGACGACATCATTGTCATCGGCGTCGATCAGGAGAACGCATGATGAGCAAGTTCATGGACTGGATTGATGCTCGCTTCCCCGCCACCAAGATGTGGGAAGACCACCTGAGCAAGTATTACGCGCCCAAGAACTTCAACTTCCTGTACTTCTTCGGCTCCCTGGCATTGCTGGTGCTGGTCAATCAGATCGTCACCGGTGTGTGGCTGACCATGAGCTTCACGCCCTCGGCGGAAGAGGCGTTCGCCTCGGTCGAGTACATCATGCGTGACGTGGAATACGGCTGGATCCTGCGCTACCTGCACTCCACCGGTGCGTCTGCGTTCTTCATCGTGGTCTACCTGCACATGTTCCGCGGCCTGCTCTATGGCTCCTACCAGAAGCCGCGCGAGCTGGTCTGGTTGTTCGGCATGCTGATCTACCTGGCGCTGATGGCCGAAGCCTTCATGGGCTACCTGCTGCCGTGGGGCCAGATGTCGTACTGGGGTGCCCAGGTGATCATCTCGCTGTTCGGTGCCATTCCGGTGATCGGTGACGATCTCACCCAGTGGATCCGTGGTGACTACCTGATTTCGGGCATCACCCTGAACCGCTTCTTCGCCCTGCATGTGGTCGCCCTGCCAATCGTGATTCTTGGCCTGGTAGTGCTGCACATTCTTGCCCTGCACGAAGTGGGTTCGAACAACCCCGATGGTGTCGACATCAAGAAGAAAAAGGACGAAAACGGCATTCCGCTGGACGGCATTCCGTTCCACCCGTACTACACCGTCAAGGATATCGTCGGCGTGGTGGTGTTCCTCTTCGTGTTCTGCGCCGTGGTGTTCTTCTTCCCGGAAATGGGCGGTTACTTCCTGGAAAAACCGAACTTTGAGCAGGCCAACGCCTTCAAGACGCCTGAGCACATCGCACCGGTGTGGTACTTCACACCGTTCTACGCAATCTTGCGGGCGGTGCCTGACAAGCTGATGGGCGTCATTGCCATGGGCGCGGCCATCGCCGTGCTGTTCGTACTGCCCTGGCTCGACCGCAGCCCGGTGCGTTCCATGCGTTACAAGGGCTGGATCAGCAAGGTCTTCCTGCTGGTGTTCTGCGTGGCCTTCGTCATCCTCGGCGTGCTGGGCGTACTGGCGCCGACACCTGGGCGTACCTTGCTGTCGCAGGTGTGCACGGTGTTGTACTTCGCCTACTTCCTGCTAATGCCGTTCTACACAAGGCTTGAGAAGACCAAACCGGTTCCGGAAAGGGTGACTGGCTGATGAAAAAGTTTATTGCAGTATTTTTGCTGGCAGTGATGCCTGCCTTTTCCTTCGCTGCCGAACACGGCCTGGAGCTGGACAAGGCCGATATCGACCTGACCGACAAGGCCGCCATGCAGGACGGTGCGCGCACCTTTGCCAACTATTGCATGGGCTGCCACAGTGCCAAGTTCCAGCGTTACGAGCGGGTGGCCGATGACCTGGGTATCCCCCACGAGCTGATGCTCGAAAAGCTGGTGTTCACCGGTGCCAAGATCGGTGACCACATGCAGATCGGCATGAAGCCCAGTGACGCCAAGACCTGGTTCGGTGCCGCGCCGCCCGACCTGACCCTGGTCGCCCGTGTGCGGGGTACCGACTGGCTGTACACCTATCTGCGCAGCTTCTACGAGGACCCATCGCGGCCTTACGGGGTGAACAACAAGGT
Source organism: Pseudomonas sp. SIMBA_067 (assembly GCF_046534675.1). NCBI lineage: Bacteria > Pseudomonadati > Pseudomonadota > Gammaproteobacteria > Pseudomonadales > Pseudomonadaceae > Pseudomonas > Pseudomonas sp. SIMBA_067. The sequence continues at coordinate 295,521 of NZ_JAWRYH010000003.1, read as the reverse complement.
GTTCCCGAACGTGGGCATGCCTAACGTGCTGGTTGGCTTGCAGGGTAACCAGGTGATTGGCTGCAAGCAGGTGCAGACGGTAATCGATGGCAAGAAGCAATTCGACCCGTTGACCGGCAGCCCGATCACCCACGAAGCCTGTGACCAGCTGACCATCACGCCGAAATCCGGTACCCTGACCACCGAGCAGTTCGACGAGAAGGTCAAGAACCTGGTGACCTTCCTGGCCTATTCGGCCAACCCGGTCAAACTGGAAAGCCAGCGCATTGGTACCTACGTGTTGCTGTACCTGGCTTTCTTCTTCGTATTCGCCTATTTGCTCAAGCGTGAATACTGGAAGGACGTGCACTGATCACGCAGTAGTTTCTGGTTGTTGAACGCGCCTGGGGCGCCCTGGCAGTTTTGCCAGGGGGCCCCAGGCGCGTTTTCATTTACAGTTGTACAAGCATCCCGTGCGAGGAGCCGCTACATGGGCGCAACCAACAGGTTAGCCTGCTATTCCGATCCCGCTGATCACTATTCTCATCGGGTACGCCTTGTGCTGGCCGAGAAGGGTGTCAGCGTGCAGGTCATCGATGTCGACCCCAGTCGCCTGCCGGCCAAGCTGGCCGAGGTAAATCCTTACGGCAGTGTGCCGACCTTGGTCGACCGTGACCTGGCGTTGTATGAGTCGACCGTGGTGATGGAATACCTCGAGGAGCGTTACCCGCACCCGCCGCTGATGCCGGTGTACCCGGTTGCACGGGGTAACAGCCGTTTGCTGATGCACCGCATCCAGCGCGACTGGTGTGCCCTGGCCGACACCGTGCTGGACTCGCGCAGCACCGAGGCAGCCCGTGTCGAGGCGCGCAAGGCCCTGCGCGAAAGCCTCACCGGCGTCTCGCCATTGTTCGGTGAGTACGCCTGTTTCATGAGTGAGGATCAAAGCCTGGTCGATTGTTGTCTATTGCCCATACTCTGGCGCTTGCCAGTGTTGGGTATCGAATTGCCGCGGCAAGCCAAGCCGCTGCTGGATTACATGGAGCGGCAGTTTGCCCGCGAGCCTTTCCTGGCGAGCCTGTCCTCCGTAGAACGTGAAATGCGCAAGCTTTAAGGAGCTGTTGATGAACTCCAGTCGCCCCTATCTGGTTCGAGCACTGTATGAGTGGATCGTCGACAACGATTGCACGCCCCATATGCTGGTCAATGCCGAATACCCGAAAGTGCAGGTGCCGGATGGTTTCGCCAGTGATGGCCAGATCGTCCTGAATATTTCGCCAAGTGCCGTGCGCAGTCTGCACATGGATAACGACGCGGTCAGCTTCGAGGGCCGCTTCAGTGGCGTGGCCCATTCGCTGTTTGTGCCGGTTGGCGCCATCCTGGGTATTTATGCCCGCGAAAATGGCCAGGGCATGGTCTTCGAGCTGGAGTCATCGATGGATGGCGACGAGCTGGAAGACGATGATGTACAGCCGGACGACGATGGCCCGCCAGAAGGTGGGGGCCAACCGCCGCGCCCAAGTGGTCGGCCAAGCCTGAAAGTGGTCAAGTAACAAAAAAGGCGATCCAACCGGATCGCCTTTTTCTTTGCCGACTTCGGGTTACAGGTCGCTGATAGTGCGTACCTGGTCCTTGTTGATGCGGGTGCGCTTGCCATCGAGTTGCTGGAACTCGTAGAAGCCTGCGTCGCGGTCGTACTTCGGTGCGTCGACAGCCTGGATTTCACGGCCATCGTTGAGGGTTATCAGGCTTGGGGTGGAGCAGCCGGCCAGGGTGGCGAAGGTGCCGATCAGCAGGGCAGGCAGCAGAAGCTTTTTCATGCGGTGTTTCCTGGGTTTCTGAAAGGTGGGGCATTGTTGTTGCTTGTACTGGCCCTTTCGCGGGTAAACCCGCGAAAGGGCCAGTACAGACAGCAATGAATCAGTCGATGTACTCGAACAGCTTGACGATCTTCTGCACGCCCGACACGCCCTGCACCACTGCGGTGGCCGAGTTGGCCTCCTTTTGTGTTACCAGGCCGAGCAGGTAGACGATACCGTTCTCGGTGATCACCTTGATGCGCGAGCTTGGCACGGCACTGTCACCCAGCATCTGGGTCTTGATCTTGGTGGTCAGCCAGGCGTCGTTGTTGCGTGCCAGGATGGAGGAGGGCTGCATCACCTGCAGCTCGTTGTGCACTTTCTTGACGCGCTGTACCTGGCCGGCGGTCTGCTCGGCGAGGCTCTTGAGGTCGGCGCGTGGGGTTTGGCCGGCCAGCAGGACGATGCCGTTGTAGCTGCTGACAACAATGTGCGAGCCCTTGTCCAGGTCAGGGCTGGCCTTGGAAATGTTCACCGAGGCCTTGGTCTCGATCAGCGAATCGTCGATCTTGCTGCCAATGGTGCGCGTACCGCGATCGTCTTCGATCGGCGAATTGCGGGTAGAGGTGAGTACCGAGCTGCAACCGGTGACGCTCAGGCACAGGGTCAGGGCCATCAGGCCGAGGCGCATAGGGGTCATTCTTCACTCCCGAACAGTTGGCTGTCGATCAGATCGCACAGGCAGTGGATCGCCAGCAGGTGGACTTCCTGGATGCGTGCGGTAACCGTCGAAGGTACGCGGATTTCCACGTCTTCGGGCAGCAGCAGTGAAGCCATGCCGCCGCCGTCGCGGCCAGTCAATGCTACGACAATCATTTCGCGGTCGTGTGCAGCCTGGATCGCCTGGATCACGTTGGCCGAATTGCCGCTGGTGGAGATCGCCAGCAGAACGTCGCCGGGCTGGCCCAGGGCGCGAATCTGCTTGGAAAAGACTTCGTTGTAGCTGTAGTCGTTGGCGATCGAGGTCAGGGTCGAGCTGTCGGTGGTCAGCGCGATGGCTGGCAGGCTCGGGCGCTCGCGCTCGAAACGGTTGAGCAGTTCCGACGAAAAGTGCTGGGCATCACCGGCCGAGCCGCCGTTGCCACAGGCGAGCATCTTGCCCTCGTTGAGCAGCGCATTGACCATGACCAGGCTGGCCTGCTCGATGTGCGGTGCCAGGATGTCCATTGCCTGTTGCTTGGTATCGATGCTGGCCTGGAACAGCCGGCGAATTCGGGATTGCATGTCCATCTGGTGACCTTAAGTGGGGCGGTGGCCTTTGCTGCGCGCATCAACGACCAGCCCGCGAAACATAGAGCAAAAAAAACGAAGTGGGTTCAGCATTCGAAGGCGTTTTTCAGCCATTGAAGCGGTTTGCCTGCATGGTGGCTGCCCTGCAGGGCGACTACGTCGAAGCGGCAGGGGTGGTTGCCCCAGTGGGGCGCCTTCTGCAGGTACAGGCTGGCGGCGAGCACCAGCCGTTTCTGCTTGCGCCCGTCGATGCTTTCGAGGGCGCCACCGAAGCACGCGTGCAACCGGTAGCGGACTTCGACGAATACTACTGTATCGGCGTCAAGCATGACCAGATCAAGCTCACCGCCTTTGCATCGCCAATTGCGCGCCAGCAGCTGCAGGCCCTGCCCTTGAAGGTACTCAAGGGCCTGGGTTTCAGCTGCTTGCCCGGCGCTGGTGGGCGACGCAGTTGCCATCAGCGTGCGGTGTCAGGCAGGCGCTTGACCTGGCCGCCGGCGAACTCGGCCCATGGCAGCTGGCGCTCGATACGCTGGTTGGCGTTGATGCTCAGGCTGCCCGAAAGGCCCTGGACGCGGTTGTCCGGCAGCGCTTTCAGCTGGCCCAGGCGCGGCGCCAGGCTGTAGGCATCGACGCCCATGGCGTACAGGCGGCCAAGGCTGCCAGCGGCCTGCGGCCATTGCTGTACCACCTGCTGGCGCAGGCTGTTGCTGGTGTCGAGCAGCCACGGCGTTTCGCAGAAGCGGATGCCGTTCATGTCGTTGTACTGGTTGACGTCACCGCTGGCGCTGTACAGGTTCGAGGTGGCGTATACCGGTACGTCACCGGCGTACTGGAAGTTCAGGGTCGGCTTGATCTGCTGGGCCTGTTGCGGGGTCGAGGCCAGGAAGATGAAATCGATATCCTGGCGGCGCGACGGTTGTGCGGCAATGCTGCCGCCTACCGTGCTTTGCAGGCTCTTGGCGCGGCCTTCGCTCTGGCGCAGCTGGAACAGGTCGGCGATCTGCTGGGCCAGGGCAACCGGCTGGGCGATGCGCTCGGCGGCGAGCAGGGTGCCGCCATTGCCTTCCCAGTCCTGGCGGAAGGCGGCCAGCACGCGGTCACCCCATTCGCCACTCGGCACCAGAGCCACGGCGCGGACCATGCCGTCGGCGCGGGCGCGGCGGGCTACTTCGCGCGCTTCGTCTTCGGCAGCCAGGCCGAACTGGAACAGTTGCGGCGGGGCCTTTTGACCGGCGTCGGCGTAATTCAGGGCCAGGGTGGTGATCGGCAGTTGTGGTTTGGCGGCGAGTTGTTTGACCAGTGGCTTTTCAAGCGGGCCGATGACCAGTTGCACGCCGGCGGCCTGGGCCTGGCTGTAGAAATCGTCGAGCGAGCCGATGCGCGAGCTGTCGAACACCTGCACCGCAGGCGCTGGCTGACCGGCTTGCTGGGCCTGGAAGTGGGCGGCCATGAAGCCGTCACGCAGGGCGCGGGCAACACCGGCCAGCGGGCCTTCCTGGGGCAGCAGCAGGGCAATCTTGGTCAGTGGCTGGCTGGCCAGTTCCTTGAGCTTGGTCAGTGCCTGCGGCAGTTGCTGGGCAGCAGGGTGGTCCGGGTGCTGTTTGACCCAGGTGTCGATGGCCGCTTGCTGCTGTTCCAGGGTGCCGGCGCTTTTCACGGCGAAGGCCAGGCTGGTCCAGCCGGCCAGGGTCTGGTCGTTGGCGGGCTGCTGCAGTTGTTCTGCCGGCAACGAGGCGACCAGGGCCCAGATAGCGTCATTGTTGGCGCTGGCAGCCTGGCCGCTGAGCAGCGGGGCCAGCAGCACGCGCTGTTGCGCGGCAGCCAGGGCCTGGCCGTCGGCTTCCAGGGCGGCGGCGTGCACGTTGTAGGTGCGCGCTTGCTGCTCTGCCGGCAGCTCGGCTACTCGTTGCAGGCTGGGGTGAGCCAGGGCGGTGAGGGCCGCCTTGGGCTGGTTGCGGCTCATGGCCAGCTCAGCCGCGAGGGTGCTGGCGAACACTTGCTGGGCCGGCTTGAGCGTGTCCAGCGGGACTTGCTCAAGAATGCGTGCGGCGCGTGGGAAATCCTTCTGCTTGTAGGCCAGGTCGGCCGCGCTCAGGCGCAGCAGTGCGGCGTCTTCCGCAGACTTGCTGGAAGCGGCCTTTTCGAGCAGTTGCTCGATGCTGGCGTCCGGGGTGCGCGGCAGTTCGCCCAGGCTGGATGAGGGCGAGCTGGCGCAAGCTGCCAGCAGGGCAGCGAGGCAGAGGGCTGTGAGCAGCCGCAGGCAAGCGATCATGTAAAGGTCCTGTTACTCGATCAAGTTGGCCGGCAATTGTACCCAAGCACTGGCCGGGGCGCGATGTTGCTGTGCTGATCCTTCACTATAGGTGGCTTGCAGCTGATCGCCGGCGAAGTTCTTTGCGCCCTGTTGCAGGCGCTCGGGCTACAATGGCGCCTTTGATCCGAATGACAGGTGTGCGCAGTGACTGATGTGGCAGGGGCTTCGAAATCCACGGTGGGGACGCTGTATGTGGTGGCAACCCCCATCGGCAACCTCGACGACATGAGCGCCCGGGCGCTGAAGGTGCTGGCGGATGTGGCGCTGATCGCTGCCGAAGACACCCGCCATTCGATCCGCCTGCTGCAACACTTTGGCATCGACACGCCGCTGGCGGCCTGTCATGAACACAACGAGCGTGACGAGGGCGGGCGTTTTCTCACCAAGCTGCTGGCTGGCGAGAACGTGGCGCTGGTTTCCGATGCCGGCACACCGCTGATTTCCGACCCGGGCTACCACCTGGTGCGCCAGGCGCGGGCTGCGGGGGTGAGCGTGGTGCCGGTGCCGGGCGCCTGCGCCTTGATCGCTGCACTGTCGGCGGCCGGCTTGCCGTCGGACCGCTTCATCTTCGAAGGCTTCCTGCCGGCCAAGCAGGCAGGGCGCCGGGCGCGCCTTGAGCAGGTGAAGGAAGAGCCGCGTACGCTGATCTTCTATGAAGCCCCGCACCGTATCCTCGAATGCCTTGAAGACATGGAGCTGGTATTTGGTGGCGAACGCCCGGCACTGCTGGCCCGTGAACTGACCAAGACCTTCGAGACCCTCAAGGGCCTGCCGCTGGCCGAACTGCGCGCGTTCGTTGCTGGCGACAGCAACCAGCAGCGCGGTGAATGCGTAGTACTGGTGGGCGGCTGGAGCGCGCCGGAAGGCGAGCAGGCCATCAGTGGCGAGGCCCAGCGAGTGCTCGACCTGCTATTGGCCGAGTTGCCACTGAAGCGGGCGGCGGCGCTGGCGGCGGAAATTACCGGGGTGCGCAAGAACCTTTTGTATCAACTTGCCCTGGAAAAGCAGAAAGCCGAATAGTGGCAGTTTGATATAAATGCCGGTATTGCTTGTTCTTGTGCGCGCGTGCCGGTAACCTTGGCGGCGGAGAGTCGATCGGACAGTCGCTGCCTGTTTTCGTTCCGCAACTTTTTGTTGTGTGAGCAGCAGGGGGAGGAAAGTCCGGGCTCCATAGGGCAGAGTGCCAGGTAACGCCTGGGAGGCGCGAGCCTACGGAAAGTGCCACAGAAAATAACCGCCTAAGCACTTCGGTGCCGGTAAGGGTGAAAAGGTGCGGTAAGAGCGCACCGCACGGCTGGCAACAGTTCGTGGCTAGGTAAACCCCACTCGGAGCAAGACCAAATAGGGTTCCATCAGGCGTGGCCCGCGTCGGAACCGGGTAGGTTGCTAGAGGCGTCCAGTGATGGCCGTCGTAGAGGAATGACTGTCCTCGACAAAACCCGGCTTACAGATCGACTCTCCACCTTTTCCTCCCCTGCTTGATTCGATAGCAGATCCTCTCTGGTAATACCGAAAAAATCTTACTCTTCATAAATCACTTTAACTTCGAACTCCATTTGCTTGCGTGGGTTTGATTTTTCTCGTGTTTTTTTCTCCTTGGTAATCGTTCCACATTCCCTTATCGCGCTAAATCTCGGTCCTGTAAGGCTTTTCCTTATGAACGTGCCTTGACGGTGCTGCGGGCGGATTCCTATAGTGTGCGCAAGTGGCAGAAAGTGGGATGAAGTGGGTTTTCTGGCACAAAAAAGCTAATATTGTGGGGAATCGCAGCCGTGTTCCGCGGAGCCAACGCCGTCAGCCTCGATGCCAAGGGACGTCTCGCCATGCCGAGCCGGTACCGTGACGAGCTCGATTCGCGTTGCAATGGCCAGCTGATCGTGACCATTGACGCCGTTGACCCCTGCTTGTGCGTATACCCCCTCGATGAGTGGGAACAGATAGAAGCCAAGTTGCGAGCCTTGCCATCGTTGCGTGAGGAAAACCGCCGTCTGCAGCGTTTGCTGATCGGTAATGCGGTTGACCTGGAGCTCGATGGCAGTGGGCGTTTCCTGGTGCCGCCCCGCCTGCGTGAGTACGCCAAGCTCGACAAGAAGGCGATGCTGGTGGGGCAACTGAACAAATTCCAGCTGTGGGATGAAGATGCCTGGAACACGGTTTCGGCAGCCGACCTTGCAGCTATTCAACAACCGGGCGCCATGCCCGACGAATTGCGTGACCTGATCCTGTGACCATAGATAGCGGCTTCAACCACATTACCGTCCTGCTCGACGAAGCTGTCGAGGCATTGGCCCTGCGCGCCGACGGTTGCTATCTGGACGGCACCTTCGGCCGTGGCGGACACAGCCGGCTGATTCTCAGCAAGCTCGGGCCGCAAGGGCGGCTGCTGGGCTTCGACAAAGATCCACAGGCGATTGCCACGGGGCAAGCGCTGGCGGCCGAAGACGGCCGCTTTGTCATTGTGCAGCGCAGCTTTGCCGAGCTGGGCGCGGAAGTGGCCGAGCGCGGCCTGCACGGCAAGGTCAGCGGTGTGCTGCTGGACCTGGGCGTGTCCTCGCCGCAACTGGATGACCCCGAGCGTGGTTTCAGCTTCCTCAATGATGGCCCGCTGGACATGCGCATGAACCCGGACCAGGGCATCAGTGCCGCCGAGTTCATCGCCACGGCGCCTGTCGAAGAAATTGCCCGCGTCTTCAAGGAGTACGGTGAAGAGCGCTTCTCCGGCCGCATGGCGCGTGCCGTGGTCGAGCGCCGCGAAAAGGAGCCGTTCACCCGCACTGCCGACCTGGCTGAAGTGCTGAAGGTTGCCAACCCTGCCTGGGAAAAAGGCAAGAACCCGGCTACCCGTGCCTTCCAGGGGCTGCGGATCCATGTCAACAACGAACTGGGTGACCTGGAGGCTGGCCTTGAGGCCGCACTCGATGCGCTCGAGGTCGGTGGTCGCCTGGCAGTGATCAGTTTCCACTCTCTCGAGGACCGTATCGTCAAGCTGTTCATGCGCAAGCTGGTCAAGGGCGAGGCCGACAACCTGCCCCGTAACCTGCCGGTACAGCACAAGGTCTTCGAGCCGAAAATCAAGCTCATCGGCAAGGCCCAGTTCGCCTCCGAAGCCGAGCTCAAGGCCAACCCGCGGTCGCGTAGCGCCGTGATGCGTGTGGCGGAGAAGCTGCGGTGAGCAGGCTTTTCGCCAAGCCATTGCCAGGCGGAAGCTTCCTGATGCTTCTGCTGTTTGTCGGCGTGCTGGTTTCGGCCGTCGCCGTGTCCTACAGCGCGCACTGGAACCGTCAGTTGCTCAACACCCTTTACGGGGAGTTGAACGAGCGTGACAAGGCCCAGGCCGAGTGGGGCCGGCTGATTCTGGAACAGAGCACCTGGACCGCCGCCAGCCGTATCGAAAACCTGGCTTCCGAGCAGTTGAAGATGCGCGTGCCTTCGGCTGACGAAGTGCGGATGGTGGCGCCATGATGAAGCTCGAAGGCGCACTCTACCCGTGGCGCTTCCGCGTGGTGATCGGCTTGCTGGCAATCATGGTGGGTGCCATCTGCTGGCGCATCATCGACCTGCAGGTGGTCGACCGTGACTTCCTCAAGGGGCAGGGCGATGCGCGCAGCCTGCGTCATATTCCTATCCCGGCGCACCGCGGCCTGATTACCGACCGCAACGGTGAGCCATTGGCCGTGAGTACCCCGGTCACTACCCTGTGGGCCAACCCCAAGGAAATGCAGGCGTCCAAAGACCGCTGGCCACAGCTGGCTGCAGCGTTGGGGCAAAACCCGCAGCAACTGGTCGAGCGCCTGACCGCGCAGGCCAGCAAGGAGTTCATCTACCTGGTCCGCGGCCTGACCCCGGAGCAGGGCCAGCACGTACTCGACCTGAAGGTGCCAGGTGTATACGGCCTGGAAGAATTCCGCCGCTTCTATCCGGCCGGTGATGTCACTGCGCACATGGTTGGTTTCACCGACCTCGACGACCACGGTCGTGAAGGGGTGGAACTGGCCTATGACGAGTGGCTGGCCGGCGTGCCCGGCAAGCGCCAGGTGATCAAGGACCGGCGTGGCAGGCTGATCAAGGACATCCAGGTAACCAAGAACGCCAAGGCCGGCAAGACCTTGGCGTTGTCGATAGACCTGCGCCTGCAATACCTGGCTACCCGCGAGCTGCGCAACGCCATTGCCGAACAGGACGCCAAGGCCGGCAGCCTGGTGATCATGGACGTCAAGACCGGTGAAGTTCTGGCCATGGTCAACCAGCCAACCTACAACCCGAACAACCGCCGCAGCATGTTCCCGGCAGCGATGCGCAACCGGGCGATCATCGACGTGTTCGAGCCCGGTTCCACGGTCAAGCCGATTTCCATGAGTGCGGCACTGCAAAGCGGCCGCTGGAAGCCGACCGACAAGGTCGAGGTTTACCCGGGCAGCCTGCAGATCGGCCGCTACACCATCAAGGATGTGTCGCGCAGCGAGGGCCCGATCCTCGACCTGACCGGCATCCTGATCAACTCCAGTAACGTCGGCATGAGCAAGATCGCCTTCGACATCGGCGGCGAGGCCATCTACCGGGTTATGTCCCAGGTCGGCCTGGGCCAGTACACCGGCCTTGGTTTCCCGGGGGAGCGTGTCGGTAACCTGCCTAACCACCGCGAGTGGCGCAAGGCCGAGACCGCGACCCTTTCCTATGGCTACGGCCTGTCGGTGACCGCCCTGCAACTGGTGCATGCCTACGCGGCGCTGGCCAACGACGGCAAGATGGTGCCGCTGTCGATCATCAAGGTGGACAAGGCGCCGGAAGCCGTGCAGGCCATTCCGAAAGAAACCGCCGAAACCGTTCAGGGCATGCTGCAGCAGGTGATTGAAGCGCCGCGTGGCGTGTTCCGTGCCCAGGTGCCGTTCTATCACGTGGCCGGCAAGTCCGGTACCGCGCGTAAAGCCACCGTGGGTTCCAAGGGTTACACCGAAAACGCCTACCGCTCGCTGTTTGCAGGCTTCGGGCCAATGAGTGACCCGCGCTACGCCATCGTCGTGGTCATCGACGAGCCGGGCAAGGGTGGTTATTTCGGTGGCCTGGTTTCGGCGCCGGTCTTCAGCAAGGTCATGTCCGGCACCCTGCGTTTGATGAACGTGCCGCCAGACAACCTGCCGCCACCAGCACCCGCCGAACAGTCGCAAGTCAATGCAGCAGCCGCCAAGGGAGGGCGTGGATGATGACAATGCCATTAAGCAAACTTTTCGCTCACGCCAGCCGCGACCCGCTGATTCGTGAACTGACCCTGGACAGCCGCAATGTGCGCCCGGGCGATCTGTTCCTGGCCGTGCCGGGTGCCAAGGTCGATGGCCGCGAGCATATCGCCGATGCCTTGGCCCGTGGCGCTGCCGCCGTGGCCTATGAAGAGCATGGCGCCAACGTTCTGCCGTTGACCGATGTGCCGCTGATTCCGGTCAAGGGCCTGATCGCGCAGCTGTCGGACATCGCCGGGCGCTTCTATGGCGAGCCCAGCCGCCAGCTGAACCTGGTGGGCGTGACCGGTACCAACGGCAAGACCAGCGTCACCCAGTTGGTAGCCCAGGCGCTTGATGTGCTTGGCCAGCGCTGCGGCCTTATTGGCACTTTGGGTACCGGTTTCTACGGTGACCTGCAAAGTGGTCGGCTTACCACGCCAGACCCGATTGCCGTGCAGTCGACCCTTTACGACCTGAAAAAGCAGGGCGCCAAGGCCGTGGCCATGGAGGTTTCCTCCCACGCCCTGGAGCAGGGGCGTGTCGCCGCATTGGCGTTCGACATCGCGGTCATGACCAACCTGTCCCGTGATCACCTGGACTACCACGGCAGCATGCAAGCCTATGAGGCGGCCAAGGCCAAGCTGTTCGCCTGGCCGAACCTGCGTTGCCAGGTGGTCAACCTGGATGACGACTTTGGTCGTCGCCTGGCCGAAGACTTTGCTTGCCGCCCGAGTGTCGACCTTGTCGAGACCCGGCTGCTCAGCTACAGCCTGGAAAACCCGGAAGCCTCGCTGTTCTGCCGCGAAGCCGTGTTCACTGACGATGGCGTGCGCGCCACGCTGGTCACCGCCCAGGGTGAGCGCACCCTGCGCAGCCAGCTGCTGGGCCGCTTCAACCTGAGCAACATGCTGGCCGCCGTGGCAACCCTGCTGGCGCTGGATTACGCGCTGGACGAAATCCTGGAGGTCACCCCGCGACTGCAAGGGCCGGTAGGCCGCATGCAGCGCTTGGGTGGCGGCCAAAAGCCGCTGGTGGTGGTCGACTACGCACACACCCCGGACGCCCTGGAAAAAGTCCTTGAAGCCCTGCGCCCGCATGCTCACGGCAAGCTGTTGTGCCTGTTCGGCTGCGGCGGCGACCGTGACCGCGGCAAGCGCCCTTTGATGGCTGAAGTCGCCGAGCGCCTGGCCGACCGCGTGTTGGTCACCGACGACAACCCGCGCACGGAAGACCCGCTGCGCATCTTCGATGACATCCGCCCCGGTTTCACCAAGCCTGACGACGTCGAGTTCGTCGCCGGCCGTGGCGAAGCCATTGCGCACCTGATCGCCTCAGCCGCTGCCAACGATGTGATCGTGCTGGCCGGGAAGGGGCATGAGGATTACCAGGAGATCAATGGCGAGCGCCATGACTTCTCCGACCTGATCGAAGCCGAGAAGGCCCTTGAAGCCTGGGAGGCTCCACATGCTTAAGCCGATGACACTCAGCCAGCTGACCACAGCACTGAGTGGTCAACAAGTCGGTGCCGACGCCACCTTCACCGGCGTCAGCATCGACAGCCGCAGCGTCAGCACCGGGCAGCTGTTCGTCGCCTTGGCCGGCCCACGTTTCGATGGCCATGACTACCTGGCTGACGTTAAAGCCAAGGGCGCGGTTGCTGCGCTGGTCGAGCGTGAAGTGGCCGGTGTCGACCTGCCCCAACTGCTGGTCAAGGATTGCCGGGTAGCACTGGGTCAGCTCGGTGCCCTGAACCGCGCTGCTTTCGACAAGCCCGTAGTGGCCATTACCGGTTCCAGTGGCAAGACCACGGTGAAGGAAATGCTTGCCAGCATCCTGCGCACCCGTGGCCTGGTGCACGCCACCCGCGGCAACCTGAACAATGACCTCGGCGCACCGCTGACCCTGCTGGAAATCGCCCCGGAGCACAGCGTTGCGGTGATCGAGCTGGGTGCGTCGCGCATTGGTGAAATTCGCTACACCGTCGGCCTTACCCGGCCACAGGTGGTCATTATCAACAACGCCGGTACCGCCCATGTCGGCGAGTTCGGCGGCCCAGAAAAAATCGTCGAAGCCAAGGGCGAAATCCTCGAAGGCCTGGGCGAGGGCGGTACGGCCATTCTGAATCTGGACGACAAGGCTTTCGATACCTGGAAAGCCCGTGCCGGTGCGCACAAGGTCATCAGTTTCGCCCGCAGCGATATCAAGGCTGACTTCTACGCCAGCGACATTGGTCGCGATGCCCGTGGCTGCCCGTCGTTCACGCTGCATGGCGCCGGTGACTCGGTGGCTGTGCAACTCAACGTGCTGGGTGAGCACAACGTCAGCAACGCCCTGGCCGCCGCAGCCGCGGCCCATGCCGTTGGTCTGAGCCTGAGCGGCATCGCCGCCGGCCTGAATGCCGTGCAGCCGGTCAAGGGCCGCACCGTGGCGCAGATCGCGCCTAACGGCGTGCGGGTGATCGATGACAGTTACAACGCAAATCCCACCTCCATGTGCGCAGCCATTGATATACTCGCCGGCTTTTCCGGACGCACCGTCCTGGTGCTTGGGGATATCGGCGAATTAGGGCAATGGGCGGAAGAAGGCCACCGTCAGGTGGGTGACTACGCGCGTGGCAAGGTCGACGCCCTGTACGCAGTGGGTTCCAACATGACACATGCGGTCAAGGCGTTCGGCGCCAATGGCCGTCATTTCGCTACTCAAGCTGAGCTGATCGACGCGGTTAGCGCCGAAAATGCCAGCGATACCACTATCTTGATCAAGGGCTCGCGCAGCGCTGCGATGGAAAACGTCGTGGCGGCATTGTGCGGTGCCAGCGGGGAGAAACATTAATGCTGCTGCTGTTGGCCGAGTATCTGCAACAGTTCCACAAAGGCTTCGCGGTCTTCCAGTACCTGTCCCTGCGCGGGATCCTTGGTGTACTGACCGCGTTGTCCCTGGCGCTGTGGCTGGGGCCGTGGATGATCCGTACCCTGCAAATTCGCCAGATCGGCCAGGCCGTGCGTAACGACGGCCCGCAATCGCACCTGTCCAAGTCCGGCACCCCGACCATGGGTGGTGCTCTGATCCTGTCGGCCATCGCCATCAGCACACTGCTGTGGGCTGATCTGTCCAACCGCTATGTGTGGGTGGTGCTGATCGTTACCCTGGCATTCGGCGCGATCGGCTGGGTTGACGACTACCGCAAGGTGATCGAAAAGAACTCCCGTGGGCTGCCAAGCCGCTGGAAGTACTTCTGGCAGTCGGTGTTCGGCCTGGCTGCAGCCGTGTTCCTGTACAAGACCGCGCCGACCAGCGTCGAGACCACGCTGATCCTGCCGTTCATCAAGGATGTCACCATCCCGCTGGGCGTCGGCTTCGTCGTATTGACCTACTTCGTCATTGTCGGCTCCAGCAACGCGGTCAACCTTACCGATGGCCTCGACGGCCTGGCAATCATGCCGACGGTGATGGTCGGCGGCGCCCTGGGCATCTTCTGCTACCTGTCGGGTAACGTGAAGTTCGCCGAATACCTGCTGATCCCTTACGTACCGGGCTCGGGCGAGCTGATCGTGTTCTGCGGCGCGCTGATCGGTGCCGGCCTGGGCTTCCTGTGGTTCAACACCTACCCGGCACAAGTCTTCATGGGTGACGTCGGCGCGCTGGCGCTGGGCGCCGCGCTGGGCACCATCGCCGTGATCGTCCGCCAGGAAATCGTGCTGTTCATCATGGGCGGCATCTTCGTGGTGGAAACCTTGTCGGTGGTGATCCAGGTCGCCTCCTTCAAGCTGACCGGCAAGCGCGTGTTCCGCATGGCGCCGATCCACCACCATTTTGAACTCAAGGGCTGGCCAGAGCCTCGGGTGATCGTCCGCTTCTGGATCATCACCGTGATTCTGGTGCTGATTGGCCTTGCAACCCTGAAACTGAGGTAGATGAGCGTGTCTTTGATCGCTTCCGACCAATTCCGCATCGTTGTCGGCCTCGGCAAGAGCGGCATGTCCCTGGTTCGCTTCCTGGCGAACCGGGGCATTGCCTTTGCGGTCGCCGACACGCGCGAGCTACCGCCGGAACTGGACACCCTGCGCCGTGATTACCCGCAGGTGGAAGTGCGCTGTGGCGAGCTGGACGTGGACTTCCTGTGCCGCGCCAACGAGCTGTACGTGAGCCCTGGCCTGGCCCTGGCCACCCCGGCCCTGCAGCAGGCAGCCGCGCGTGGCGTGAAGCTGTCCGGTGACATCGAGCTGTTCGCCCGGCACGCCAAGGCGCCGATCGTTGCCATCAGCGGTTCCAACGCCAAGAGCACCGTGACCACTCTGGTCGGCGAAATGGCCGCCAAGGCCGGCAAGCGCGTGGCGGTGGGCGGCAACCTCGGTACCCCGGCGCTGGACTTGCTGGCTGATGACGTCGAGCTGTACGTGCTGGAGCTGTCCAGTTTCCAACTGGAAACCACCGACCAGCTCAACGCAGAAGTGGCCACTGTGCTGAACATCAGCGAAGACCACATGGACCGCTACAGCGGCCTGCCGGCCTACCACCTGGCCAAGCACCGGATTTTCCGCGGTGCCCGCCAGGTGGTGGTCAACCGCCAGGACGCCCTGAGCCGGCCACTGCCGGTGGAAGGCCGCCCATGCTGGACCTTCGGCCTCAACCAACCCGACTTCAAGGCCTTTGGCCTGCGTGAAGTGGACGGTGAAAAATACCTGGCGTTCGAATTCCAGGCGCTGATGCCGGCGCGCGAGCTGAAGGTTCGCGGTGCCCACAACCAGTCCAACGCCCTGGCGGCACTGGCCCTGGGGCATGCCGCTGGCCTGCCGTTCGAGCCCATGCTCGAAGCCCTGCGTGAGTTCGGTGGCCTGGCCCACCGGTGCCAGTGGGTGCGCGAGCGTAATGGCGTGAACTGGTACGACGACTCCAAGGCCACCAACGTCGGTGCTGCCCTGGCCGCCATCGAAGGCCTGGGTGCCGATATCGAAGGCAAGTTGGTGCTGATCGCCGGTGGCGACGGCAAAGGTGCTGAATTCACTGCGTTGCGCGAGCCCGTCAAGCGCTTCTGCCGCGCCGTGGTATTGCTTGGCCGTGATGCCGAGCGCCTGGCCGAAGCGTTGGGTAATGACGTGCCGCTGGTACGGGTCAAGACCCTCGAGGACGCCGTGCAGCAGTGTGCCGAACTGGCCCTGGCCGGCGATGCGGTGCTGCTGTCGCCGGCGTGCGCCAGCCTCGACATGTTCAAGAACTTTGAAGAGCGCGGGCGCCTGTTTGCCCAGGCAGCGGGAGGTCTTGCATGATCTTCGGCATCTTCAAGCCCTACCCGTCGCCGCTGATCAGCGGTCGTGGCATCGACCTGGACTTCCCGATGCTCGCCGGCTGCCTGGCCTTGCTTGGCCTGGGCCTGGTGATGATCACCTCGGCGTCCTCGGAAGTGGCCGCGGTGCAGTCGGGCAACCCGCTTTACCACATGTTCCGCCACCTGGTTTACGTGTTCCTTGGCCTGGTTGCCTGCGGCGCGACCATGCTGGTGCCGATCGCCACCTGGCAGCGCATGGGCTTCATGATGCTGCTGGGCGCCTTCGGCCTGCTGGTGCTGGTGCTGGTGCCGGGTATCGGTCGCGAAGTGAACGGCTCCATGCGCTGGATCGGCTTCAGCTTCTTCAACGTCCAGCCTTCGGAAATCGCCAAGGTGTTCGTGGTCGTCTACCTGGCGGGTTACCTGGTGCGCCGGCAGACCGAAGTGCGCGAAACCTGGATGGGCTTCTTCAAGCCGTTCATCGTGCTGCTGCCCATGGCCGCCCTGCTGCTGATGGAGCCGGACTTCGGTGCCACCGTGGTGATGATGGGCGCGGCGGCGGCCATGCTGTTCCTCGGCGGGGTTGGGCTGTTCCGCTTCAGCCTCATGGTGGTGTTGGCGGTGCTGGCGGTGTTTGTGCTGGTACAGGCGCAGCCCTACCGGATGGCGCGGCTTATCACCTTCACCGACCCGTGGTCCGACCAGTTCGGCTCGGGTTACCAGCTGACCCAGGCGCTGATCGCCTTCGGCCGTGGCGAGTGGCTGGGTGTTGGCCTGGGCAACAGCGTGCAGAAGCAGTTCTACCTGCCCGAAGCGCACACCGACTTCGTGTTCTCGGTACTGGCCGAAGAGCTGGGTGTGGTCGGTTCGCTGCTGACCATTGCACTGTTCGTGTTCGTGACCGTGCGTGCCCTGTACATCGGCCTGTGGGCCGAGAAGGCCAAGCAGTTCTTTGCCGCCTATGTGGCCTTCGGCCTGGCGTTCCTGTGGATCGGCCAGTTCCTGATCAACATCGGGGTGAACGTCGGCCTGCTGCCAACCAAGGGCCTGACGCTGCCGTTCCTCAGTTACGGGGGCAGTTCGCTGGTGATCTGTTGCGCCTGCGTAGGCCTGTTGCTGCGTATCGAGTGGGAGAGCCGCACGCACCTGGGCAGCGAGGAACACGAGTTCAGCGAAAGCGATTTTGCCGAGGAGACCAGTCATGGCCGCTGACGGCAAGAACATACTGATCATGGCGGGCGGCACCGGGGGCCACGTATTCCCGGCCCTGGCCTGCGCCCGTGAATTCCAGGCGCGTGGTTTTACCGTGCACTGGCTGGGCACCCCGCGTGGCATCGAGAACGAGCTGGTGCCACAGGCTGGCCTGCCACTGCACCTGATCCAGGTCAGCGGCCTGCGCGGCAAAAGCAAACTGTCATTGCTCAAGGCGCCATTCACCCTTATCAAGGCCGTGCTGCAGGCGCGACGCATCATTCGCCAGCTCAAGCCGGTCTGCGTGCTGGGCTTTGGCGGCTACGTGACCGGCCCCGGCGGTGTGGCCGCGCGGCTGTGCGGCGTGCCGCTGGTGATCCACGAGCAGAACGCCCGTGCCGGTACCGCCAATCGGTTGCTGGTGCCACTCTCGGCGCGGGTCTGCGAAGCTTTCCCGAACACCTTCGAGGCCAGCGACAAGCGTCGCACCACCGGCAACCCGGTGCGCCCGGAGCTGTTCATGGATGCACAACGCGCGCCCCTGGCCCAGCGCCGTGCGCGCCTGCTGGTGCTCGGTGGCAGCCTGGGTGCGGAACCATTGAACAAATTGTTGCCTAAGGCCCTGTCCGAGGTCCCTGCCGCGCTGCGGCCAGAGGTGTTCCACCAGGCCGGTAAGCAACACGCGCCAATCACCGCCGAGCGTTATCACGAGGCGGGCGTCGAGGCTCAGGTAGAGCCCTTCATCAAGGACATGGCTCAAGCCTATGGCTGGGCCGACATGGTGGTGTGCCGGGCCGGTGCCCTGACCGTCAGCGAGCTGGCGGCAGCAGGCCTGCCTTCGATGCTGGTGCCTTTGCCCCACGCCATCGACGACCACCAGACCCACAACGCCCAATATCTGGCCCGCGAAGGCGCTGCCTTCCTGATGCCACAAGCGACAACTGGCGCAGCGCAGCTCGCTGAACGCCTGAACGAGGTGCTGATGCAACCCGAGAAACTCAACGTCATGGCAGGCACCGCACGGCGCCTGGCCAAACCTGCTGCAACCAGCACCGTGGTCGATATCTGCCTGGAGGTGGCCCATGGTTGAAAGCCAGAAAGCCATGCCCCATCCGAAGATGGGCCGTATCCGCCGTATTCACTTCGTCGGTATCGGCGGCGTGGGCATGTGCGGCATTGCCGAAGTGTTGCTGAACCTGGGCTATGAAGTGTCCGGTTCGGACCTGAAAGCTTCGCCGGTGACCGAGCGCCTGGAATCGTTCGGCGCCGAGATCTTCGTCGGCCACCGCGCCGAGAACGCCGCTACCGCTGACGTGCTCGTCGTGTCCAGTGCCATCAACCCGGCCAACCCGGAAGTGGCTACCGCCCTCGAGCGACGCATTCCGGTAGTGCCGCGTGCCGAAATGCTCGCCGAACTGATGCGCTACCGTCATGGTGTGGCCGTTGCCGGTACCCACGGCAAGACCACCACCACCAGCCTGCTGGCGTCGGTGTTCGCTGCCGGTGGCCTGGACCCGACTTTCGTTATCGGTGGCCGCCTGACCGCTGCCGGTACCAATGCCCAGCTGGGCACCAGTCGCTACCTGATCGCCGAAGCAGACGAAAGCGATGCGAGCTTCCTGCACCTGCAGCCGATGGTGGCCGTGGTCACAAACATCGACGCCGACCACATGGCGACCTACGAAGGTGACTTCAACAAGCTGAAGAAAACCTTCGTCGAGTTCCTGCACAACCTGCCGTTCTACGGCTTGGCGGTGATGTGCCTGGACGACCCGGTGGTGCGCGAAATCCTGCCACAGGTGAAACGCCCGACGGTGACCTACGGCTTCAGCGAAGAGGCCGACATTCGCGCCATCAACGTGCGCCAGCAGGGCATGCAGACCCACTTCACCGTGCTGCGCCGTGACTGCGAGCCGCTGGAAGTGTCGGTGAACATGCCTGGCAACCACAACGTGCTCAACGCACTGGCCACCATCGCCATCGCCACCGACGAAGGCATCAGCGACGAAGCCATCGTCCAGGGCCTGTCCGGCTTCCAGGGTGTCGGTCGCCGGTTCCAGGTGTACGGCGAGCTGCCGGTGGAAGGCGGCAGCGTGATGCTGGTCGACGACTACGGCCACCACCCGACCGAAGTGGCTGCGGTGATCAAGGCCGTGCGCGGTGGCTGGCCAAGCCGCCGCCTGGTGATCGTCTACCAGCCCCACCGCTACAGCCGCACCCGCGACCTGTACGACGATTTCGTCCAGGTGCTGGGCGATGCCAACGTGCTGCTGCTGATGGAGGTCTACCCGGCGGGCGAAGAGCCGATCCCGGGTGCCGACAGCCGTCAGCTGTGTCACAGCATCCGCCAGCGCGGCAAGCTGGACCCGATCTACATCGAGCGCGGCGCCGAGCTGGCACCGCTGGTCAAGCCACTGCTGCGCGCTGGCGACATCCTGATCTGCCAGGGTGCCGGCGATGTCGGCGGCTTGGCCCCGCAATTGATGAAAAGCCCGCTGTTCGCTGGCGCCAAGCAGGAGAAGTCGAAATGACCAGCGCCTACGAAAAACTGCACTCGACCCTGGACGTCAAGGCGTTCGGCCGCGTCGCCGTGCTGTACGGTGGCAAAAGCGCCGAGCGTGAAGTGTCGCTGAAGTCCGGTGCGGCGGTGATCGACGCGCTGACCACTGCCGGTGTCGACGTGGTCGCCATCGACGTCGGTGACGACCTGCTCACGCGCCTGCAAAGCGAAAAGATCGACCGCGCCTTCATCATCCTGCACGGCCGTGGCGGTGAAGACGGCAGCATGCAAGGCCTGCTGGAGTGCCTGGGCATCCCTTACACCGGCAGTGGCATCCTTGCCTCGGCGCTGGCCATGGACAAGCTGCGCACCAAGCAGGTGTGGCAGAGCCTGGGCATTCCGACCCCGCGTCACGCGGTGTTGGCGAGCGAAAACGATTGTTTGTTGGCCAGTACGGAACTGGGCTTCCCGCTTATCGTCAAACCCGCCCATGAAGGCTCTAGCATCGGCATGGCCAAGGTGAACAGCGCCCAGGAACTGGTCGCCGCCTGGCAGGACGCCGCCAAATACGATTCCCAGGTACTGGTGGAACAGTGGATCCACGGCCCGGAGTTCACCATCGCGGTCTTGCGCGGCCAGGTGCTGCCGCCGATCGCCCTGGGTACGCCGCACGTGTTCTACGACTACGACGCCAAGTACATCGCCAACGATACCCAGTACCGCATCCCGTGCGGCCTGGATAGCGTCAAGGAACAGGAACTGATCGACCTGACCGCACGCGCCTGTGATGCCATCGGCATCGAAGGCTGGGGGCGGCTGGACGTGATGCAGGACGAGCAGGGCCGGTTCTGGCTGCTCGAAGTCAACACCGCACCGGGCATGACTGATCATAGCCTGGTGCCAATGGCGGCCCGCGCGGCTGGCCTGGACTTCCAGCAACTGGTGCTGGCAATCCTGGCTGAAAGCGTGACGACGCGAGGTTAACAACCATGCAAGGCGCGATGATACGTCAGCAG
The DNA here is from genome assembly GCF_046534675.1 of Pseudomonas sp. SIMBA_067. Lineage (NCBI taxonomy): Bacteria > Pseudomonadati > Pseudomonadota > Gammaproteobacteria > Pseudomonadales > Pseudomonadaceae > Pseudomonas > Pseudomonas sp. SIMBA_067. Next base: position 274,947 of record NZ_JAWRYH010000003.1, on the reverse strand, counting down.
CAACCCGTTACCGGCCGTAGCAAGCCGGTGCCGCGTGGTGCCAGCCGGCTGGTGGCCGACGAGCCCGTATCGGCGCGCCTGCCGCGGCCAAGCCTGGGAGGCCTCAAGCGCCTGCTGTGGCCGGTGCTGCTGGTGGCGGCCGGCTTTGGTGCCTACGAAGGCGCCATTCGCCTGATGCCGTATGCCGACCGGCCGATCACCAAGATCGACGTGCAAGGCGACCTCAGCTACATCAGCCAGCAGTCGGTGCAGCAGCGCATCGCGCCCTACGTGGCGGCAAGCTTCTTCAGCGTCGACCTGCCAGCGATGCGTGCGGAGCTCGAACAGATGCCATGGATCGCCCACGCCGAAGTGCGCCGGGTGTGGCCTGACGAGGTGGTGATCCGCCTGGAAGAACAGCTGCCGGTGGCGCGCTGGGGTGACGAAGCCTTGCTCAACAACCAGGGCCAGGCCTTCACCCCGCGCGAACTGGCCAACTACGAGCACCTGCCGCAGTTGGCCGGGCCCCAGCGTGCTCAGCAACAAGTCATGCAGCAGTACCAGGTATTGAGCCAGATGCTGCGCCCCATGGGCTTTTCCATTGCTCGCCTGGAGCTGCGCGAGCGAGGCAGCTGGTTCCTGACCACCGGTGCAAGCAGCGCCGGGCCAGGCATCGAGCTGCTGTTGGGGCGTGACCATCTGGTGGAGAAGATGCGCCGTTTCATTGCCATTTATGACAAGACACTCAAAGACCAGATCACCACTATCGCCCGCATTGATCTGCGTTATTCCAACGGACTTGCCGTTGGTTGGCGGGAACCGATTGCACCGACGACGGCCCAACCCGCCGTTGCGAAGAATTAGAGAGAGGCAGGACCATGGCAAACGCGCATAGCGGCAAAATGATCGTCGGGCTGGACATTGGCACCTCCAAGGTGGTGGCGCTGGTGGGCGAAGTGGGCGAAGACGGTACCCTGGAAATCGTCGGGATCGGCACCCATCCGTCCCGCGGCCTGAAGAAAGGCGTGGTGGTGAACATCGAGTCCACCGTGCAGTCGATCCAGCGCGCCGTGGAAGAGGCGCAGCTGATGGCCGGCTGCCGTATCCACTCGGCCTTCGTCGGGGTAGCCGGCAACCACATCCGCAGCCTGAACTCCCACGGCATCGTCGCCATCCGCGACCGCGAGGTCAGCCTGGCCGACCTGGAACGTGTACTCGACGCCGCCCAGGCCGTGGCGATTCCGGCCGACCAGCGTGTGCTGCACACCCTGCCGCAGGACTACGTGATCGACAACCAGGAAGGCGTGCGCGAGCCGCTGGGCATGTCCGGCGTGCGCCTGGAAGCCAAGGTCCACGTGGTCACCTGCGCAGTCAACGCGGCGCAGAACATCGAGAAATGCGTACGCCGCTGCGGCCTGGAAATCGACGACATCATCCTTGAGCAGCTGGCCTCGGCCTACTCGGTGCTGACCGACGATGAAAAAGAACTGGGCGTGTGCCTGGTGGACATCGGTGGCGGCACCACTGACATCGCCATCTTCACCGAGGGCGCCATCCGTCACACCGCAGTCATCCCGATTGCTGGCGACCAGGTGACCAACGATATCGCCATGGCCCTGCGTACCCCTACCCAGTACGCCGAAGAAATCAAGATCCGCTACGCCTGCGCCCTGGCCAAACTGGCTGGCGCCGGCGAGACCATCAAGGTGCCGAGCGTGGGCGACCGCCCACCGCGCGAGCTGTCGCGCCAGGCCCTGGCCGAGGTGGTGGAGCCACGTTACGACGAGCTCTTCACCCTGATCCAGGCCGAGCTGCGCCGCAGCGGCTACGAGGACCTGGTGCCAGCCGGCATCGTCCTCACCGGCGGCACCGCGAAGATGGAAGGTGCCGTGGAACTGGCCGAGGAAATCTTCCACATGCCGGTACGCCTGGGCGTACCGCACAGCGTTCGGGGGCTGAGCGACGTGGTTCGCAACCCGATCTATTCCACCGGTGTGGGCTTGCTCACTTACGGTCTGCTGAAGCAGTCCGAGGACCTGATCCTGACCGGTAACACCAACAGCAGCAACAACAGCTATGGCGATGAACCGAAGGCCCCAGTGCTTGAGCGCTTCAAGAAGTGGGTCCAGGGCAACTTCTAAGTTTCAAAGCAGTAGTGGTAGGCGCAACAACTAGAGAACTGTAAGGAGAGGGAAAATGTTCGAGCTCGTAGACAACGTCCCGCAAAGTCCGGTCATCAAGGTGATCGGCGTTGGTGGTGGTGGCGGCAACGCCGTCAACCACATGGTCAAGAGCAGCATCGAAGGCGTGGAATTCATCTGCGCCAACACTGATGCCCAGGCGCTGAAAAGTATTGGCGCGCGCACCATCCTGCAATTGGGCACTGGTGTGACCAAGGGCCTGGGTGCCGGTGCCAATCCGGAAGTCGGCCGTCAGGCTGCGCTGGAAGACCGTGAGCGCATCGCCGAAGTGCTGCAGGGCACCAACATGGTGTTCATCACCACTGGCATGGGTGGCGGTACCGGTACAGGTGCAGCGCCGATCATTGCCGAAGTGGCCAAGGAAATGGGCATTCTCACCGTAGCCGTGGTGACCCGTCCGTTCCCGTTCGAAGGCCGCAAACGTATGCAGATCGCCGATGAAGGCATCCGCATGCTGGCTGAAAGCGTCGACTCGTTGATCACCATTCCCAACGAGAAACTGCTGACAATCCTGGGCAAGGATGCCAGCCTGCTGTCCGCCTTCGCCAAGGCCGACGATGTACTGGCCGGTGCCGTTCGCGGTATCTCCGACATCATCAAACGCCCTGGCATGATCAACGTCGACTTCGCCGACGTGCGTACCGTGATGGGTGAAATGGGCATGGCGATGATGGGTACTGGCTGTGCCAGCGGCCCGAACCGTGCGCGTGAAGCCACCGAGGCGGCGATTCGCAACCCGCTGCTGGAAGACGTCAACCTGCAGGGCGCCCGTGGCATCCTGGTGAACATCACCGCAGGCCCGGACCTGTCGCTGGGTGAGTACTCCGATGTGGGTAGCATCATCGAAGCCTTCGCCTCTGACCACGCCATGGTCAAGGTCGGCACCGTGATCGACCCGGACATGCGCGACGAACTGCACGTGACCGTTGTGGCCACTGGCCTGGGCGCGCGCATCGAGAAGCCTGTGAAGGTGGTCGACAATACCCTGCAGACTGCCCAGCAAGCGTACGAAGCGTCCAATCCTGCACCGGTTCGCCAGGAGCAGCCAGCGGTCAACTACCGCGACCTGGAGCGCCCGACCGTGATGCGCAACCAGGCGCATGCAGGTGCTGCCGCAGCCGCTAAACTGAACCCTCAGGATGACCTGGACTACCTCGATATCCCGGCATTCCTGCGTCGTCAGGCTGATTAATGGAATTTATCAGGGGTATAAAGGTGATTGGTATTCATCAAAGGTTGGGTCTGTTATCATCCCCAGCCTTTGTTGATACCTGTTCGCAATTTGCGCTGAAGCGGCCAATGCCATGATTAAACAACGCACCCTGAAGAATACCATCCGTGCCACAGGTGTCGGTCTGCACTCCGGGGAGAAGGTTTACCTGACCCTCAAGCCTGCACCTGTTGACACCGGCATCGTCTTCCGCCGCGCCGATCTCGACCCTGTGGTCGAAATCCCTGCGCGTGCGGCCAACGTCGGCGAGACAACCATGTCGACGACGCTGGTCAACGGTGACGTCAAGGTCGATACGGTCGAGCACTTGCTCTCCGCCATGGCGGGCCTGGGCATCGATAACGCCTACGTCGAGCTCTCCGCCTCGGAAGTGCCGATCATGGATGGCAGCGCCGGACCCTTTGTATTCCTGATTCAGTCTGCCGGCCTGGAAGAACAGGACGCAGCCAAGAAGTTCATCCGCATCCTGCGTGAGGTAACCGTGGAAGAGGGCGACAAGCGCGCCACGTTCCTGCCTTTCGAAGGTTTCAAGGTGAGCTTCGAGATCGACTTCGATCACCCGGTGCTTCGCAACCGGACCCAGAGCGCCAGCGTCGATTTCTCCAGCACCTCGTTTGTGAAAGAAGTCAGCCGCGCGCGTACTTTCGGCTTCATGCGTGACATCGAGTACCTGCGCAAGCACAACCTTGCGCTGGGTGGCAGTGTCGAGAACGCCATCGTGGTCGATGAGGACGGCGTGCTCAACGAGGACGGCCTTCGTTACGAAGACGAGTTCGTCAAGCACAAGATCCTCGACGCCATTGGCGACCTTTACCTGCTGGGCAACAGCCTGATTGGCGAGTTCAAGGGCTTCAAGTCCGGCCACGCGCTGAACAACCAGCTGCTGCGCAAGCTGATTGCAGAAACCGATGCCTGGGAAGTGGTCACTTTCGAAGATGCCAGCACGGCACCGATCTCGTACATGCGCCCTGTTGCGGCCGTGTAAGTTCGAACACTCTCTAGTTCATTAAGGCCACCTTCGGGTGGCCTTTTTTATGGCTTGTTCCTGGCGTGGGCGGCCAACCGTTCCAGCGCTGCGCGCAGCTTGGGGTCGGTGATGCCCTCGGCGGTGTCGCGCAGGCTTTCGGCGGCGCTGATCGACAGCTCTGCAGCATGCCCACCTCGCTTGGCTGGCACCAGCGGTGGCTGCACCTTGTAGAGGATGCGCCTGAGGTTGCCGAATGCTTCCATGGCTTGTAATGCTGCCAGCAGGCGCTTCTGCTGGTAGCGCAGGCGGGTTGCCCAATGGCCGTCGGTAACCACCAGCAACAAAGTGCCATCGCGCCACGATGCCACATGGCAGTGCTCCCGGGCAGCTGGTTGCAGCTGGCTTTCCAGCAGGCGCTGCAGGTGCTCCAGGCGTTCGGCCTGGTTCAGCAGCAGGCGCAACGGGCGCACCTGGCGCAGCAGTGCGGAGGGTGGCTGGGCAGGGGAGGGTTTGTAGGCCATGGGGTACGCATGAGGTTGCAAGGGCAGCAGTTTAACACCTCTATAGCCTGTGCCGGCCTCTTCGCGGGCAATAGAAGATAAGACTAATTCTCGATAGCTTTCATGTTGCCAAGGCTTGAACTCAGGGAAAATGCCCCTATCTAAGACAGGCCCCTGCCAAAACGCTGTAATAGCATCGTGGAAATCCACCACTTTCCTCACCATCGTTTCCGGGTAGAATGCTCGTTCGCATGCGGCCTCAGGGCTGCACGGGCGACTCATGGGGCCGCCCTCCATCCCTACGTGTGGAAGATCCTGCCGATATGTTTGCGCCTTTGTTAAAAAAACTTTTTGGAAGCAAGAACGAGCGTGAAGTGAAACGCATGCTCAAGACGGTGAGTATCGTCAATGCCTTCGAAGAGAAGATGGTGGCCCTCTCCGACGAGCAACTGCGGGGCAAGACCGCAGAGTTCAAGGAGCGTTTGGCCAAAGGCGAGACACTGGACCAATTGCTGCCTGAAGCCTTCGCCGTGGCCCGAGAGGCCGGCAAGCGCGTAATGGGCATGCGCCACTTCGATGTGCAGCTGATCGGTGGCATGACCCTGCACGAGGGTATGATCGCAGAAATGCGTACCGGTGAAGGCAAGACCTTGGTCGGTACCTTGGCCGTGTACCTCAACGCACTGTCCGGCAAGGGCGTGCACGTGGTCACCGTCAACGACTACCTGGCTCGCCGTGACGCCAACTGGATGCGCCCGCTGTACGAATTCCTCGGCCTGTCGGTAGGTATCGTTTCGGCCTTCCAGCCGCCGGAAGAAAAGCGCGCCGCCTATGCGTCCGACATTACCTACGGCACCAACAACGAATTCGGTTTCGACTACCTGCGCGACAACATGGCGTTCAGCCAGGAAGAGAAGTTCCAGCGTGAACTCAACTTCTCGGTAATCGACGAAGTCGACTCCATCCTCATCGATGAGGCGCGCACCCCGCTCATCATTTCCGGCCAGGCTGAAGACAGCTCCAAGCTGTACATCGAGATCAACCGCCTGATCCCGCGCCTGACCCAGCACATCGAAGAAGTCGAAGGCCAGGTCACCCAGGAAGGCCACTTCACCATCGACGAGAAGAGCCGCCAGGTCGAGCTCAACGAAGCCGGTCACCAGTTCATCGAAGAGATGCTCACCCAGGCCGGCCTGCTGGCCGAGGGCGAGAGCCTGTATTCCTCGCACAACCTGGGCCTGCTGACCCACGTTTACGCTGGCCTGCGCGCGCACAAGCTGTTCCACCGCAACGTCGAATACATCGTCCAGGACGGCCAGGTCCTGCTGATTGACGAGCACACCGGCCGTACCATGCCAGGCCGTCGCCTGTCCGAGGGCCTGCACCAGGCCATCGAGGCGAAAGAGAACCTGAATATCCAGGCCGAGAGCCAGACCCTGGCTTCGACCACCTTCCAGAACTACTTCCGCCTGTACACCAAGCTGTCCGGCATGACCGGGACCGCCGACACCGAAGCGTTCGAGTTCCAGTCCATCTACGGCCTCAACGTGATGGTGATCCCGCCGAACAAGCCGCTGGCACGTAAAGACTTCAACGACCTGGTGTACCTGACTGCCGACGAGAAATACGCCGCGATCATCGCCGACATCAAGGAAAGCATGACCCACGGCCGCCCGGTGCTGGTGGGTACTGCCACCATCGAAACCTCCGAGCACATGTCGAACCTGCTGCTCAAGGAAGGCATCGAGCACAAGGTACTGAACGCCAAGTACCACGAGAAGGAAGCCGAGATCATCGCGCAGGCCGGTGCGCCAGGCGCACTGACCATCGCCACCAACATGGCCGGTCGTGGTACCGACATCCTGTTGGGCGGTAACTGGGAGGCTGAAGTGGCCACCCTGGAAAACCCGACACCCGAGCAGATCGCCCAGATCAAGTCGGACTGGCAGAAACGTCACCAGCAAGTGATCGAGTCGGGCGGCTTGCACGTGATCGCTTCCGAGCGCCACGAATCGCGCCGTATCGACAATCAGCTGCGTGGCCGTTCGGGCCGTCAGGGTGACCCGGGTTCCAGCCGCTTCTACCTGTCGCTGGAAGACAGCCTGATGCGCATCTTTGCCTCTGACCGGGTGAAGAACTTCATGAAGGCACTGGGCATGCAGTCGGGCGAGGCCATCGAACACCGCATGGTCACCAACGCCATCGAGAAGGCCCAGCGCAAGGTCGAAGGCCGTAACTTCGACATCCGTAAGCAATTGCTCGAATACGACGACGTGGCCAACGAGCAGCGCAAGGTGATCTACCACATGCGCAACAGCCTGCTGGCCGCCGAGAACATCGGCGACACCATCGCAGAATTCCGCCAGGAAGTACTGGACGCTACCATCAGCCAGCACATCCCGCCGCAGTCGCTGCCCGAGCAGTGGGATGTGGTCGGCCTGGAAGCTGCGTTGGCCAGCGATTTCGCCATTAAGCTGCCGATCCAGCAGTGGCTCGACGAGGACGATCACCTCTACGAGGAGACCCTGCGCGAGAAGCTGCTGAACGAGATCACCACCGCCTACACCGAGAAGGAAGACCAGGCCGGTATCGACGCCCTGCGTACCTTCGAGAAGCAGATTCTGCTGCGCGTGCTGGACGACCTGTGGAAAGACCACCTGTCGACCATGGACCACCTGCGTCACGGTATTCACCTGCGTGGCTATGCGCAGAAGAACCCGAAGCAGGAGTACAAGCGCGAGTCGTTCAGCCTGTTCCAGGAGCTTCTCGAGTCGATCAAGCGCGACACCATCCGCGTGCTGTCGCACGTTCAGGTTCGCCGCGAAGATCCGATCGAAGAAGAAGCCCGCCTGCGCCGCGAGGCCGAGGAACTGGCCAGCCGCATGCAGTTCCAGCATGCCCCTGCCCCGGGTCTGGAAAGCGAGCAACTGAGCGAGGAGGGCGCCGAAGCGGCGGTCGTCGCAGCGCCAGTGCGCAACGACCAGAAGCTGGGCCGCAACGAGCCGTGCTGGTGCGGTTCGGGCAAGAAGTTCAAGCATTGCCACGGGCAGATCGAGTGATCTGATTCATTTGCTGTAACGTCACAAACCGGGGGCCGCTTTGCGGCCCATTCGCGGCACAAGGCCGCTCCTACAGGGACCGCGCCCGACCCAATGGTTGCGATGCCCCTGTAGGAGCGGCCTTGTGCCGCGAATGGGGCGCGAAGCGGCCCCGCTCTTCCATCATCACTTCACCGTTTTTCTAGGAGCGCTCTAATGGCTGTTGGTCTTGGTCCTTTGCCTACCCTGCACCCGGTTCCGGGTTTTGAACTCGGCATCGCTTCTGCCGGCATCAAGCGCCCGGGGCGCAAGGATGTGGTGGTCATGCGCTGTGCCGAAGGCTCCAGCGTGGCTGGCGTGTTCACCCTCAACGCCTTCTGCGCAGCGCCGGTGATCCTGTCCAAGCAGCGTGTACAGGGCACCGTGCGCTACCTGCTGACCAACACCGGTAACGCCAACGCAGGCACCGGCGCGCCAGGCCTGGCCGCCGCCGAACGTACCTGCGCCAAGCTGGCCGAGCTGGCTGGCGTGCCGGCCGAGTCTGTACTGCCGTTCTCTACCGGCGTGATCGGCGAGCCACTGCCGGTCGAGAAGATCGAAGGTGCACTGCAGGCCGCCCTCGACAACCTGTCGGAAAACCACTGGGCTGAAGCTGCCACCGGCATCATGACCACCGACACCCTGCCCAAGGGTGCCAGCCGTCAGTTCCAGCATGATGGCGTGACTGTTACCGTCACTGGCATCAGCAAGGGTGCAGGCATGATCCGCCCGAACATGGCCACCATGCTCGGCTACATCGCTACCGACGCCAAGGTTGCCCCGGCAGTGCTCAAGGACCTGATGCTGGACGGCGCCAACAAGTCGTTCAACCGCATCACCATCGACGGCGACACCTCGACCAACGACTGCTGCATGTTGATTGCAACTGGCAAGGCCAACCTGCCGGAAGTGACCGAAGCCAGCGGCGCGCTGTTCGAAGCCCTGAAAAAGGCCGTGTTCGAAGTGTGCATGGAGGTGGCCCAGGCCATCGTCCGTGACGGCGAAGGCGCGACCAAGTTCGTGACCGTGCAGGTCAACGGTGGTGGCAACCACCAGGAATGTCTGGACGTCGGCTATGCCGTGGCCCACTCGCCACTGATCAAGACCGCACTGTTCGCCTCCGACCCGAACTGGGGCCGCATTCTGGCCGCCGTTGGCCGCGCTGGCGTGCCGGAGCTGGATGTCAGCCTGATCGACGTGTACCTGGACAGCGTATGCATCGCCAGCAAAGGCGGCCGCAACCCGAGCTACACCGAAGCGCAGGGTTCGGCAGTGATGGCCCAGGAAGAGATCACCATCCGCATCGAGCTGGGCCGTGGCCAGTGCAGCGAAACCATCTGGACCACCGATCTGTCCCACGAGTACGTGAAGATCAACGCCGAGTACCGTACCTGATCGAAAATGGGGCTGCAAAGCAGCCCCAGCATTCCAAACCGATGGAGCCGAACAATGAGCTATCACCTGATCATCGGCGACAAGCTGTATTCCTCCTGGTCGCTGCGTGGCGCCCTGGCCCTCGAGCTGGCTGGCGTGCCCTACGAAGAAACCCTGATCAAGCTGAACCAGCCTGATACCCGCCAGCGCATCCTCGCTTTTTCCTCCACCGGCAAGGTGCCGCTGCTCAAGAGCGAGCACGGTGTGATCGCCGATTCCCTGGCCATCGCCGAATACCTCAACGAACAGCACCCCGAGGCCCAGCTGTGGCCTGTCGACGCAGCCGCCCGCGCCCAGGCCCGTTCGGCTTGCGCGCAGATGCACAGCGGTTTCTTCGCCCTGCGCGGTGCCATGCCGTTCGACCTGTCGCGTGACCAGGCCCTGGACAATATGCCGCTGGACGTGCAGGTCGACATCGACCGTATCGTCGCGCTGTGGTCCGAATGCCGCGTGGTGGCCAACGACAGCGGCCCGTTCCTGTTCGGCAAGCCGAGCCTGGCCGATGCCTTCTTCGCCCCGGTGGCCGTGCGCCTGCGCACCTACCGCGTGGAGGTGCCGGCAGAGGCGGCAGCCTACATCGAAACCATTTATCAGTGGCCAGCCTTCCAGGCGTGGCAGCAGGCCGGCCTGGCGGAGCGTGAAGGGTGAAACGGATACATGTTGTAGCGGCGGTCATTCGCGGTACTTATGGCCGCATTCTTATTGCACGCAGGGCCGATACCCAGCACCAGGGCGGCCTGTGGGAGTTTCCCGGTGGCAAGGTGGAAGAGGGTGAAGGCGTGGAAGCGGCGCTGGCCCGTGAGCTACGCGAGGAGCTGGGCATCGAGGTGACCCGCTCGCGTGCGCTGATCAAGGTCAGCCATGACTACCCGGATAAACAGGTGCTGCTGGACGTGCGCGAAGTCGAAGCGTTCACGGGCGAGCCTCATGGCGCAGAAGGGCAGCCGCTGGAGTGGGTGTCGCCACGGGACCTGGCGCAATACGAGTTCCCCGAGGCCAACAAGCCGATCGTGGCTGCCGCGCGTCTGCCGGACCAATACCTGATTACCCCGGATGGCCTGGAAGTGCCACAGATGCTCAAGGGCATCCAGAAGGCGGTGGCCAATGGTACTCGCCTGATCCAGTTGCGGGCGCCGGACATGTACGACCCCAAGTACCGTGATGTGGCGGTGGATGCCGTGGGGTTGTGTGGGGGCAAGGCGCAACTGATGCTAAAGGGGCCGCTGGAATGGCTGGGTGATTTCCCGTCGGCCGGTTGGCACCTGACGGCAGCGCAGTTGCGCAAGTACGCTGCCAAGGGCCGGCCGTTCCCCAAGGAGCGCTGGCTGGCGGCGTCCTGCCACAGCGCCGAGGAGCTGGCGCTTGCTGAACAGATGGGCGTGGACTTTGTCACTTTGTCGCCGTTGCAGGCGACTCAGACTCACCCAGAGGCGGTGCCGTTGGGATGGGATGAGGCGCAGCGGTTGATTGCCGGGTTCAACAAGCCGGTTTACCTGCTGGGTGGGGTAGGGCCGGGTGAGCGCGAGCATGCCTGGGAAGCCGGTGCACAGGGTGTAGCCGGTATCCGGGCGTTCTGGCCCGAGGCCTGAGTAAGGGGGCTGCAAAGCAGCCCCGGTAATATCAGCCCTCAGGCTTTGGCGCAGGCTGCCACAAAACCTCAGCCACCCCCTGGCGCCGCCCGATGATCCGCGCCGCCACGAACAGTAGATCGGAAAGCCGGTTGATATACGCCAAGCCAACGCCTTCCAGTGGCTCCACGGCATTCAACTGCTGGCACCGCCGCTCCGCACTGCGCGCCAGGCTGCGGCACACATGCGCCTGCGCCACCAGCGCCGAACCACTGGGCAAGATGAAGTTCTTCAACGGCCCCAGCTCTTCGTTCCACACATCGATGGCCGCCTCCAGGCGCTCCACCTCTGCCAGGGTCAACGCCTGGTAGCTCGGCATCGCCAGCTCACCCCCCAGGTCGAACAAGCGGTGCTGACACGGCACCAGCACGGTGCTCACCTCGTCCAGGCCTTGCTCGTCCAGGCCCGCCAGCAGTAGGCCTAACTGGCTGTTCAGGCTGTCCACCTCGCCAATCGCCTCGATCCGTGGGTGGTCCTTGGGCACCCGGCGTCCGTCGCCCAGGCCGGTTTCGCCCTTGTCGCCGGTGCGTGTGTAGATCTTCGACAGGCGATAGCCCATGTCACTTCTCCGTGTTGGCCGGCGTCGCCGGCTGGACGAGGGGCAGGCGCAGGGTAAAGCAGGTGCCCTGGCCGGGCGTGGACTGCACTTCCATCTGCCCCTTGTGGTTGTTGGTGATGATGAAATACGAAACCGACAGGCCCAGGCCAGTGCCCTGGCCGATTTCCTTGGTGGTGAAGAACGGCTCGAAGGTGCGTTTGCGCACGGCCTCGGGCATGCCGACGCCGTTGTCCTCAACCTGGATTTCCGCCCATGGCGGGTTTAGCCGGGTGCGCAGGGTAATGCGCCCGGGCTCGCAGGGCTGTGGCCGCACGTGGATGGCCTGCGCCGCGTTTTTCAGCAGGTTGAGCAGTACCTGTTCCAGTTCGTTGGCCGTGCAGGGCACGGGCCCCAGTTCAGGGTCGAACTGGCGCACGATGGCCTGGCCCTTGAAGTCGAAGCCGATGGTCAGGTCAAAGTCATTGCCGGCAATGTCCACCGCCTGGTCGATCAGTGCCGGCAGGTCGCACGGCGCCAGCTGGCGGTTGCTGCGGCGGCTGAAGCTGAGCATGTGGGTGACGATCTTCGCTGCCCTGGCGCCTGCCTGCTGAATGCCATCGAGCAGTTGTGGCACCTCGCGGCTTTCCAGGTAGCGGTTGACCGTGGCCAGGTCGATGTCCAGTTCTTCGGCCTGCTCCTGGTTGCGCGGCAACTCGGGCGACAGGCGCCGGCGAATGTTCTGCACGTTGTGCAGGATGGCGCCCAGCGGGTTGTTGATCTCGTGGGCCATGCCTGCTGCCAGGCCACCGACCGAGAGCATCTTCTCGGATTGCACCATCATCTCTTCCAGCGACAGGCGCTGGGTAATGTCGTCGATGCGGATGACCACCCCGCGCCCACCGCCGCCGGTCAGCGGGTAGAAGGTCAGGGCGTAGTGGCGCAGGTCATCGCCCTTGGCCCAGGTGACCCGCTCGATCTTCGCTACCCGGTGCTTTTCCACGGTTTCCTTCAACTGCGGCAAAAACGGCTTGAGCGGCTCGAAGGCGATGAACACCGGCTGGTTCAGCGCTTCGTCCAGTGGCGTACCGGAAAGCACCGTGGCTTCGTGGTTCCACTGGGTCACGTAAAGCTGTTCGTCGAGGGCGATCAGCGCCGAGGGCATCGAGTCGATGATGCTGTTGAGGTAGTTCTGGAAGCCTGTGAGTTTTTTCTCGATCTTGCTGCGCACCTGCACTTCCAGCTCAAGCTTGCGGTTGGTATGGCGGGTTTCCTCGGCCAGGCCCTGGGCCTGGTCGTAGGCGCTCTGGAATTCGTCCCGCGCGCGTTTCAGCTGCTGCTCGCGGCCTTCGATGCGCGAGAGCATGGTGTTGAAGGCTTCGGCCAGGCTGCCGATTTCGTCGTCGTTGCCGCGCTTGGCGCGCAGGGCATAGCTCTCTTCGCGGGTAACCTGGCGGCTGAGCTCTTCAAGCTGGTTGATCGGTTGGGTGATCAGGCGCTTTATCTGCCGGGCGACCACAATCCACAGCAGGATGCTGAACACCAGGATGCCCATGCTGGCGCTTAGGGTGCCGGTGTAGAACGCCGTGGGCAGCTCGCTGCTGGCCACCAGCAGCATGTGCGCCGGCGGGTTGGCGTCGCGCGGTATGCGGATCAGCTGGGTGCTGCGAAACTCCATCAGGCGCCAGCCGTCGATGTTGCGAAAACGCTTGGGCAGGGCCAGCGGCTCGCCATGCTGCAACTGCGCCAGCATACGCCCATCGCCGCCGTAGACGGCGGCGGCGCGTAGTGGCGTGTAGCTGTCCAGTTCCTTGAGCAGGGCGCTGGCGGTTTCCGGGGTGTCGCCGGCGCGGGCGGCAAGCTGCGGGTTGGCTACCAGCCGGCCGATGGTCTGCAGTGCCTGGGGGGCCATGCTTTCCTGGGTGATCCAGTAGGCGGCGCTGATGAAGGTGAGGTTGGCCACCAGCAGGATGGTCACCAGCAATACCAGCAGGGCCGCCAGCAGCTTCTGCCCGACCGGGAGGTTTTCCAGGCGTTGGCGCAAGGTCATGGGCTAGGCAATGTCCGTATCCGGTTGAAAGGGCCGCGTCAGTCGCAGGGCAAGCCACGCGTGCGCAAGTTATCGACCAGGCGCTGTTGCAAGCGTTCCAGCAGTGGCAATTGCAGGCCATGGCGCCCGGCCGCTCGGCAGGCATGGCCGAGCAGGTAGTGCACCTCGGTGCGTCGGCCCGCGCGGACGTCCTGGTACATGGAAGAGTAGTTGGCCGCGGTGGCAAGGATCACCCGCTGTACTTCTTCGCTCAGCTCATCTGCCGCTTCCGGCTGGCCGCAGCGCCGCAGCAACTGGACCAGTTCGGCGCACAGCGCATCGACTTCTCCCAGGTGCCCCAGCAGGCCGCCGTTCTGGCATTCGTGCAGCACGGTCAGCGGGTTGATGGCGCAGTTGAGGGCCAGCTTGCGCCATAGGCGGGTGAGGATGTCCACCGTCCATTCGGCAGGGATACCGGCTTCGTGCAGGTCATCGAACCAGGCGGGCATTGCAGGGTTGCGTGGGTCGCCCAGCCAGTTGAAACCGTGGCCGGCAAAGCGCACCTGCCACTCCCCCTCGCGAAAGGCACCTTCGGTGCTGGAAGCGAAGATGCAGCGTGCGTGGGGTACCAGGTCGGCCACTTCGTCCTGGCTGCCCAGGCCGTTCTGCAGCAACAGCACTTCGGCACCCTCGGCCAGCCGCGGTGCCACACCGGCAATGGCCTGCGCCGCGTCGTAGGCCTTGCAGGCCACCAGCAGGCGGTGGATGGGGCCCTGCGCCTGGGCGGTTTCGGCGGGGATGGCGTAGTGGCGGGGCTGGTCCTGTTCGACCAGGGTCAGGCCGCCGGACTGCTGATAGGCGTGCAGGCGTTGCCCGTCACGCAGGATCAGGCGCACGGCCTTACCCGCGCGCGCCAGGCGGCAGGCCCACAGGCTACCGAGGCTGCCGGCGCCGAGAATATGCCAGGTGCTGCTCATATGCGTTTCGCAACCCGTTATAATGAGCCCGCATTTTAACCGTCTAACTCAGCGTGCTCCATCTTCAGACCGAGCGCGCTTTATTTTTTGGAGAACAACCATGCCTTCGTTCGACGTGGTATCGGAACTGGACAAGCACGAAGTGCAGAACGCCGTTGATAACGCCATCAAGGAACTTGATCGCCGTTACGACCTGAAAGGCAAGGGCACCTTCGAGTTCAAGGAAAAAGATCAGACCGTTCTGCTGACCGCCGAGGAAGAGTTCCAGCTCGAAGCGATGCTGGAAATCCTGCGCCTTGCACTGGTCAAGCGCAAGATCGACGTGAAATGCCTGGAAACCCAGGACCCGTACCCATCCGGCAAGGAAAAGAAGCAGGAAGCCAAGTTCCGCGAAGGCATCGACAAGGACCTGGCGAAAAAGATCGTTGCCACCATCAAGGATGGCAAGCTGAAAGTACAGGCCGCCATCCAGGGCGAGCAGGTGCGTGTAACTGGCAAGAAGCGTGACGACTTGCAGGAAGCCATTGCTCTGCTGCGCACCAAGGAATTCGACATGCCGCTGCAGTTCAACAACTTCCGCGACTAATGCAGGTGCTGCCCGGAACCCCGATGGCGTAATGATGTCCATGGGGGCCGGGACTGTGTAAATGCGCGCAGCCTGTTCTACCGTGTACTTGCCGCTCGGCATCAGGAGATGAATATGGATTTGAACGCTGAAGTCGATCAGCTCGTCCGCCAATCCCAGACCTGGATCCCGTTGATCATGGAGTACGGCAGCCGCGTGCTGCTGGCGCTGCTGACCCTGGCGGTCGGCTGGTGGATCATCAACAAGGTCAGCGCCCGCCTCGGCAAGCTGGTTGGCCTGCGCAACGCCGACCTGGCGCTGCAGGGCTTCATCAGCACCCTTGCGAACATCGTGCTGAAGGTGCTGCTGATGGTCAGCGTGGCGTCGATGATCGGCATCGAGACCACCTCGTTCGTTGCCGCCATCGGTGCCGCTGGTCTGGCCATCGGCCTGGCCTTGCAGGGCAGCCTGGCGAACTTCGCCGGCGGTGTGCTGATTCTGATGTTCCGCCCGTTCCGTATCGGTGACTGGATCGAGGCGCAGGGCGTTGCCGGCACCGTCGACAGCATCCAGATCTTCCACACCGTGCTGCGTACCGGTGACAACAAGACTGTGATCATGCCTAACGGCAGCCTGTCCAACGGCATCATCACCAACACCAACCGCCAGCCGACGCGCAAGGTGGTGTTCGATGTGGGTGTGGACTACGAGGCCGACTTGCAAAAGGCCCGCAACGTGCTGCTGGAGCTGGCCAAGGATCCGCGTGTCCTGCCCGACCCGGCACCGCAGGCTGTAGTGGCGACGCTGGGCGACAGCTCGATTACCGTCTCGCTGCGCTTGTGGACCAAGACGTCCGATTACTGGGACGTGATGTTCATGCTCAACGAGCATGCGCGTGACCGGTTGAAGGCCGAAGGGATCGACATTCCGTTTCCACAGCGGGTGATCCGTGTGGTGCAAGAGACTGCAGCGCAGTAATACCGCTTTGTCATCGACCGGGGCCGCTTCGCGCCCCTTCGCGGGCTTGCCCGCTCCCACAGAGATTCCGCAATCCGTGTGGGAGCGGGCAAGCCCGCGAAGGGGCGCGAAGCGGCCCCAGTTTTTACACTTGTTCACAGCAATTGCTCGGCTTTTCTGGCATATACCCTGGCCCCACCTGCCACACCCGATATGCCATCATGAAACCACTGCTGTACATCACCCCGCTGCGCGCTTTGCTGTTCGGCCTGACCCTGGCCCTGTTCGAACTGCTCACCTACCTGGCCAGCGACGCGGTCATGCCCGCCATGCCGGTGGTGGTGAGCGACCTGAACGCCAGCCCCGAATACATTCCCCATGCCCTCAACCTGTACCTGCTGGGGGGCGTGGTACTGCAATGGTTGATCGGCCCGCTGGCCGACCGGTATGGCCGGCGCCCGCTCCTGCTGGTTGGCTGCGCATTCTTCGGCCTGGCCTGCCTGGCCAGCTTCTGGGTCCACGACATTGGCCTGTTCAACCTGCTGCGCCTGCTGCAGGGCATCGGCCTGGGCTTTGTGGTCACAGTCAGCTATCCCGCCCTGAACGAAGCTTTCAGCGAGGCTGACGCCGTGCGCATGATGGCTTTGCTGGCCAATATCGCCTTGCTGTCACCCCTGCTCGGGCCGCTAGTGGGCACCTTGCTGCTGCAGTGGCTGGACTGGCGCTGGCTGTTCGTGGCCTTTGCAATCGGCTCAGTGCTGGTCTGGGGGCTGTTGTACCGCCTGATGCCGGAAACCCTCGGTGTGGAACGCCGTGACGGCTCGCGCCTGGCGTTTACGCCGATTCACCTGCTGCCACTGCTGGCTGGCTATGGTCAGTTGCTGGCCAACCGCCGTTTTGTCGCGGGCAGCGCTGCCTTGGGCCTGGTCGGTTTGCCGCTGATTGGCTGGATCGGCCTGTCGCCGGTGCTGCTCATTCACGATGAGGGGCTGAGCACGATGGCTTACGCCTTGTGGCAGCTGCCGGTATTTGGCGGGCTGATCCTCGGTAACCTGATCATCAACCGCATCGCCGATCGCTACCCGCTGCCTGCCCTGGTGCGGGGCGCGCTGTGGCCCTACCTGGCCGGCCTGTGCCTGATGGTGCTGGCGACCTGGTACTGGCCGAGCGTTACCAGTGTGGTGGCGGGCATGTCGCTGTACGCGCTGGGGCTGGGTGTGGCCAACGCGGTGCTGTACCGCATGACGCTGTTCTCCAGCGAGCAGAGCAAAGGCCTGGTCTCGGCCATGCTGGGGATGATCACCATTGCCTTGCTGGGGTTGGGCGGAGCGGTGCTGGCGATGATCGGCGCCGGGGCCAGCTTGCTGCACTTTGCCCTGGCGGCGGGTGTGGCGGGGGCATTGGCGTTGTGGCCGCTGTGGTTTGTGGTAGGTGGGCGGCCTGATGAGGGGGCTGTCGCGCAGTAATGTTTGATTGCCTGTCCCGGCCTCTTCGCAGCGCAAGGCTGCTCCTACAAGCACGTCACAGGTTTTGAACGCTGTGGTGTACTTGTAGGAGCAGCCTTGCGCTGCGAAGAGGCCGGTACAGGCTATAGAAGCCTTTCAGGGCCGCTCGGCCGCTGAACTGTCCTCTGCCACCGGCGTACCCCGACCAGCCTCCTGACGCCACTGCAGGGCGATCAGGATCAGCGTAGGCACGCCCAGCAATGCGGTGATCAGGAAGAAGTCGTGGTAGCCGAATTTCTCCACCATAACCCCTGAATACCCGCCGATAAGCCGCGGCAGCAGCAGCATGATCGAGCTGAGCAGCGCGTACTGCGTCGCCGAGAACTTCAGGTTGGTCAGGCTCGACAGGTAGGCCACAAAGGCCGACGTGGCCATGCCCGAGCTGAAGTTGTCCAGCGAGATGGTCACCACCAGCATTTCCAGGTTCGGCCCCATGTCGGCCAGCATCAGGAACAGGATGTTGGTACCGGCCGAGGCGACACCGCCGATGAACAGGATCGGCATGATGCCGAAGCGCACGATCAGCAGGCCGCCGACCCCGGCGCCGACCAGGGTCATGATCAGGCCGAAGATCTTGCTGACACTGGCGATCTGGTCCTTGGTGAAGCCCATGTCGATGTAGAACACGTTGGCCATAACGCCCATCACGGTGTCCGACATGCGATACGTGGCGATCAGGCCAAGCAGCAACAGGGCCTGCCAGCGGTAGCGGGTGATGAAGTCGTTGACCGGGGTCAGCACCGGGGCCAGGCCGCGACGGCCCAGGCTGGACAGGCACGCCCAGCTCAGCAGCACATAAAGGATCAGGCGCAGGAAGGCGCGATCTTCCAGCAGCAGGTCGAGCGGCGTGGCATCACCGGAAATGACGCTGGACCAGCCGGTATTGAACATCTGGGTGAAGCTGGCCGGTACCGACACCAAGAGGATGATCAGCACGAACACCGACGCCAACTGGTGCACCAGGCCGTAGCGCGCTGCCGACAACTGCGTGCGCATGGGCACTGGCGGCTCGCGCATCACCAGCGTGGTGAACAGGGCGGGGAGCATCATCACCCCGAACATGACATAAGTGCCGGCCCAGGCTTTGTGCAGGTAGCTGAAACCGGTGGAGCCGAACCACTCGGCAAAGAACAGCGCGCCGGCCGTGGCGAGCAACGCTGCCACCCGGTAGCCGGCCATGTAGCTGGCGGCGAGCGCGGCCTGGCGTTGGTCGTCGGCGATTTCCAGGCGATAGGCGTCGACGGCGATATCCTGGGTGGCGGAGGCGAACGCTACCAGCACCGCCATGGCGATCAACCACGACAGGTGCTGTTGCGGGTCGCACAGGCTCATGCCAACCAGCCCGACCACCACCAGCGCTTGCGACAGCAGCAACCACGACCGCCGTCGGCCCAGGCCGCCGAGCAGTGGCAGGCGCCATTGGTCGAGCAGCGGCGACCACACCCACTTGAAGGCGTAAGCCAGGCCAATCAGGCTGGCGTAACCAATGGTCTCACGGGCAACGCCAGCTTCGCGCAACCACACGGACAGGGTCGAGAACACCAGCATGTAGGGCAGGCCGGCGGCGAAACCAAGCAGCAAAAGTACCAAGGTTGACGGGCTGGCATAGGCAGCAAGCGCAGCGCGCCAGGTTTTACGGGGCATGGGCCAACATCTGCCTCAAGTTTGCGAAAACAAAGCGCGCACTCTAACCGCTGTGCTCCATTGGGCGCCAGCCATGGCGCGTCATATCCACACGATTGTTGGTTACATTCACACCCTCCGCGCGTAAACGCGCCCGTTGTTCATCCCCTGACGGCGTCCCTGATGCCAGGCTCAACCGCCCACCTGCGCCAAGCACCCGGTGCCAGGGCAGCCGGGTATCTGCCGGCAACTGACCAAGCGTGCGGCCAACCCAGCGTGCCGCGCGGCCCAGTCCCGCCTGCTCGGCCAGCTGGCCGTAGCTCACCACCTTGCCGGGCGGCACTTGGCCGAGTACCGAATACAGCACCGTTCGTCGGCCCTCGGCGCTGTCCAGGGCGTGCTCGTATCCATCAGACATCACGCCCCCCTTGGGCTGTAGATGAAACTGGACCGATGGTCCGGCAAATGAGAGTTGAACTCAACGCCTTATGCCCGGTCTGTCCTTGCTCTGGTCGTCGGTATCTGGATAATGCCCGGCTTTTTTGTCAAAACGAACCCGTAGTCCGCCTATGTATTCTAGATCCTTGTTGTGCCTGCTAGCTGCCTCCTTGTGCGCCTCCCCGGTGTTGGCCGATACCGTGTGGATGAAGAACGGTGACCGGCTCAGCGGCAAGATCAAAGTCTTCGACGGCGGTAAGCTGCTGCTGGAAACCCCCTATGGCGGTTCCATCGCGCTGGACTGGAAAGAGGTCCAGACCCTGGAAAGCGACCAGGAGATGCTGGTCAAGCAAGACGCCTACACCGGTGAAAAAGCCAAGTCGCTGAAAGCCGCCGAGCCTGGCAAGGTAACGCTGGCCAATGGCGAAGCGCCCAAGACCGTGGAACTGGCCAGCATCGAGCAGATCATGAAGCCCAAGCCGCTGGTCGAGGACTTCGTGTGGAAAGGCAACGTCGATGTGGCGCTGGACTACAAGCGTGCCGAGAACGACACCGACGATTACGACGTAGGGTTCAAGACCACCGCTCGCCATGGCCGCTGGCGGCACAATGCCGAAGGTGAATACAACCGCGAGACCAAGGACGACGTCACCACCACCGACAACTGGAGCGCCGAGTACGCCCTGGACCGCTTCATCACCGAGAAGTGGTTCTGGCAGGGGCGTGCGGAATACAAGCGTGACCGCATCGAAGACTTGGCCCGCCAGCGCACCGTCGGTACCGGCCCGGGTTACCAGTTCTGGGACGATGAGCTGGGGGCGTTCTCGCTGGGCTCGCTGATCAACCGTACCGACTTCGAATACCAGGATGGCGGCAAGGACAACTTCTATTCCGCGGCGGTGAAGTGGGACTACACCCGCTACCTGATCGGCAAGAACGTGCAGCTGTTCACCAATGGCGAGTTCGCCAAGCCGCTGGGCGGCGTAGCCGACTACTCGCTGGATGCCGAGGTTGGCCTGCGTTACAAGGTCACCGAGTGGGCCTCGCTCAACCTCAAGGCCGAGAAGGACATCATTACCGGCACGCGTGAAAGTGACCTGGACAAGACCCGCTACACCGCAGGGTTCGGCGTTACCTGGTAGATCGCCGGGGGCGCCTTGCGCCCCTTTCGCCGGCAAGCCAGCTCCCACAGGCACCGAACAGGCTTGGCCATTTCGCGGTCATTATGGGAGCTGGCTTGCCGGCGAAAGGGCAGCGCAGCAGCCCCATTGGCAGTGGGCCTGATAATGCTATCTTGTGCCCATCCAGTCTGCCGCCAGGAGCCGCCCTCAAGTGAGTACCAACGCCATCCGCCCAGCCCGGGAATTGCTGCTCAAGGAATACCGCGGCGTGCTCTCGACCCATTCCAAGTCGATGCCCGGCTACCCGTTCGGCTCGGTCGTGCCGTATTGCCTCGATGCCAACGGCAACCCGCTGATCCTCATCAGCCGTATCGCCCAGCACACCCACAACCTGCAGAAAGACCCCAAGTGTTCGCTGCTGGTGGGTGAGCGCGAGGCTGAGGATGTGCAGGCCGTAGGGCGCCTGACCGTGATGGCCGAAGCGCACAAGCTGGTCGACGAGGCTGCTGTCGAAGCGGCTGCCGAGCGCTACTACCGCTATTTCCCGGACGCCGCCAACTACCACAAGGCCCACGACTTCGACTTCTGGGTGCTGCAGCCAGTGCGTCACCGCTACATTGGTGGCTTTGGCGCGATCCACTGGCTCGATCAGGTGACCTTGGCCAACCCGTTCGCCGGCAAGGCCGAGGCGAGCATGGTCGAGCATATGAACAGCGATCACGCCAACGCTATTGCTCATTACGTCGAACTGACCGACTTGCCACGGCATGCACCGGCGCAGATGGCTGGGGTAGACAGCGAAGGCATGCACCTTCGCATTGGTCAGGCCGTGCACTGGCTGCCTTTTCCGGCCACTTGCAACACGCCGACACAAGTCCGGGAAGCCTTGGTTTTGCTGGCTCGGGCCGACCAATGGCCGCTTGCGACGCAAGTCGAGGGTTGAAATCCGGAGCGCCGGCATCCATTTGAGGTCTTATTGGAAGGTTATCTTCCGTCGAGGAACCCTTGATGCGTGCTTTTCTACTGCTGTTTCTGGTTTTTCCTGTGCTGGAGCTTTTCGTCTTCGTCAAGGTCAGCGCGGCAATCGGTTTCTTCCCGGCTCTGCTGCTGATCATCGCTGGCTCCGCCCTGGGTGTGCTGGTGATGCGGGTGGCCGGCCTGGCCACCGCACTGCGCGCCCGTGAAAGCCTGCAGCGCGGCGAGTTGCCCGCCGAGGACATGTTCCAGGGCATGATGCTGGCCGTCGGTGGCGGCCTGCTGCTGCTGCCAGGCTTCATCAGCGACGTGCTGGGCCTGCTGTGCCTGCTGCCGTTCACCCGCCGCCTGGCCGCGCGCAAGATGCGCGAGCGTGCCGAGGCGCAGGCCATGCGCCAGCGTGCGTTTCAGGATGACCCGTTCCAGGCGCAGCCGCGTGAGGGGGGCCACCGTCCAAACGTGATCGAAGGCGAGTATGAGCGCCGCGACAAGTAAAACCTCCGGGGCCGCGCAAGCGGCCCCGATCTTTTCAGCCGGATCAAAAATTTTGTATATCAAGCCTTGTAATTGAATCTGGCGGCCTCATGTATGTGGTCACCGCAAGGTTTCTGGTGGCAACGCCAGACATTACACAAGTGGTTCGCCCATCGCGGGCCACTTCCCGGCAACGCCGGACAGCATCAACCCGCCGGTGTCGATACCGGCCGATGAAAACCACAATTTGGGAGAGATCGACAATGAAGCTTCGTCCTCTGCATGACCGCGTAGTCATCCGTCGCAGCGAAGAAGAATCGAAAACCGCTGGCGGTATCGTCCTGCCGGGTTCGGCCGCTGAAAAACCAAACCGCGGCGAAGTTGTTGCCGTCGGCACCGGTCGCATCCTGGACAACGGCGAAGTTCGCGCGCTGGCCGTGAAAGTGGGTGACAAAGTGGTATTCGGCCCTTACTCGGGCAGCAACACCGTGAAAGTCGATGGCGAAGACCTGCTGGTCATGGCCGAGAACGAAATCCTCGCCGTTGTCGAAGGCTGATTTCCCCGACTTCCCGTTACTCCAAAGAATTCCAAGGATTAAACGATCATGGCTGCTAAAGACGTAAAATTTGGCGATTCCGCTCGTAAGAAAATGCTGGTTGGCGTCAACGTTCTGGCTGACGCGGTAAAAGCGACCCTGGGCCCGAAAGGCCGTAACGTGGTACTGGCCAAGAGCTTCGGCGCGCCAACCATCACCAAGGACGGCGTTTCCGTCGCCAAAGAAATCGAGCTGAAAGACGCCTTCGAAAACATGGGCGCCCAGCTGGTCAAGGAAGTTGCTTCCAAGGCCAACGACGCTGCCGGTGACGGCACCACCACCGCTACCGTTCTGGCTCAGGCCATCGTCAACGAAGGCCTGAAAGCCGTCGCTGCCGGCATGAACCCGATGGACCTGAAGCGCGGCATCGACAAGGCTACCGCCGCCGTTGTTGCCGAGCTGAAGAACCTGTCCAAGCCATGCGCCGACTCCAAGGCCATCGCCCAGGTAGGCACCATCTCCGCCAACTCTGACGACTCCATCGGCAACATCATTGCCGAAGCCATGGAAAAAGTCGGTAAAGAAGGCGTGATCACCGTTGAAGAAGGCTCGGGCCTGGATAACGAACTGTCCGTCGTAGAAGGCATGCAGTTCGACCGTGGCTACCTGTCGCCGTACTTCGTCAACAAGCCGGACACCATGGTTGCCGAGCTGGAAGGCCCGCTGCTGCTGCTGGTCGACAAGAAAATCTCCAACATCCGTGAGCTGCTGCCAGTTCTGGAAGCCGTTGCCAAGGCCGGCCGCCCACTGCTGATCGTTGCCGAAGACGTTGAAGGTGAAGCGCTGGCTACCCTGGTAGTCAACAACATGCGCGGCATCGTCAAGGTTGCAGCTGTCAAGGCACCAGGCTTCGGCGACCGCCGCAAGGCCATGCTGCAGGACATCGCTGTCCTGACCGGCGGCCAGGTCATCTCCGAAGAAATCGGCCTGTCCCTGGAAACCGCTACCCTGGAGCACCTGGGTAACGCCAAGCGCGTCATCCTGTCCAAGGAAAACACCACCATCATCGACGGCGCTGGCGTTGAAGATGACATCCAGGCTCGCGTCAAGCAGATCCGTGCCCAGATCGAAGAGACTTCCTCGGACTACGACCGTGAGAAGCTGCAAGAGCGTCTGGCCAAGCTGGCTGGCGGTGTTGCCGTGATCAAGGTCGGTGCCGGCACCGAAGTTGAAATGAAAGAGAAGAAAGCCCGCGTTGAAGACGCCCTGCACGCTACCCGTGCAGCCGTTGAAGAAGGCGTGGTGCCTGGCGGTGGTGTTGCACTGGTTCGCGCCCTGAACGCGATCGTTGACCTGAAAGGCGACAACGAAGACCAGAACGTCGGTATCGCCCTGCTGCGTCGCGCTGTTGAAGCGCCGCTGCGCCAGATCACTGCCAACGCCGGCGACGAGCCAAGCGTTGTCGCTGACAAGGTCAAGCAAGGTTCGGGTAACTTCGGTTACAACGCTGCTACCGGCGAATACGGCGACATGATCGAGATGGGCATCCTGGACCCAGCCAAGGTCACCCGTTCGGCCCTGCAAGCTGCTGCTTCGATTGGCGGTCTGATGATCACCACCGAAGCCATGATTGCTGACGCTCCGAGCGAAGCCCCAGCTGGCGGCGGCATGCCAGACATGGGCGGCATGGGTGGCATGGGCGGCATGATGTAAGCCAGCCTTACCCCCTGCACCATAAAACAGCCCCGGTTCGTGAGAACCGGGGCTGTTTTGTTTTCTGGGAGGGCCTGTTCGCAGCACAAGGCTGCTCCTACAGGTATCGCGTACAGTCCGGCACCGACGCGTACCCTTGTAGGAGCAGCCTTGTGCTGCGAATGGGCCGCAAAGCGGCCCCTCTGTCAGGCGACGCTACGCTCGACAGCTGGCGCTTCCACCACGCCCCGCCGATACAGAACCAGGTAATACGACCCCAACCCGATCAACCAGCAGAACACCGCCGTCCACACATTGTGCGACAGGAAGTGCGCCCCCTGCATCATCCTGCCCACCGACAGCACCGACCCGGCGACAAACGCCACCACCAGCGCCACCCGCGCCAACCGTGGCTTGCGATCACGCAGCATGAAGAACAGGCCGAACAGGCAGAACCCGGTCGCTGCATGCCCACCCGGCCAGCACAGCCCTGGCTTGTCGGTGGCTGGCCGCGGCTCCAGCAACTTGCTGTAGGTTTCGGTGCCGCCAAACTGGGTCAGGCTCCATGGGCACTGCACCTGGGTGACTTTTTTCAGCGGCGTGACAAACGCCGTGGACAGGCCCAGTGCCAGCACCAGGCAGCCCAGCTCGCGGCGCCAGCCGAACAGGCGCTTCCAGAAGAAACTGGCGGCAAACGCCAGCAGCGACAACACCCCGAGCAAGATCACCACCTGCTTGACCCGGTCGTGCAGGATGTTTTCCAGCAGGTAGCTGTGGCGGCCAATGAACTGTCCGGCAGCGGGGTCGAAGAACAGGTTGGCCACATCCATGTCGACCGAAGTCAGCTCCAGCAGGATCAAGGCCAGCGCGGTCGCCAAGGGTATGCCCAGGTACAGCCAGTGGTTGATCGGGCGAGGGCGGGTTCGTTGCGGCATGACGGCTCCAGGGCACGAAAAAGATCGGGCATTGTCGGCTGCCCGCTATCCTGTGTCCGTGAAGGATCAGTGAAAAAACCGTCAAGTGCGGTGAATTTTTCCGGGGGCTGGCACCGTGCAGGTATAGGCCTTAAGCTGCGCCTGCCGCGCACCACAGCGAGAAGCGCCGCACAGGAGAAACCGATGCGCATTCTTTTGGTTGAAGACAACCGCGATATCCTGGCCAACCTGGCCGATTACCTGGGCATGAAGGGCTACACCGTTGACTGCGCCCAGGATGGCTTGTCCGGCCTGCACCTGGCTGCCACCGAACACTACGACCTGATCGTGTTGGACATCATGCTGCCCGGCATCGATGGCTACACCCTGTGCAAGCGCCTGCGTGAAGACGCCCGCCGCGACACGCCGGTGATCATGCTTACCGCCCGCGACCAGTTGGACGACCGTCTGCAAGGTTTCCGCTCCGGGGCCGACGACTACCTGCTCAAGCCGTTCGCGCTGTCGGAGCTTGCGGCGCGCATCGAAGCGGTGCTGCGCCGTGCCCAAGGCGGCGGGCGCCGTACGCTGCAGGTGTCCGACCTCAGCTACGACCTCGACACCCTGGAGGTTACCCGCCAGGGGCGCCTGCTCAAGCTCAACCCTGTCGGCCTCAAGCTGCTGGCAGTGTTGATGCAGAAAAGCCCGCACGTGCTGCGCCGCGAAGTGCTGGAGGAAGCCTTGTGGGGCGACGACTGCCCTGACAGCGACAGCCTGCGCAGCCATGTGCACCAGCTGCGTCAGGTGATCGACAAACCGTTTGAAAAACCGTTGCTGCATACCGTCCATGGCGTCGGCTATCGCCTCGCCGAGGGCCGCGATGGAGTTTAAGCAAAGCCTTGCCCAGCGCATCATCATCGCCTTTGCCTTGATGAGCGCGCTGGTGGCCGGGGCGTTCGCCTTCGGAATCGTTGCCACTGTGCACCTGGTCGAAGAACGGTTGATTTCCTCGGTATTGGGCGGTGACCTGCAGCGCCTGCTGCGCATGGACAGCGTCAGCGACTGGAGCCACCGGCCACGCCCCGATCAGCTGTTCTACTTCAGCGGCGGGCGTGACGACTTCGAGCTGCCCAAGGATCTGCGCCACCTCGACCGGGGCTTCCACGAGGTGTTTCGCGACCAGCTCTCGTACCACGCCATGGTCGAGATCGTCGATGGCCGCCGGTATGTACTGCTGCAGGACCAGAGCGACTTCGAAGAGCGCGAGCGCGTGCTGTTCGCGGTGGTGGTGGTGGGCTTCGTGCTCAGCCTGGTGCTGGCCGTCATCCTCGGCTGGCTGGTGGCGCGCCGGGTGATGGCGCCGGTGATCCGCCTGGCCCGCCAGGTGCGTCACCGCGACCAGCTGCTGGGCCTGGCCCCGCCGCTGGCACCGGACTATGCCGCAGACGAAGTCGGCCAGTTGGCAGTGGCCTTCGACGATACCCTGGGTCGCCTGCGCGACGCGCTGACCCGCGAACGGCTGTTCACCAGTGACGTCAGCCATGAGCTGCGCACGCCGTTGATGGTGCTGGCAACGTCCTGCGAACTGCTTATGGAAAACCCCAACCTCGACACCCGCGCGCGCAGCCAGGTGGAGCGCGTGGCGCGGGCCACGGAAGAGATGCGCGAGCTGGTCAAGACCTTCCTGATGCTGGCGCGGGCGCAGCGTGATGAGGGCGCGGTGGCCTCGCAGGCGACCCTTCGCGAAGTGGCCGACGAACTGATCGGCGTGTGGCGCGACACCATTGAGCAAAAGGGCCTGACCCTGTACTTCGATGGCCGCGTCAGCGCGAGCCCGGTGCTGTACAACGCCACTTTCCTGCAGTCGGTGATGGGCAACCTGCTGCGCAATGCTGCGCACTACACCGACAGCGGCTATATCCGCCTGAGCCTGGAAGCCAACGGCTTCAGTGTGGAGGACAGCGGTGTGGGCATCCCCGAGGAGCAGCGCGAAGCCATGTTCAAGCCATTTGTACGCGGCGACGAGCGGCGCGGCGAGGGCCTGGGGCTGGGGCTTTCGCTGGTGCAGCGGATCTGTGATGACCAGGGCTGGCGCGTTACCCTCACGTCTACCTTGCCGCATGGTTGCCGCTTCCAGGTCGACCTGAGCAATACCGCTGCCAAAGGCGACGGCATGGCCGAGTAATGGTTTGTAACAGGTCAATTGGCGCGCAACATTTTTTTCACATTGGCATGACCTGATTCCGACGCTTGCTTACCTAAGGTGAGCGGCACTGGAGTCAGGAGATGCCCAATGCGTAGCCCCATCAAGCTTGAATTTTCCGAGAAGTACGACAAAGACCATGCGCGTGAGTACTTTCTCAAGCACCAGGACGGCCTGGCGCGACGCCTTTCCCACAAGCGAGATGAGCAACTGGCGCGTCGCGCCCTGGCATTGGCTGGCGAACCTGGCCTGGTACTGGACCTGCCGTGCGGTGCTGGCCGTTTCTGGCCGCTGCTAGCGGAAAAAACCAATCGGGTAATCATCGGCGCCGACAACTCCGAGGCGATGATCGAGACAGCGTGCGCCGCCCAACCGCCAGAAGTGGTGGCACGGGTACGCCCTTTGCAGACTTCTGCGTTTGCCATTGACCTGCCGGACAACTCGGTGGACAGCATTTTCTGTATGCGACTGTTCCACCACATTGGCGAATCCGCCCACAGAAAGACCATTCTTTCGGAATTTCAGCGGGTTAGCCGTGATAGTGTGATTCTGTCCCTGTGGGTGGATGGCAACTTCAAGGCCTGGCGCCGAAAAAAACTCGAAGAGCGTCGCAGTGCCAAGGCTGACCAGGACAATTACCAGAACCGTTTTGTGTTACCGGCCGAAACGGTCGAAGAAGAATTCAGGGCCGCAGGCTTCAGAATCCAGGAACGCCTCGACTTCCTGCCGTTCTATGCCATGTGGCGGGTTTACGTATTGCGTAAGGGGTAGTGTTTGATGGCTGTAGCCCAGAAAGGGGAGTCGCGGTTCGATTTTTACTGGCGCCAGCAAGGCGAGTGGGTGGAGGAACCTAACCAGCGCCGCGGTGGCGAAAGTGGTGTGCAACGTCTCAACGATGCCAATGGCAAGCTGTTGTATGCCAAGCGTCAGGTCGGGCATATCTACCGCAGCCTGCTGCACCCTTTTGGCCGGCCGACCGTATTGCGTGAACTCGATGCGCTGAACAGCTTCGAGCAACTGGGCGTGCGTGTACCGCGCATCGTCTTCTGTGGTGCCGAACGCGATGCCGACCACCAATGGCGTGCGCTGCTGGTGAGCGAAGCATTGGACGGGTTTATCGAACTCGACAACTGGCATGCCGAAGGTGCCCGTGAGCGTTACCCGCAGGTGGTGCATGAGCGCATGCTCAAGGACCTGGCGGACAACCTTGCGCGCATGCACCTGGGGCACTGGCAGCACGGCTGCCTGTATGGCAAGCACGTATTCATCAAGGTGATTGGCGAAGGCGAGCAAGCGCGCGTCGAAGTGGCGCTGCTGGACCTGGAAAAGTGCCGGCGGCGTATCAGTTGTCAGCGTGCGGCAGGTAACGACCTGCGCCAGCTGCGCCGCCATTCGTCGCTCAATGACGCGGAATGGCAGACGCTGCTCTACTTTTACAAGATGGCGTTTGGCAGCGCTGTCAAAGGGTTAGGGTAATGAAACTAGAAATAGCTCGAGCTTTGTTCCTGGTAGCTGGCCTGGCCGTGACCACCGTGGCGGTGGCTGCCTGGGAAGAGCCGAGGCCGACCGTGTTCAGCAAGGCTGAGATGGCCGACCAGTGCGCGTTGCCGCGGGAAGCGAAACCGCAGCAGCAGGCAAAGGTCGCGCCGGATCAGGACCTTTTGTTGTTCCTGTTCGGTCTGCGTCAAGGGTTGCGGCCATTTGGCTGAACCCGGTGTGAGCTAGAAACGCCAGAGGCCCCGCAATCGCGGGGCCTCTGGCATTTTTGTGTCTGCCTCACCGGCCTCTTCGCGGGTAAACCCGCTCGCACAGGTAAAGCTCAGGTACGGAACCTGTGCAGTACCTGTGGGAGCGGGTTTACCCGCGAAGGGGCCGGATCAGGCTACAGCAGGTTCTTTAGCCACCGCCCTGTGTGCCAACAGGGTGTAGATACAAGGCAGCACAAACAAGGTAAACAGCGTGCCAATCGACATCCCGGTGGCGATCACCGTCCCGATGTCAAAACGGCTGACCGCCCCGGCGCCGGTCGCCAGAATCAGCGGCACCATGCCGAACACCATTGCCGCCGTTGTCATCAGCACTGGCCGCAGGCGAATCGCCGCCGCTTCCTCGATCGCCTCGCGCACGCTCAGGCCGCGTTCCTCACGCAGCTGGTTGGCGAACTCGACGATGAGGATGCCGTGTTTGCTGATCAGCCCGATCAAGGTCACCAGCCCGACCTGGGTGTAGATATTCATGCTCGATATACCCAGGAACAGCGGCAGCAGCGCCCCGCAGATCGACAATGGCACCGTCACCAGGATCACCAGTGGGTCGCGGAAACTTTCAAACTGTGCTGCCAGCACCAGGAAGATGATCGCCAGTGCCAGGCCGAAGGTAACCCACAGCGCGCTGCCTTCCTGAACGTACTGGCGGGCCACGCCGGCGTAGTCGAAGGCAAAGCCTTCCGGGGCCTCTTCGCGGGCGATGTCCTGCACCGTCTTCAGCGCTTCGCCCAGGCTGACCATGGGCACGCCCTGGATGATCGCCGAGTTCAACTGCTGAAACTGGTTGAGCTGGCGCGGGCGGGCGCGGTCGGTGAGGGTGATCAGGGTCGACAGCGGCAGCAGTTGGCCCTGGTCGTTCTTCACGTAGTAGTTGTTCAGCCAGCCGGGGTTGTCACGGTACAGCCGCTCGACCTGGGCTATCACCTTGTAGCTGCGTCCTTCCAGCGTGAACCGGTTGATTTCCGCCTCGCCCAGCAAGGTTGCCAGCGTGCCGCCCAAGGCGTCCATCGACACCCCCATCTGCGCTGCTTTTGCCCGGTCGATGTCGACCACCACTTCGGGCTTGTCGAAGGCCAGGTCGATGTCGAGGAAGGCGAACTTGCCCGACTCCTGGGCGCGGGTCTTGATGCGCTGGGCCACTTCCAGCAGTGCCGGGTAGTCACCTGCGGTATTGATCACGAACTGGAACGGCAGGCCCTCACCGGTACCGGGCAGGGAGGGCAGGTTGAAGCCGAAGATCTGCAGGCCGCCGATTTCCTCCAGTTTGGCCTGCACCAGTGGCAACAGCTCCATCTGTGTGCGCTCGCGCTCGTTCCAGGGTTTGAGCAGGAAGCCGCCGATACCCGTCTGCACGCCATTGAAGCCGTTGATCTGGAAGGATGAGTAGTATTCGGGGAAGGCCTTGAACAGCGTGGTGAACTCGTCGGTATAGGCGTTGAGGTAATCGAGGTTGGCCGGCTGCGGCGAGCTGCTCATCATGAAGATCACGCCCTGGTCTTCGTTGGGCGCCAGTTCGTTCTGGGTGAACTTGAGCAGCACCGGGATCAGGCACAGGATGATCACCGCAAACACCAGCACCACCGGGCGGCTATCCAGGGTGGCGTGCAACAGGCGCTGGTAGCGCACCTTCAGGTGCTCGAAGATCTTGTCCAGGCGATGGGCGAGGCCGCTGGGGTTCTGCTCCTGGCGCAGCAGCAGGGCGCACATCATCGGCGACAGGGTGAGGGCCACGATGCCGGAGATGACCACCGCCCCGGCCAAGGTCAGGGCGAACTCCTTGAACAAGGCCCCTGTGAGCCCGGTGAGGAAGCCGATGGGTGCATACACGGCGGCCAGGGTGATGGTCATCGACACCACCGGCATGGCGATCTCGCGGGCGCCCTCCAGTGCCGCGTCGAACGGCGACTTGCCTTCTTCCATGTGCCGGTGGATGTTCTCCACCACGACAATGGCATCGTCCACCACCAGGCCGATGGCCAGCACCATCGCCAGCAGTGTCAGCAGGTTCAGCGAGTAGCCCATCATCTGCATGAAGAACAGCACGCCGATCATCGACAGGGGAATGGTCACCACCGGGATCAGCACCGAGCGAAGGGCACCGAGGAACAGGAACACCACCACGATCACGATCAATACCGCTTCACCGAGGGTCTTGATCACTTCGTCGATTGAGGCCTGGATGAACAGCGTGGCGTCGTAGGCGATCGACACCTTCAGCGCCGAGGGCAACTGGCTTTCCAGCTCAGGCATGATACGCCGCACTTCCTTGATCACTTCCAGCGGGTTGGAGGCCGGGGTGGCCTTGATGCCGATATACACCGATGGCGTGCCGTCGAACGAGCTGACCGTGTCGTAGTTTTCTGCGCCCATCTCTACCCGCGCCACATCGCCCAGCAGCACGCGGCTGTCGCCGCTGGTCTTGACCGGCAGGGCGGCGAACGCTTCGGCTGACTTCAGCTCGGTACTGGCGTTGATACTGGTAACCACGTATTCGCCTTTCACCTCACCGGCAGCAGAGAGGAAGTTGTAGCGGCGTACGGCATTGGTCACGTCGGTGGCCGACAGGCCGAAGCCGGCCAGCTTCACCGGGTCGATCCAGATTCGCATGGCAAACACCTGGTTGCCGAGAATCTCCGCCTCGGCCATGCCTGGCAACGTGGCCAGCTTGGGCTGGATGACCCGTGACAGGTAGTCGGTGATCTGCGGGTTGCTCATTTCCTTGCTGTAGAAACTCACGTACATCAGCGCCGAGGCATCGGCGGCCTCCTTGCTCAGCACTGGGTCTTCGGAGTCCTGAGGGAGTTTGTTGCGCACTTCGTTGGCCTTGGCCAGCAACTCGGTGAACAGCCGGTCGCTGTCGGCACCGATGCGCGCGTAGATGGAAATGATCGAGAAGTTCTGCCGGCTCACCGAGGTCATGTAGTCGATGCCTTCGGCACTTGCCAGGCTTTGCTGCAGTGGCTGGGTGATGTAGCCCTGGATGGTCTCGGCGTTTGCCCCGGGGTAAGCGGTGGTTACCGTGATCAGGGCGTTTTCCATTTGTGGGTACTGGCGGATCTGCAGCTTGTTCCAGGCCTGGAAGCCCAGCAGCAGGATCAACAGGCTGACCACGCTGGCCAGTACCGGGCGACGGATGAACGGATCGGTAAACGCCATGCCAGCCTCCTGTCAGTCCTTGCCCGCCGCGCCCTGTTCGGGCTTGAGGGCTTTGTCCTGGCCGATGCGGATCGCGGCGCCGGGGGTGAGCTTCAGTTGCCCGGCGGTGACCACCTGTTCGCCCGCTTGCAGGCCCTTGCTGACCACCACCACGCCGTCGCGGCGCTCGCCGGTTTGGACCGTGCGTTGTTCGGCGACCAGCTGGGGTTGGCCCTTGTCGTCGTTTTCTGGCTTGCCGTCCTTGTCCTTCTTCGGCGCGGCGACGTACACCGAGTTGCCGTACAGGGTGTAGGTAATGGCGCTTTCCGGCACTACCACTTGCGGTTGCGGGTTGGGCAGCAGGATCAGCAGGTTGGCGAACATGCCGGGCAGCAGCTTGCCGTCGGGGTTGGCCAAGGTGGCACGCACCAGCAGGTTGCGCGTGGTTTCCTCGACCTTGGGGTTGATGGCACTGAGGCTGGCGGGGAAGGTCTGGCCCGGGTAGGCGGCCACCTGCAACAGCACCTGCTGGCCCAGGCTCAACTTCGGCAGGGCCTGCTCCGGCACATTGAAGTCTACGTACAGGCTGGACGTGTCCTGCAGGGTGGCGATCATCGTGCCGGCGGCCAAGTACTGGCCGATGTCCACCTGGCGGATACCGATAGTGCCGCTGAACGGGGCATTGATGCTCTTCTTGATCTTCTGCGCCTTGAGCTGCTCGACCACCGCCTGGTTTCGGCGGTACTGGGAGCTAAGGCGGTCGAACTCGCCACGGGAGATGGCCGAGTCGCCGACCAGTTGGCTGCCACGGCCAAAATCCACCTTGGCCAGGCCCAGGTCTGCCTGGGCGGTGCCGAGCAGGGCAGTTTCCTGCTCGTCGTTGAGTTGCAGCAGCAGTTGCCCGGCCTTGACCTGCTGGCCCGAGTCGAAGTGCAAGGATTTGACGATACCTTCCACCTCCAGGCTCAGCTCCACACCTTGCAGTGCCTTGAGGCTGCCGACGGCGGGCAGGCGCTCTTGCCACTGGCGCTGTTCGGCCAAGGCTGCCGCTACGGTGATGGGCGGCTTGGGGGCAGTGAACATCTGGATCTGCTGATAGATCGAGAAAGCCTTGTAGCCCCCCAGGGCCAGCACGATCAGCAGAACCACGGCCAACATGATCAGCATGCGGCGGCGCAGCATAGGTCCGGTTCCTTGGATACGGTTGTTATTAGCCTGGACACGACAACGGGCGATCCTGCCCACGTGTGGATGGGGGAAGTATTGACTGTTTTTGGCTGGCCGGGAAATGGATTGCGATGGCGCGGCCTGCACAGCCCCTTGTAGGAGCGGCCTTGCGCCGCGAATGAGCCGCATAGCGGCCCCGGAAAGCAACACGCAGATGCAGAAATCCTGGGGCCGCTTTGCGGCCCATTCGCGGCACAAGGCCGCTCCTACAACGACCGAGTGTGCCTGTGGGAATCAGACGAGATGCAGATGGTTGTCCCAGAAGCCGGATGGCAGGTTCATCGGTTGCCCGACCAGTTCGGCCTTGCGGCAATCGTAGAACCGGCAACGGCCCTGCCCGGAGGTGACGATAAAGCCGTCTTTCACCGCGCCAACCCCTGCGCAATCAGGCATGGGTGCATCCAGGCGAACTGCGCCGCTGTCCAGGTCCCAGACAAACAGGCGGTTGGCCCGGGGCGCGGTCAGTGCCACCAGCCGCAGTTCGCTGTGGATGGCAACGCTTGCGGTGTACTGGGCCATGGCCTGCAACTGCCGCTCTGGCACCGGGAAGGCCTTGAACGGCTCTCCCGGGCGCTTGATCGCCAGCAGCTCGGCAGTTTCATCGGCATCGCCCATGAACTGCTGGCAGGCGGCGATGGTGCCATCGCTGCCCACCGCCAGGTGGCGCACGCTGTTCATCTGCTGGGCCAGGGTTTCCTTGCTCAGCAGGGTGCCGTCGCGTTGCATCAGCACCAGGCTCGGCTGCATGGCGTCAAGGTTCATCTCCACCCGGCTTTCGGCTTCGGTGCGAATACCGCCGTTGGCCACGATCAGCGTTTCGCCATCGGGCAGCCAGGCCACCTCGTGCGGGCCGATGCCGTGGGTCGGGATCTCGCCGGTGTGTACAAGGCGTTCACCTTCGAAGCGGTACACGCCGAGCACGCCCCGGCCCGGGTCGGTGGTGTCGTTCTCGGTGGCATACAGCCATTCGCCGCCTTTGTGCACCACGGCGTGGCCGTAGAAGTGCCGGTTCGGCTGCGAGGCTACCGTTTGCAGCAGGCGCCCGTCGCGCAAGTCGACCAGGTAGCTTTCGGTACCTGGGCGACGGGCGACGAACAGGGCGATCGGCTGCTCGGGGTGGTGGATGATGGCATGGCAACGCTGTGCGACCTGGGTACTGAACACCTGGGTGCCGTCCAGGCGGAAACCGACGGCATAGTGCTTGCCGTCGCCATCGTCACGCGCCGAGAGCAGCAAGGGTTCGCTGCCTTTGTTGCGGAACAGGCTCCAGCCGCCCAAGGTGAGGGCGCTGAGCAATACGCTACCGATTTTGAGTGCCTGGCGTCGCAGCATGATCAGTCACCGTCGTTGGCATTGAAGCCCAGCTGGATGTTCAACGCCTTGGCCAGCTCGCCTTCGTGCAGGCGGTGGACGACGTTGAGGCTGTCGTAGATCTGGTTGAGGGTTTGCTGGCCAGCGTCGTCGGCCAACAGCTCACCGAGGGTTTTCTGATTGTCGGCCAGCAGTTTGAGCGAGGTAGCGTAGGCGGCGTCGATCTTGTCCGCCAGCGCTTTCTGATCGCTGGGCAGCAGGCCACGCAGGCCCTGGTTGTCGACCCCGACCCAAACGGTTTCGGCGGCCTTGAGGGTGGCCTCCAGGCTTTTCAGCGAGTTGTGGCTGCGCCAGGCTTCGGCTTGCAGCGGCTGCGCGATGCCCTTGCTCTGGCGACCCATCGGCGCACCCAGCTTCTTCTTCAGGGTATCCAGGGCGGTGACCTGGGAGCGCAGCAGGTCGGCGATTGCCTCGTGGGAATCGGCGTAGCGCTGGTTCGGGAACTTGGTCATCTGCGAAAGCATGCCGTCGGTGCTGTTCCAGCCCTTGAGGATCTCCTCGGCCAGGACCTTCTGGTGTTCACCGATGGCCACCAGCAGCGGGCAGTAGCGGGCTTTCTGCTCGGCCGTGGCGATGTCCGGCTTGCTGTCGAACAGGATGTACTCGTAGGCCGACAGGCCACGAACCACCACGCTGGACTTGCCCAGGGTCGTGGCATCGACCGGCTTGTCGCCATTGACCAGCTGTTCGACCTGGCGGCCGACCAGGTTCTTCTTGTCGGGCCAGAACTGTACCTGCCAGGCGCGGTTGCCTTCGGCCAGCGGGCCGACCAGCAGCGGCTGCAACTCGGCCCAGGCCTTTTGCGCGTTGAGGAAGTCGGCGCGGGCCTTGTCCAGGTTTTCCTTGCCTTCGCAGTAGGCCAGCGCGCTGGCGGCCAGCGCGCGATCGGCTTCGACCCAGCGGCTGTAGGTGGGCAGAATGACCTGTTTGGCGATGGCGGCAGAGGTCACTGCTTGCGGATCCTGCGGCGAGCAGGCACCGAGGGCGAGTGCGGCGAGGCTGGTGAACAACAGTTTGGGTCGGAACATGCCCGGCTCCTTTGCGCGTTTTAAAGTGAGTTCAGGAACGCCAGCAACGCGGCGCGCTGCTCGGCATTGAAAGTGAGTACGAAGTTGCGTGCCGCGTCGGCTTCGCCACCATGCCAGAGCACGGCTTCAAGCAGGTTGCGGGCGCGGCCGTCGTGCAGGAACTGGCTGTGGCCGCTGACCGTTTCGTTCAGGCCCACGCCCCACAGGGGCGGGGTCCGCCAGTCCTGGCCGTTGGCGGCAAATTCGGTGCGTTCGTCAGCCAGGCCCGGGCCCATGTCATGCAGCAGCAGGTCGGTGTAAGGGCGGATGACCTGGTTGGCCAGCTCTGGCTCGGCGGCATCGGCGGCGGTGGTGAACTGCGGAGTGTGGCAGCCCTGGCAGCCGGCCTGGTAGAACAGGTTCTTGCCCGCCAGCACCTGCGGCGCGTTCACATCGCGGCGGGCCGGTACGGCCAGGTTGCGGGTGTAGAAGGTGACCAGGCGCAGGATGTTGTCGCTGACTTCCTTTTCGCCATCGGCACCGTCGCCGTTGGGCGCGGCCAGGCAGTCGGCCTGGGCAGGGGTGCAATCGTCCTTGGGTTGCAGGGTACTGGTCAGGCCCATGTCGCCGACAAAGGCGTGCACGTTCTGCTGGTTGACGTTGGGCTGCCCGGCCTTCCAGCCGAAGCGACCGACCACGGTCTTGCCCTGGGCGTCGTCCCACACCCGGTTGGCCCGCCCGCGAATGCCGTCGCGGTTGTGGTCGTCCGGGTCTTCGTTGGCCAGCAGGTCGGCTTCGGGGAT
The DNA here is from genome assembly GCF_046534675.1 of Pseudomonas sp. SIMBA_067. Taxonomy (NCBI): domain Bacteria; kingdom Pseudomonadati; phylum Pseudomonadota; class Gammaproteobacteria; order Pseudomonadales; family Pseudomonadaceae; genus Pseudomonas; species Pseudomonas sp. SIMBA_067. The sequence goes on along the minus strand of NZ_JAWRYH010000003.1, from coordinate 238,080 downwards.
GGCTTCGAGCAGGCCCAGGCCGATCATCGGGGGGGCTACCCGCGCCGAAAAACGGGTGTCGGGGTGCATCACGCCATAGCCGAGCTGGGTAATCTGCAGGGTTGGCTTGCGCAGCTCGACCTGGTGGCCGTCCTTGAATGACACGGTTTCCTGGGTGTAACTCACCCGCACCTTGCCTTCTGGCGCCACGCCAGGGATGGCCATGTCCTGCAACTGGGTGCCGTACACCGGCTCCGGCACCACGCCGAGGCGCTCGATGACTTTGGCCAGGTAGGGCTGGTCGGGGATCGACAGGCGTACCAGCATGCCCACCGCGTTGCTGTCATCCGGCTCTGGCGGGTGGCCACGGCCATCGCGCACATGGCAGTTCTGGCAGGCGTTGGTGTTGAACAGCGGGCCCAGGCCATCACGTGCGGTGGTGGTGGACGGGGCGATCACCCAGGGGTTGCGGAAGAAGCTGTTGCCCACGGCGAAGTCCAGGCGCCGCTCGGGCGAGAGGTTGGCTGAGGGCAATGAATAGGCGTTGCGGTCGCTGCGCTGCACGGTCGCCTTGCCACCCGACAACGCTTCGCCGGGCTCGGCCTGGGTGAAACGCGGGGCGTCGTCACAGGCGGCGAGGGCAAGGGTTAGCAGCAGGGGGGAAAGTCGGGACAGCGACGAGGACATCAAGGATCCTGGGCGTGAGCGAAAACCGGCGTGCAAGCTTAGCAAAGTGGGGGTGTTTGAATAAGAGCAATTTGCAATTGCTGGATGAAATCGGTGTCAGTTGGCCAGTGTTTGTGGTGGCTTGGTCGGGTCCTATCGCCGGCAAGCCAGCTCTTACAGCTAAACCACCAGCCTCAAAACCTGTTGAGTACCTGTGGGCGCTGGCTTGCCTGCGATAGGGCCAGATGCCAAAAAGGCGACCCGAAGGCCGCCTTTTCTGAGAACCGCTACAGCAAGATCAGAATTCGTGATCTGCGGTGTCCGGGTTCAGGTTGGCAATACCCAGCTTGCCTGCAGCCTGCTCGATCGCACCGGTCTGCTTGACCAGGGCGGCGATGGCGTCACGCACGATCTGGTTGCCGGCTGCGTTGTCGGCGGCGATCAGCTGGTCGTAGTGCTCGCCTTTGAGGGCGTGGTCGACGATCACCTGGATCTTGGCTTCGGTGGCTTCCAGGTCGGCCTTGAGGGTGGCGTCGGCGGCCGGGTCAGCCTTGGCGACCAGCGACGACAGGCTCGGGCCGGCCACCTTGGTGCCGTCCGGGCGGGTGTACTCGCCCAGGTAGACGTTGCGGATGCCTTTGGCGTCATAGAAGTGCGAGTAGTGGGTGTTGTCGCTGAAGCAGTCCTGCTCGTCTTCCGGCGAGTTGGCTTCCAGCGAAACTTTCATGCGCTCGCCAGCCAGTTCGCCCAGCGACAGGCTGCCCATGCCGAACAGCATCTTGCGCAGGCCGTCGTTGACAGGCTCCGCTTCCAGCTTGGCACGGTAGTTGTCGGCAACGTTCGGCGCCCAGTTGCCGACCATCTCTTCGAGGTCCTTGACCAGCAGGTCGGTGACCGCTTTCAGGTAGGCACGGCGGCGATCGTTGTGGCCGCCAGTGGCGCCCTGGCCTTCCAGGTAGTCCGACGCAGGGCGATTACCAGCGCCTGGGCCGGTGCCGTTCAGGTCCTGGCCCCAGAGCAGGAACTCGATGGCGTGGTAGCCGGTGGCGACGTTGGCTTCAGAACCGCCCAGTTCGTTCAGGCTGGCCAGCTTCTCGGGGGTGATGTCCTTGACGTCGACCTTCTCTTCGCCCACCTGGATCTCGGTGTTGGCGATGATGTTGGCGCCGGCGGCCGGGTTGCCCAAGGCGTGCTCGTAGCTCTTGTCGACGTAGTCGATCAGGCCTTCGTCCAGCGGCCAGGCGTTCACCTGGCCTTCCCAGTCGTCGATGATGGTGTTGCCGAAGCGGAAGGCCTCGGTCTGCAGGTACGGTACGCGCGAGGCGAACCAGGCTTCCTTGGCGGCCTTCAGGGTTTCGTCGTTGGGCTTGGCCAGGAACGCGTCGACTGCAGTCTGCAGGGCCTTGGCGGTGCTCAGCGAGTCGCTGTACACGGCGTAGACCATTTCGGCGTAGTGCTTGACCACGGCTTTGCCGGCGGCTTCGTCGACAGCCCCTGGCGCAGCAGCGGTGGTGCTGGCGGCAGCAGCAGGTGCCTGGGCTTGCGGCGCGGCGGCTTTGTCGTCCTTTTCACCGCAACCGGCGAGAGCGATGGCAATGGCCAGCAGACTGGCGGAGGCCAGAGGCATTCGAATCATTATTGGTTTTCCTGCATCGTGTGGTTGGACCAAGGGGTGGACCGTGCGCCGTGGCACGCGAAACCGCAACATCATGCGAAAGATTTGCATTTGCTGTAAAGGGGCGGGCGTGCAATTCATGTAATTGCCGGTCACAGCCTGTAACCGGGCAGGCCGGCTCAGAGCATCGAAACCTGATTCCGCTGCGCCTGCTTGAGGAAACTGGTCAGCTCACGGGCCGACAGCGGCTTGCTGTAGTGATAGCCCTGGCCCTCGTGGCAGCCCTGGGCAACGATGTAGGTTTCCTGTTCGGCGGTTTCCACCCCTTCGGCAATCACCTGCATGCCCAGGCTCTTGCCCAGCTGGATGATGGCGCGAACGATGGTGGCGTCGTCATCGTCGTCGAGCAGGTCCTGGACGAAGCTCTTGTCGATCTTGATCTTGTCCAGCGGCAGTGATTTCAGGTAGCTGAGCGACGAATAGCCTGTGCCGAAGTCGTCGATGGCAATCAGCGCCCCGGAGCGGCGCAGGCTCAGCAGGTGCTGGGCGGCCGTGCTGATGTCTTCCATCAGGCCGGTCTCGGTCACTTCCAGCTCCAGGCTGCGTGGCGGCAGGCGGTAGGCCTGGAGAAGGTTGTTGACCACCCGCGGCAGTTCACTGTGGTGCAGCTGCACGGTGGACAGGTTGACCGCCATGCGCAGCTCGCTGAAGCCTTGGTCGTGCCATTCGCGCAGTTGCCGGCAGGCCTGGTCCAGTACCCATTCGCCGATGCTGATGATGCTGCCGTTCTGTTCGGCCAGCGGAATGAACTGGTCCGGCGGGACCATGCCCAGCTCCGGATGCTGCCAGCGCAGCAGCGCCTCGACGCCGACCACGCGGTGGTCGCGGTAGCTGATCTGTGGCTGGTACACCAGGTACAGCTGGTTGCGCGGCAGGGCTTCGCGCAGGTCCTTTTCCAGCTCGCGCCGGCGACGCATCTCGCTGTCGACGCTGGCGATGTAGAACTGGTAGCGGTTGCGCGAACGGGCCTTGGCCAGGGTCATGGTCTGTTCGGCTTTCTGCAGCAGCTTCTCGGTGCTGTCGCCGTCTTCGGGGAACAGGGTGATGCCGATGGTGGCGCGCAGGCGGATCTGCTGGTGGTGGTCGAGGTCGAAGGGCACTTCCAGGTCGTCGAGGATGCTTTGCGCCAGTTCGGCCGCCTCGTAGGGCTGCTCGATATTGGCCTGCACCAGGGCAAACTGGTCACCGCCCAGCCGCGCCAAAGCGCCCAGGCGGCCGCTGTGGGCCCGCAGGCGGTCGGCCAGGGCCAGCAGCAGCTGGTCACCGACCTGGTAGCTGAACTGCTCGTTGATGCCCTTGAAGTCGTCCAGGCCCACGCACAGCACCGCCACACGGTGTTGCAGGCGGCCGCCGTCGACGAGAATCTTGTCCAGTTGCTGCTGCAGTTGCTGGCGGTTGGGCAGGCCGGTGAGAAAATCGTACTGGGCCATGCGCTGCAGGCTGTTTTCGGCTTCATGGCGCAAGTGGGTATTGCGCTCGATCGATGCCAGCAGCTGGTTGGCGGTATTGACCCAGAGGCCCAGTTCGTTCTTTTCGTGGCCCTTGAGTAGCGGTATCTGGTGCTGGCTGGGGCGGTCGGGGTTGATCTGGGTGAGGTGCTCGATGATCTTGGACAGCGGCTTGGTCAGGAGCCAGTGGTAGACCAGGTACAGCACCAGGCCCATGGCCAAGGCCCGCAGTACGCCGGAAATGAAGATGATCACCGCGTTGATCAGGAAGTCTTCGCCGTAGGATGAGGTGTCCAGGGTAATGCTCAGGTCGCCGTAGTATTCGCTGTAGGGGCCGCGGCCGACCAGTTGCGTGGTGTAGGTGCGTTCCTGGCCGAGGATCGGGTCGGTCAGCCAGCGCATGGACATGTCCTGCAGCGGGCGGGACTTTTCTGCCAGCATGGTTTCGTTGGGGTGGCCGATGGACGCCATGCGCACCGACTCGTCCTGGAACAGGCCTTCCATCACCTGCATGCCCATTTCGCGGTCGAGGCTGTACACCGCCTGGGTGGAGGGGTCGCGGAACATGTCGAGGATGCGCTGGGCATCGTTGTTCACGGCCTGGCGGGTCTTGTAAGTGTCGTAGACAATTTGCGCACAGCTGAGCACGACGCCAACCGCCAACGCCGACAGCAGCACGACCCTGAGCAACTTGACCGACAAGCTGTTCCGCAATTCCAGCTTCAATGGGGTTTCCTTAATCCATGCGCATGGCATCATTTTGCCATCAACGATGACGATACACTACCGGCCGATCATGAGCAGTGTATCGGTTGCCTGACCCCGCAACTTGAGTGCGCTGTGTCAATCTTCCAGAGGTTTGATGTTAGCGCGGTATACGGGCTGAGCAAGCAAAACCGTGCCGGCCTCTGCGCGGGCACAGGCATAAAAAAACCCGGCACATGGCCGGGTCTTTACGTTCAGGGCTGAAGGACTCAGGCCTTGAAGGTCTTGCCTTCGAACTGCTCGGCAACGAAGGCCCAGTTGACCAGGTTCCAGAACGCCTCGACGTACTTCGGACGCAGGTTGCGGTAGTCGATGTAGTAGGCGTGTTCCCAGACGTCGCAGGTCAGCAGTGGGGTGTCGCCGCTGGTCAGCGGGCAACCGGCGCCGATGGTGCTGGCCAGGGCCAGGGAACCGTCAGCTTTCTTCACCAGCCAGCCCCAGCCGGAACCGAAGGTGCCAACCGAAGTCTTGGTGAACTCTTCCTTGAACTTGTCGAAGGAACCGAAAGCGGCGTTGATGGCTTCAGCCAGGGCACCGGTAGGCTGGCCGCCGCCGTTTGGCGACAGGCAGTTCCAGTAGAAGGTGTGGTTCCAGACCTGAGCGGCGTTGTTGAAGATGCCACCCGAAGAGGTCTTGACGATCTCTTCCAGGGTCTTGCCTTCGAATTCGGTGCCTGGGACCAGGTTGTTCAGGTTCACGACATAGGTGTTGTGGTGCTTGTCGTGGTGATACTCCAGGGTTTCCTTGGAGATGTGCGGCTGCAGGGCATCGTGGGCGTACGGCAGCGGCGGCAATTCAAAAGCCATGGTGGATCTCCTGATTCAGGTCTAGTTCGCGGTTTGCGCAGGGCCGATCACGGGCGGCCCTCTGAGCGTCGGCGAGTTTGTACTCTTTGCGACGCAAGGGGGCGATCATAGCACCAGCCCCGGCGCATAACCACGCAACAAACATAGGGAATAGAGGTTCCGCAGCGGTTGGCGGGTACCGACCAGTGGTGGTCGTTTCCAGGCCAACCGATGTGTGCCGGGCCATGCAGGCCAGAGCTCAGTTGAAGATCAATTGCGCCGCCACCGCGAACATCATCACCGCCACCATCAGGTCGAGCATGCGCCAGGTCGCCGGGCGGGCCAGCCACGGTGCCAGCCAGGCCGCACCGATCGCCAAGGTCGAGAACCACAGCAGCGAGGCACTGGCCGCCCCGGCCACATAGGCGCCAGGCTCGGTCTGCTGGGCGCCCAGCGAGCCGATCAGCAACACCGTATCAAGGTAGACGTGCGGGTTCAGCAGCGTTACCGCCAGCGCACTGAGCAGTACGGCACGGCGCGAGCGCATGCCTTGGCCTTCCTGGTGCTGCAGGCTTTGTTTGGAAAAGGCACTGCGCAGGGCTTTGGCGCCGTACCAGATGAGGAACAACGCGCCGCCCCAGCGCGCAACGGCCAGCAAGGTCGGGTTTTGCGCCAGCACCGTGGCCAGGCCGAATACCCCGGCAGCCACCAGCAGAGCGTCACAGACAATGCACAGCGCCGCTACCGGCAGGTGATGCTCGCGGCGCAGGCTCTGGGCGAGGACGAAGGCATTCTGGGTGCCGATGGCCATGATCAGGCCGAAGGCCACCAGCATGCCGTTGAGATAGCTTTGCCACATGGCGTGCCCTCCATAAAGGAAACTAAAGATGCTGGCCATTGTGGTGGTTGGCGCTGTATAAGAAAAACAAATAAAGCTGATCAGGCATTAGGAAAATCGATGTTCGACTACAAGTTGCTCGCCGCCTTGGCGGCGGTGATCGAACAGGGTGGTTTCGAGCGTGCCGCGCAAGTGCTCGGTTTGTCGCAGTCGGCCATCTCCCAGCGCATCAAGCTGCTTGAAGCGCGGGTCGGGCAACCGGTGCTGGTGCGTGCCACGCCGCCCAGCCCGACCGAAGTCGGCCGCCAGTTGCTCAACCATGTGCAGCAGGTGCGCCTGCTTGAACGTGACTTGCAGCGCCAGGTGCCGGCGCTGGACGAAGAGGGCATGCCGGAGCGCCTGCGCATCGCCCTGAACGCCGATAGCCTGGCCACCTGGTGGGCCGGTGCGGTGGGCAACTTCTGTGCGCAGCAGAACGTGCTGACCGACCTGGTGGTAGAAGACCAGGAAGTGGGCCTGAAACGCATGCGTGCCGGCGAGGTGGCGGCCTGCCTGTGTGGCAGTGAACGCCCGGTTGCCGGGGCGCGCAGCCTGCTGCTGGGGGCCATGCGCTACCGGGCGTTGGCCAGCCCCGGCTTCATGGCGCGGCATTTCCCCCAGGGTTTTGTCGCCAGCCGCCTGGCCCGCACCCCCGCTATCGTGTACGGCCCGGATGATTTCCTGCAGCATCGTTACCTGGCATCACTGGGCATCGAGGACGGTTTCCTGCACCACCTGTGCCCGTCGTCCGAAGGCTTCCTGCGCATGACCGAGGCCGGGCTGGGCTGGGGGTTGGTGCCCGAACTGCAGGCTCGGGAGCAGCTGGCCAGCGGGCAGTTGGTGGAAATCTGCAGCGATACCCCCATCGACGTGCCGCTGTACTGGCATCATTGGCGCAATGGCGGGCAATTGCTCGCGCAACTGACCGACCACCTGCGGCACACCGCGCAGCAATGGCTGGTGCCCTTGTAGCCACGGCTGGCGTCAGTTGCATCTGAAATTTGGCAAGACGGAGTCTTACATGCGAATTCTGGTCACCGGCGCGAGTGGCTTCATTGGCGGGCGCTTTGCGCGCTTCGCCCTGGAGCAGGGCCTGGACGTGCGGGTCAGCGGCCGCCGCGCCGAAGGGGTCGAGCACCTGGTCAGGCGCGGCGCCCAGTTCATCCCAGGCGACCTGGGTGATCCCGAGCTGGCCCGCCGCCTGTGCCAGGGCATGGAGGCTGTGGTGCACTGTGCCGGCGCGGTGGGCAACTGGGGGCGCTACCAGGACTTCTACCAAGGCAATGTGGTCGTCACCGAAAACGTGGTCGAGGGCTGCCTGAAGGAACATGTGCGGCGCCTGGTGCACCTGTCGTCGCCGTCGATCTACTTCAATGGCCGCTCGCGCCTGGACATCCGTGAAGACCAGGTGCCGCGTCGTTTTCACGACCACTATGGGCAAACCAAGCACCTGGCGGAGCAAAAAGTGTTCGGGGCCCAGGAGTTCGGCCTTGAAGTGCTGGCGCTGCGCCCGCGCTTCGTCACAGGTGCCGGCGATGCCAGTATCTTCCCGCGGCTGATGCAGATGCAGCGCAAAGGCCGCGTGGCAATCATCGGCAACGGCCTGAACAAAGTCGACTTCACCAGCGTGCACAACCTCAACGAGGCACTGCTCAGCGCCTTGTTCGCCGATGACCGTGCGCTGGGCCAGGCCTACAACATCAGCAATGGCCAGCCGTTGCCGCTGTGGGACGTGGTCAACTACGTGATGCGCCAGATGCAGCTGCCGCAGGTTACCCGCTACCGTTCCTATGGCCTGGCCTACAGCCTGGCCGCGGTGAGCGAGGCCGCCTGCATGCTGTGGCCAGGGCGCCCGCAACCCACCCTGTCGCGCCTGGGGATGCAGGTGATGAGCCGTGATTTCACCCTGGATATCAGCCGTGCGCGGCAGTACCTGGACTACCAGCCCAAGGTCAGCCTGTGGACGGCGCTGGATGAATTCTGCGGTTGGTGGAAGCATTTGCTGCCTGGGCAGTAAAGCCGCTGGCGTGACAATGGTCATCAACACGCCGCGCTTGCGGTTTATACTCGTGCCTCTTTGCGACTACCGCGGTTGAATGTATCCATGCGTAACCATGCTCACGATGACTACGATGACGTGCCTACCTTGCGGGCGGGCACCGTTGATGATGACGAACTGATGCCGGCGCACGTGGTGCGCAGCCGCCAGAAAGCCGCCCGCGGGGCCAGCACGGCGCCGTTGTGGGCGCTGCTCGGCGCTTCGTTCATCGCGTTGGCGGGCCTGGGCTGGTGGAGCTTCCAGCAGATCTCGCTGATGGAGCAGCAGCTGGTGGCGACCCAGGAGAGCTTTGCCCGCATCAGTGAAGAAGCCGCCGGGCGTTTGCAGGCGATCAGTGGCAAGGTGGAGGCCAGCGAATCCGGCGTTACTAGCAGTAGCGAGGCGCTGAAGCTGCAGTTGCGCCAGTTGCAGAAGGGTGTGGCCGGTCAGACCGGTGACTTGGGTAAACGCCTGGAGCAAGTGTTGGCTGATACCCGTGAACAGCAGAAGGCTGTGACCGAGCTGCAAAGCCAGCTGCAGGCGCAGCTGAAGCTGGTGAACGGCGAGCTGGCCGCGTTGCGTTCGGGTCAGGTTGATGGCGGCAAGCTGGATGCTCAGTTCAAAGGCCTGAACGAGCAGGTTGCCGCGCTGAAAGCCGCGCAGGTGGATGGCGGCAAGCTGGACGGGCAGCTCAAGAGCCTGGGCAGCGAAGTGGCGGCACTGAAGAAGCAGGGCAACCCGAGCGCGGCAATCCAGGGCCTGGAACAGGATATCCTGGTGTTGAAGAGCCAGATCGACAACCGCCCGGCTGCGGCAGCGTCCGGTGGTGCGTCGGTGCAGGAGTTCGATGCCTTCCGGGCGCAGATGACCCGCAACCTGAATACCTTGCAGAGCCAGATCCAGAACTTGCAGCAGCAGATCAGTGCCAGGCCCTGACATGGCAGGGGAGGGCGTTGCCCTCCTATCGCGACACAAGGCCGCTCCTACCGGAGATCGCGTTCCCCTGTAGGAGCGTCGCGATAGGGCCGCAAAGCGGCCCCGGCAATCGTGATTACAACCGCGGATAATCGATATACCCCACTGGCCCCTTGCCATAGAAAGTCTCAGGCCGCGCCTCGTTCAACGGCGCATCCGCCGCCAGCCGCGCCGGCAGGTCGGGGTTGGCGATGAACGGCACGCCAAACGCCACCGCATCGGCCTTGCCACTGGCCAGGGCCGCATTGGCGCTGGCTTTGTCAAACCGCTCGTTGACGATGTACAAGCCGCCGAACGCTTCTTTGATCAATGGGCCGATGCTGTCATCCGCTTCCCGCTCCCGCGAGCAGATAAAGGCAATGCCCCGCTTGCCCAGCTCGCGAGCCACATAGCTGAACGTTTCGGCGCGGTCGGCATCACCCATGTCGTGAGCATCGGCACGCGGCGCCAAGTGCACGCCTACGCGGTTCGCGCCCCAAACTTCGATGGCCGCATCGGTCACCTCCAACAGTAGGCGTGCACGGTTTTCCAGCGACCCGCCATAGCGGTCGGTGCGCTGGTTGGTGCTGCTTTGCAGGAACTGGTCGAGCAGGTAACCGTTGGCGCCGTGAATCTCTACACCATCGAAACCGGCAGCCTTGGCGTTCTCGGCACCGCTGCGGTAGGCCTCGACGATGTCGTTGATTTCCTCGGTTTCCAGCGCGCGCGGGGTGGGATAGTCACTTAGCGGGCGCACCAGGCTTACATGGCCCTTGGGCTGGATCGCGCTAGGGGCAACCGGCAGCTCGCCGTTCAGGTAGCTGGGGTGGGAAATACGGCCAACGTGCCACAGTTGCAGGAAGATGCGCCCGCCGGCGGCATGCACGGCCTTGGTGACGTTGTTCCAGCCACGCACCTGCTCATCGTTCCAGATGCCGGGGGTATCCGGGTAGCCGACGCCCATGGCACTGACCGAAGTCGCCTCGCTGAGGATCAGCCCGGCGCTGGCGCGCTGCACATAGTATTCGGCCATCAGCGCATTGGGCACGCGGCCTTCGTCGGCCCGGCAGCGGGTGAGCGGGGCCATGATGATGCGGTTGGGCAGTTGCAGGTCGCCCAGGGTGATCGGATCGAAAAGCGTGGTCATAGCGGTTACCTGCCTTGTCAAAGTGCTTGGCGCAGTTGTTCGAGGAACGCCTCGATGGTGGCTTCGTTGCGTTTGAAGAAGTGCCATTGGCCAATCTTCTGGCTGCTGATCAGCCCGGCGCGCTGCAAGGTGGCCAGGTGGGCGGAGACGGTCGACTGCGACAAGCCGCAGCGTTGGTCGATCTGCCCGGCACACACACCGTTTTCGGTGCTGTGGTACTGGTCGGGGAACTGCGTTGCCGGGTCTTTCAGCCAGCTGAGGATTTCTCGCCTGACCGGATGGGCCAGCGCTTTTATGATTTCGTCGAGATCGAGAGGCATGGGTTGAGGCTCGTTGTAGCGGTATATCGCGATAGGGCGAAATGTAAATCGCCCGATCCCGATACACAAATACGAAGAGGTTCTGAGCTGAGTACGAATCGCTATATCGGGTTATAACGATATGCTGGTGAGCGGTGCTAGACTGCGCCCATGAACTATCTCGCACATCTGCACCTGGGCGGCCCGGCGCCGCAACAACTGCTTGGCAGCCTGTATGGCGATTTTGTCAAAGGCTCGCTGGAAGGGCGCTTTCCACCTGCGCTGGAGGCGGCTATCCGGCTGCACCGGCATATCGACAGCTACACCGATCGGCACCCGTTGGTGCTGGCCGCACTGGCGCGCTTTCCGCGTGAGCGGCGGCGCTTTGCCGGCATCGTCCTGGATGTATTCTTCGACCATTGCCTGGCGCGGGATTGGGGCAACTACGCCGAGCAGCCCCTTGAGCAGTTTACTGGCGCTTTTTATCGGGTGCTGCTGGCGGAGCCAGAGCTGCCGGGGCGGCTGGCGCGGATTGCACCGTTCATGGCAGCGGATGACTGGCTAGGGGCGTATGGCGATTTTGCCACCCTGGAGCAGGTGTTCAACGGCATTGCCCGGCGCTTGTCGCGGCCTGAGGGCATGGCGGGGGTGATGGGGGAGCTTGAGCGGCTGTATGAGCCGCTGCTGGCGGATTTTCGCGAGTTCTATCCGCAGCTGCAGGCCTTTGCAGCGGCGCAGCGTAGGGCTGAGGACCTGTAGCGCCTGTGAGATCGAGCGCCGCCCGCGCGGCGCTTCGCAGCACAAGGCTGCTCCCACATCTGTTTCGGGCCAGTTATTCCTGGGGCATAGGCGCGCGGTCCCTTGGTGTTCACCTCGATATCGTGTCGGACAAACAAGGCGGTCGCGCGCATTGGTACAGGCGTAATTGGCCCGAAACAGATGTAGGAGCAGCCTTGTGCTGCGAAGCGCCGCGCGGGCGGCGCTCGATCTCGCAGGCGCCAGCTTGCCCACGCCAGGCTCAGGCAGCCCGCGCCTGCCGCCTTGGCACTGCTTCAACTTCCTCAACCCCGAACAACGCCAGGTGAATTGCCTGCTGCGCCTGCAACGCCAGCACCGCCCGTTCCTTGCCCACGCTGCCGACAGGTTGCAGCAGGTGAATGCACACCTCGCCCCGCGGCTGGGCAAACAGGCGCATCAGGTGCGACACCAGGTCATCATCGCCAATGAACGGCGCAATCGGGTCGATCTGGCCATCACGCAAATACTGGATAGCCACCGGCTGCACCGCCACGCCGCGATCGATGGCACCTGCCAGCAGGCGGCCATGGAAGGTGCGCAAGGTGCGACCGCTGGTAGTGGTGCCTTCGGGGAAGATCAGCAGCGGCCGGGCCAGCCCCAGTTGCCCGGCGATCTGTTCGCGCAGGCGCTGGCTGTCACCCCCGCCACGGCGAATGAACAGCGTGCCGGCTTTTTCCGCCAGCCAACCCGCCACCGGCCAATGACGCACCTCGGCCTTGGACAGGAATGACAGCGGCAGCAGCATGCCGAGCAGGGGGATATCGGTCCACGAGACATGGTTGCTGACCCACAGCATCGGCCGTTGCGGCAACTCACCCACCACCCGCACATCGAAGGGCAGGGCGGCGACCAGGCGTTTCATGAACAGGCAGGTCCAGCGCTGGCGGCGTTCGATGGGGGCCTTGAAGCCCAGGCGTTCACCGAGGGCGATAAGGCTGGCCATCAACATGCCCAGCAACAGTACCAGCAGCAGTCTGCTCAGGCGGGCTACTACCCGCAGCTTCGGCATCACACCGCTGCCTTGAAGTGGCGGGCGTAGCGCGGGCACAGGTCGTCGCGCTTGAGCAGGATGAACACGTCGGCCACCTGGAAGTCCTCGTCCCAGCACGGTTCGCCGCAAATCTTCGCGCCCAGGCGCATGTAGGCCTTGAGCAGCGGTGGCATTTCGGCGATGACGTTACCCGGCAGGGCCAGGCTTGGCAGCGGCTTCTTCGGTTCGGCACGCAGGTGCTCGTTGCACAGGTAGCGGTCACGCAGGCGCTGCATCACGGCATGGGCCTGTATGCCGCCATCCTGCATGGGGATGCTGGCGCAGCCCATCAGGTAGCTGTAGCGGCCCTCGTTGAGCACCTCGGCCAGTTCACCCCACAGCACGGCGATGGTGCCGCCGTTGCGGTAGTCGGGGGCTACGCAGGTTCGGCCCAGCTCCAGGATCGGGCCCTGCAGCTGCAACAGGCCGTGCAGGCGGAATTCTTCCTCGCTGTAGAAGCGGCCCAGGCTGCTGGCGGCCTGGTGGTCGAGCAGACGGGTGGTGGCCACCAGCTCGCCGGTGCTCAGGTCACGCACACCAATATGGCGGCAGTGCACGTCGTAGTCGTCCATGTCCAGGCCCTGCTCGGCACCCTTGAGCTTGGCCTTGAATTCTGCGCTGAACACTTTGAAACGCAGGGCCTGGGCCTCTTGCAGCGCCGCGGCGCCAACCAGGCGTTCGGCTTGCAGACGGCGTTCAGTGCTGTTGTCGCCAGAATGAGCGATCCGAGTCATTACGAGTCTCCATAAGCCAGCCATGAGGGTTGCGGCCGGTCGGCTTTGTTGTGCAAAGTCAGCCTAGGTAGGCGCGGTGTCACCCCTGTGAATCTTTGGTGATGCTTGCGTGACACTCCCGAACCTTGACCAGAAAGCCCCAGCAAGGAGCCGTCCCATGGCCTGGTTGCAACGATTGAACGACCCGCTTCGCCACGCGCCGGCGGGCACTTTGGGCGAAACCTATGCCGCGCTGCTCGAGCGCCTCGGCCCGGTTGCCCCCTTCGAACTGGCGGCACTGGGCGGGCGCGCGATGGCCACGCCGGGCCTGGCTTTTCTGGTGGGTTACCAGGCCGCCTTGCGCGTGCTGTGGCCCAGTGCACCGCCCAGCCTCGGCGCCCTGTGCGCCACCGAGCGGCGCAGCGTAAGGCCGGCGGACATGCACACGCGCCTGGACGGTTTGCGGCTGAGCGGCAGCAAGGACTTCGTCACAGCCGGGCTGGAGGCGGAGTGGCTGCTGGTGGCGGCGCGCAGCGAAACCGCAGGCGCGGCGCCACAATTGAACCTGGCGGTGGTCTACCCCGGGGAGCCTGGCGTGACGCTGGAGCCATTGCCGACCCTGCCGCTGATGCCGGAGGTGGGCCACGGGCGCTTGCTGCTGGAGCAGGCAACGTGCGAGTTGCTGGCCGGTGACGGCTGGGATGCCTATGTGAAGCCGTTCCGCTCGCTGGAGGACTTGTATGTGCTCACGTCGCTTACGGCCTGGCTGTATGGCGTGGGGCAGGAAAGCGCCTGGCCCCAGGATTTACGGCTGCAGCTGCTTGGGCTGCTGGCAGGGTGCGCCGAGGGCAGTCGGCAGTGTGCCGATAGCGTGAGTTGCCATTTGTTGCTGGGCGGGTTGTTTGCGCAGTTCCAGGCATTGCGGGGGGCGATCGATGCGGCCTTGGCGGCAGGGCCGGTGCATTGGGCACAAATCTGGCAGCGTGACCAAGGGGTGATGACGCTGGCCGCGGCGGCGAGAGAGAAGCGGCTGAACAAGGCTTGGGCTGCTGCGGGATTGTCATGAAGGCCTGATAGGTTTTTGTGAACCGATGATACCGGGGGCCGCCTTGCCGGCGATGGGCTGCGCAGCAGCCCCAAAACTGCGAGCCTGAAACGCAATGCTGAAAGGTCTGCTATTGGTTCTTTGCCTGGCCCTGGCAACCGCCGAAGCCGAGGACTGGCCTGACCCTGCCTGGCAGAACGACCCTGCCACGTTCGACTGGCAAGCCGTCGACGCCTACGCCTTCCCCCCTCGCACTGCCCCCGACCGCAGCGGCATCCGCACCGACGCGCTGCTGATCATCCGCGACGGCCGTATCCTCCACGAGCGCTACACCGCCCCCACCACTGCCGCCACCGCGCACCTGACCTGGTCGGTAAGCAAGAGCGTACTCGCCACGCTGATGGGCGTGGCCCAAGGCGAAGGGCGCTTCGAGCTGGAAGATCCGGTCACCCGTTTCTACCCCGCCATGCGCGGTCATCCGGGCATACGCATGGCCGATCTGCTGCACTGGGCCAGTGGCCTGGACTGGCAGGAAGACTACGAATACGCCCCGCTCAAGTCCTCGGTGGTGGCCATGCTGTATACCCGTGGCCGCGAGGACATGGCGGCCTATACGGCGGCGCGGGGCGCGTCGGCCAGCCCCGGTCAGCGATTCCTCTACTCCAGTGGCGACAGCAACCTGCTGGCCGCCGCGCTGCGCGGCATGCTGGATGCCGGGCAATATCCCGATTACCCTTGGCACGCGCTGTTCACCCCGCTGGGTATCGACAGCGCAGTGTGGGAGCGTGACCGGGCGGGCACCTACGTGGGCTCTTCCTATCTGTACCTCAGCGCCCGTGACCTGGCGCGTATCGGCTTGCTGATGCAGCGCGACGGCCGTTGGCAAGGCCGGCAACTGCTGCCCAAGGACTGGGTGGCCTTCAACCGCACAGCGTTTGACCATGCCGAGCCTGTGCCGGGTGAGGCCAACCCTGGCGGCCACTGGTGGCTCAACCAGCCGCTGGCCGGCGCCGCGCGGCCTTGGCCAAGTGCGCCCGAAGACACCTACGCCGCCCTTGGCCACTGGGGCCAGGCGCTGTACGTGCTGCCCGCGCAAAAGCTGGTGGTCGTGCGCTATGCCGATGACCGCGACGGCAGTTACCAGCATGACGAACTGCTTAAGCGGGTACTGGCGGCCATGGCCCGGGAGGGCACATGAAGCGGGCCTTGTTGCTGCTACTGGTGATGCTGCTGGGCCTGTTGTTCTGGGCCTGGCAGGAGCGTCAGGCCTTGGCGGATTTCCCCGGCATCCTCTCGGCCTACTCGGCCAAGGAATACTGCTCGTGCCGCTTCGTCATGGGCTTCGAGCAGGCCTACTGCCAAGGTTATGTAAAGCAGTGGCTGCCGCTGAGCCTGCTGGAGGAAAACAGCCAGCAGCGGCTAGTCACTGCCGAGGGGCTTGGGCGGCGCAACCAGGCTGCCTGGCAGGGCCTGCGCGAGGGTTGCCGCTTGCTGCCATGAAGGCGGGCGGGTAAGGTTGGCGGCTTGGTTTCACGAGATTTGTCATGTTCAAACTGCCCCGTCTACTGCCCGCCTTGTTGCTGGCTTTGTGCCTGCCCGCCCACGCCAATTGGCACCTCGATGGCGAATCGTCGCGCCTGTCGTTCATTACCGGCAAGAACGGTGACACCGCCGAAGTGCACCGCTTCCTGGTGCTGCACGGTACGGTCGACCGCAAAGGCGTGGCGGGGCTGAGCATCGAGATGGACTCTGTCAGCAGCGGCATCCCGCTGCGTGATGAGCAAATGCGCGACAACCTGTTCGAGGTCGGGCGCTTCGCCGAGGCCACGGTAAAGGCGCAGATCGATCTGCGGCCGATCAATGACCTGGCCGATGGTGCACAGATCGAGTTGCGCCTGCCGCTGACGGTCACGTTGCATGGCCAGTCGCACAGCTACAACGCCTTGCTGCTGGCCACTCGCCTGGATGCGCGGCGGTTCCAGGTTGTGACCCTGGAACCGCTGCTGCTGCGCGCCGAGGATTTCGGTTTGCTGCCGGGGCTGGAAAGCCTGCGCAAGTTTGCCGGGCTCAAGTCCATCAACCCGTCGGTGCCGGTTAGCGCGGTGCTGATTTTCACCGCCCGCTGACATGCCGGGGCCGGTCTTCCCCTGGCGGGATGGCAACCAGTTCGAACTGCTGATCGACGGCCCCGAGTTCTTTCCGCGCATGCTGGAGGCAATCGTGGGTGCCGAGTTTCAGGTTGACCTGGAGCTGTACCTGGTCGAGGCCGGGGCCTGTGCCGAGGCCGTGGTCGAAGCGCTGGAGCAGGCCGCCCGGCGTGGTGTGCGAGTGCGTTGCCTGTTCGATGACTATGGCTCGCTGGCCTTCAACAGCGCCCTGCGCCAGCGCCTGCTGGAAGCCGGTGTGTACCTGCGCTGGTACAACCGCCTACGCTGGAAGCGTGGCCTGCGCAACCTGTACCGCGACCACCGCAAGCTTTTGCTGGTGGACGAACGCTGGGCGGTGGTGGGCGGCACGGGCGTAACCGACGAGTTCTGGAAGCCGGGCGACGCGACCAGCGAATGGCATGAGGTGATGGTGCAGATTCAGGGGCCGGTGGTAACCGACTGGCAACTGCTGTTCGACCGCCAGTGGTCCGCCAACAACCGCCGCACCGCCTGGCGCCCTGCCGAAGGCTTCGGCCTTCCGCGCCTGCCCAAGGTGCCGGCCCATGGGCAGGGCATGGGCCGGGTGGCCTATGCCGACGCCCGCCAGCACCAGGACATCCTGCATTCGCTGGTGCGGGCGCTGAACAGTGGCAAGCAACGGGTATGGCTGGCCACGCCGTACTTCCTGCCGACCTGGAGCGTGCGCCGTTCTTTGCGCCGTGCCGCCAGCAAGGGGCTTGATGTGCGCCTGTTGCTGACCGGCCCACGCACCGACCACCCGTCGGTCCGCTATGCAGGGCACCGCTATTACCCACGCCTGCTGCGCGCCGGCGTGCGAATTTTTGAATACCAACCGTGCTTCCTGCACCTGAAAATGGCCGTGGTAGACGACTGGGTCAGCGTCGGGTCGTGCAACTTCGACCACTGGAACCTGCGCTTCAACCTTGAGGCCAACATCGAGGCGCTGGACCCGCCGTTGACAGCGGCGGTGGTGGCCAGCTTCGAGCGCGACTTTGCCTTGAGCCAGGAAGTCGACCTCGACCACTGGCATGCCCGCCCCCTCTGGCGCAGGGTGAAGCAGCGGATCTGGGGCTGGATCGACCGACTGGTGGTCAACGTGCTCGACCGCCGTGACTGACAGAGGCTATCGTGCATTGACTGTTTACCGAAGGAGTGGGTGCGATGACGGCGAAGAAGATTCTGATGCTGGTGGGCGACTACGTCGAGGATTACGAAGCGATGGTGCCGTTCCAGGCCTTGAGCATGGTGGGCCATACCGTGCATGCGGTGTGCCCGGAGAAATTGGCGGGGCAGACCGT
The DNA here is from genome assembly GCF_046534675.1 of Pseudomonas sp. SIMBA_067. Classification (NCBI taxonomy): domain Bacteria; kingdom Pseudomonadati; phylum Pseudomonadota; class Gammaproteobacteria; order Pseudomonadales; family Pseudomonadaceae; genus Pseudomonas; species Pseudomonas sp. SIMBA_067. The sequence continues at coordinate 220,395 of NZ_JAWRYH010000003.1, read as the reverse complement.
GCGCACTGCCATCCATGATTTTGAGGGTGAGCAGACCTACAGCGAAAAGCCGGGGCACAACTTTGCCCTGAATTACGACTTCGTGCGGGTGCGGCCCGAGAGTTACGACGCGCTGCTGATCCCGGGTGGCCGTGCGCCGGAGTACCTGCGCCTGGATGAGAAAGTGCTGGAGCTGGTGCGGGCGTTCGACCAGGCCGGCAAGCCGATTGCGGCGGTGTGCCATGGTGCCCAGCTGTTGGCGGCGGCGGGTGTGCTGGAGGGGCGCGAATGCAGCGCGTACCCCGCGTGTGCGCCGGAAGTGCGTCTGGCGGGCGGCACGTTCATCGACATCGCGGTGGACCAGGCCCATGTGGATGGCAACCTGGTGACTGCACCGGCCTGGCCAGCGCACCCGGCATGGCTGGCGGCCTTCCTGAAAGTGCTGGGTACCCGTATCGTCTGACCGGGCCCCTTCGCAGCACAAGGCTGCTCCTACAGGGACCCCACAACACTCAGGTCTTGTGCTGGCCCTGTAGGAGCAGCCTTGTGCTGCGAAGAGGCCGGTACAGGCAATGCAGCTCTCTCAGGCTTAGGCTACTTGCTCAACCCAGTCATTGAGGTTGTAGTAGTTGGTCACCCGGGCAATCTTGCCGCAGTGGATATAGAAAAACGCCCCCGCCGGCAGCACATAGGTCTGCCCGTTGGCTGCCGGCAACCCTTGGTCATCCGCCAGATACTCGCCATGCACGGTGAACTCCGCCGCCGCGCGGCTGCCGTCGGCATTCTGCATCACCACGATATCGGCCAGGCGTTCGCGGTAGCAGCGGTTCATCTTGTCCATGAACGCGGCAAACCGGGCCTTGCCCATTTGCCGCTCGCCCTGGTTGATGTCGTGGATCACGTCCTCGCTCAGCAGGGCGAGAAAGCCCGGCATGTCGCCGGCGTTGAACGCGGCGTAGTAAGCATTTACCAGTTCGGTAGCGGTCATGGAACAGTACCTGTCGTGTAGGGAAAAGGCGGGTCGCTGCCTCGGATGATAGGGTTTCCCTTCAAGCCCGGCTTAGCCGAGCGCGTCATCCACATCGACAAAACGACCGCCACGCATGGAAATACGCCTGTTGCACGGCGCCGCTATCGCGCCATACATCGATGACCTCGCTCGCCTGCGCCTTAGCGTGTTTCGCGAGTTTCCCTACCTGTATGACGGTACCCCGGAGTACGAGGCTGACTACCTGGCCGCCTATGCGCGCTCCGGGCGTAGCCTGGTGGTGCTGGCGCTGGACGATGGCAAAGTGGTAGGCGCTTCCACCGGCCTGCCGCTGGTGGATGTCGCCCCCGAGTTCCAGCAGCCGTTCCTGGCCCAGGGCCGCGACCCGGCCAGCGTGTATTACTTCGGTGAGTCGCTGGTGCTGCCGGAGTACCGTGGCCAGGGCCTGGGCGTGCGCTTCTTCATCGAACGCGAGTCCTATGCGCACAAACTGGCCGAGTTCGATTACTGCGCGTTCTGCGCGGTGGAGCGGCCAGGTGTGCACCCGAGACGGCCGGCAGACTACAAACCTTTGCACGGTTTCTGGCGCAACCGCGGCTTCCTGCATGACCCGTCATTGCGTACCACCTACGCCTGGCGCGACCTGGATGAACAGGAAAGCTCCGACAAGCTGATGTCGTTCTGGCTGAAGGAACTGCCGATATGATCCGCCTGGCGGCCTGCCAGTACGCCATCGAACTGCATGAAACCTGGGACGCCTACGCCGACCACCTGCAGGGCCTGTGCGCCGAGGCCGTGGAGGCGGGCGCAGGCTTGCTGCTGCTGCCGGAATACGCCGGTCTGGTATTGAGCGGCCAACTGAGTGCCGAGCAGCGGGGTGACCTGAAGGCTTCGATTGCCGGCATCCAGCCGTTGATCGAGCCGTGGAGGGCGCTGTGCGAGAGCCTTGCGCGGCGCTGGGGAATCTACCTGCAACCGGGCAGCGTGCCGGTGCTGGACAGCGATGGGCGGTACCGCAACCGTGCCTGGCTGTTCGGCCCCAAGGGTGTGCTGGGTTACCAGGACAAGCTGATGATGACCCGGTTCGAGCGAGAGCAGTGGGACATCGCGGCGGGCCAGGGGCTACAGGTGTTTGACACCGAGTTGGGGCGCCTGGGGATTTTGATCTGTTATGACAACGAATTCCCCATGCTGGCCAGGGGCCTGGCAGAGGCGGGTGCCGACCTGATCCTGGCGCCCAGCTGTACCGATACCGAGGCGGGTTACCACCGGGTACGTATCGGCGCCCAGGCGCGGGCACTGGAGAACCAGATTGCCGTGTTGCAGAGCCCTACGGTGGGGCATGCGCCATGGTCGCCTGCGTTGGACGAGAATATCGGGCGGGCAGGGTTGTTCGTTCCGCCGGATCACGGGATGCCGGGGGATGGAGTGGTGGCGTTGAGCGAGGCACTGAGCCCGGCGAGCAGCCAGTGGCTGGTGTGTGAGGTGGACCTGGAGGAAGTGCGGCGGGTGAGGCGGGAAGGGCAGGTGTTTACCCGCAGGGACTGGCCGGAGCAGTTTGACAGAGTCTTGTGAAAACAGTGGCGCCCGCAAAGCAGGCGCCAATGCTACATCAGGCTTACTTCACTTCGACTGCCAGGCTCTCGGCAATCTTGCTCTGCCACAGGGCAGGGCCAGTGATGTGTACCGATTCACCGTTGCTGTCTACGGCAACGGTAACCGGCATGTCCTTGACGTCGAACTCGTAGATCGCTTCCATGCCCAGTTCGGCGAAGGCCAGGACCTTCGACTTGCGGATGGCCTGGGCCACCAGGTAGGCAGCGCCACCAACGGCCATCAGGTACACGGCCTTGTTGTCCTTGATCGCTTCGATGGCGGTCGGGCCACGCTCGGACTTGCCGATCATGCCCAGCAGGCCGGTCTGCTCAAGGATCTGGCGGGTGAACTTGTCCATGCGGGTAGCGGTGGTCGGGCCGGCAGGGCCTACCACTTCGTCACCGACCGGGTCGACCGGGCCTACGTAGTAGATGAAGCGGCCTTTCAGGTCCACCGGCAGCTCTTCGCCACGGTTGAGCATTTCGACCATGCGCTTGTGCGCGGCATCGCGGCCGGTCAGCATCTTGCCGTTGAGCAGGATGGTTTCGCCCGGTTTCCAGCTGGCGACTTCTTCCGGGGTGATGTCGTCGAGGTTGACGCGGCGGGCACTTGGGCCGGCTTCCCAGACGATTTCCGGGTAGGCGTCCAGCGACGGCGCTTCCAGTTCGGCCGGGCCGGAGCCATCGAGCACGAAGTGGGCGTGACGGGTGGCGGCGCAGTTGGGGATCATGCACACCGGCAGCGACGCGGCGTGGGTCGGGTAGTCCATGATCTTGACGTCGAGCACGGTGGTCAGGCCACCCAGGCCCTGGGCACCGATGCCCAGCTGGTTGACCTTCTCGAACAGCTCCAGGCGGATTTCTTCCAGACGGTTCTGCGGGCCACGGGCTTTCAGCTCGTGGATGTCGATGGATTCCATCAACACTTCCTTGGCCATGACGGCGGCCTTCTCGGCGGTACCGCCGATGCCGATGCCGAGCATGCCAGGCGGGCACCAGCCAGCGCCCATGGTCGGAACGGTCTTCAGCACCCAGTCGACGATCGAGTCGGACGGGTTGAGCATGGCCATCTTCGACTTGTTCTCCGAGCCGCCGCCTTTGGCTGCGACATCGACCTCGACCTTGTCGCCAGGGACGATGGAGTAGTGGATCACTGCCGGGGTGTTGTCCTTGGTGTTCTTGCGGGCACCGGCCGGGTCGGCCAGGATCGAAGCACGCAGCACGTTTTCAGGCAGGTTGTAGGCGCGACGCACACCTTCGTTGATCATGTCGTCGACGCTCAGGGTGGCGCCGTCCCAGCGTACGTCCATGCCCACGCGCACGAACACGGTGACGATACCGGTGTCCTGGCAGATCGGGCGGTGGCCGGTGGCGCACATGCGCGAGTTGATCAGGATCTGGGCGATGGAGTCACGCGCAGCAGGCGACTCTTCACGCAGATAGGCCTCGTGCATGGCCTGGATGAAATCGACGGGGTGGTAGTACGAAATGAATTGCAGGGCGTCGGCGACGCTCTGAATCAGGTCGTCTTGCTTGATCACGGTCATGCAGCGCGCTCCTCTTAAAGACGGGAACATTCATAAAGACGCTCGACGGTGCCGACCAGCATGTCGAAACGCCTTGCAAGGCGCCGGCAGGTCAGGCCGGCGGAAAAAGGCGCGGCAGTATAGCGCGCATCTGTGCCGGGCACACCTTCGGCCGGTCTGGACCATGGTCGGCCGCGGGCAGGCACTGTTCTTGCTGTCTGGCTGAAGAGATAGGATGCTTGACGGGGGCTGGCTTGCCGGCGATTGGGCCGCAAAGCGGCCCCGGCAAGATATAGAGCCAGGAGAGATAGCTGACAATGCCCGAAATATGCGTGGGCGAGCGCCGCTGGGCGGTGCCGACCGGCAGCAACCTGCTCGATGCCTTGAACGAGGCCGGGTTGAATGTGCCCTACAGTTGCCGCGCCGGTAGCTGCCATGCCTGCCTGGTGCATTGCCTGGACGGGCTGCCAGCGGACGCCTTGCCCGAGGCATTGGCGCTGGAGAAACACGCCCAGGGCTGGCGACTGGCTTGCCAGTGTCGGGTAGTAGGTGACCTGCGTGTGGCGGTGTTCGACCCGCAGCAGGATGGCATTCCCGCACAGGTTTGCGCGCTGGACTGGTTCGGTGACGTGCTGCGCCTGCGCCTGCGCCCAGAGCGCGCAGTGCGATATCAGGCGGGCCAGCATGTGGTGTTGTGGAGCGGGGCGGTAGCGCGGCCCTATTCCCTGGCAAGCCTGCCGGGTGAAGACGACTTCCTTGAATTTCATATCGACTGCGAGCGGCCCGGTGCTTTTTGCAGCAAGGCCCGCGGGTTCAAGGTTGGCGACTCGATGCGCTTGGGGGAGCTCAGGGGCGGAGCGTTGCATTACGACCCGGACTGGCAAGGACGACCGCTCTGGTTGCTGGCTGCGGGTACTGGGCTTGCGCCTTTGTGGGGCATTTTGCGCGAGGCGATGCGGCAGGGGCATCAGGGGGAAATCAAGGTGATGCATGTGGCGCATGGCCACGTTCAGCACTACCTGGCTGAGCCGTTGCAGGGGATTGAAGGCGTGAGTGTCGAGCTGGTGCTGGCGGAGCAGTTGGATGAAGCGCTTGCGGCATTGCGGCCGACATCACGGCAGACGGTTGCACTGGTATGTGGCTCGCCGGCGAGCGTGGAGCAGTTTGCACGGCGGCTGTTTATTGCAGGGGTGCCCAGGAACCAGGTGTTTGCCGATGTGTTTGTCGAGCATGCTTGAACAAAAAGGGGCCGCAAAGCGGCCCCCGGGGTAGATCAGCCGACCAGCGGATCACCGACATGCAGGATCTTCATGCCGTTGGTGCCACCGATGGTGTGGTAGCTGTCACCTTTGGTCAGGATCACCCAGTCACCCTGTTCCACCAGGCCGCGCTTGAGCAGTTCGTCGACTGCCGCCTGGCTTACCTTGTCGGCCGGCAGCGAGGCCGGGTCGAAGGCGATCGGGTAGACGCCGCGGAACATCGAGACGCGAGCCTGGGTGGCGCGGTGCGGCGACAGGGCGAAGATCGGCACGTGCGAACGCAGGCGCGACATGATCAGCGGGGTGTAGCCGCTTTCGGTCAGGGCGATGATCGCCTTCACGCCCGGGAAGTGGTTGGCCGTGTACATGGCCGCCAGGGCGATGCTTTCGTCGCAACGCTCGAAGGTGGTGTGCAGGCGGTGGCTGGACTTCTGGTTGGTCGGGTGCTTTTCGGCACCTTGGCAAATCCGCGCCATGGCCTGTACGGCTTCGATCGGGTAGGAACCGGCAGCACTTTCGGCCGACAGCATCACCGCATCGGTGTTGTCCAGCACGGCGTTGGCCACGTCGGACACTTCAGCGCGGGTCGGCATCGGGTTCTGGATCATCGACTCCATCATCTGGGTCGCCACGATCACCGCCTTGTTGTTGCGGCGGGCGTGCTGGATGATCTTTTTCTGGATGCCGATCAGCTCGGCGTCGCCGATTTCCACACCCAGGTCGCCACGGGCAACCATCACCGCGTCGGAGGCGGCGATCAGCTTGTCGAGGGTCTCGTCGTCGGCAACCGCTTCGGCGCGTTCGATCTTGGCCACCAGCCAGGCGCTGCCGCCGGCCTCGTCACGCAGCTTGCGTGCGTATTCCATGTCGCTGGCGTCACGCGGGAAGGAAACGGCCAGGTAGTCCAGGTCCATTTCCGCAGCCAGTTTGATGTCGGCCTTGTCTTTTTCGGTCAGGGCCGGCGCGGTCAGGCCGCCACCTTTACGGTTGATGCCTTTGTGGTCCGACAGCGGGCCACCGATGATCACCACGCAGTGCAGGGCGTCTGCAGTGGCGGTTTCGACGCGCATGACCACACGGCCATCGTCGAGCAGCAGTTCGTCACCGACGCCGCAGTCCTTGACCAGGTCGGGATAGTCGATACCGACGATGTCCTGGTTGCCTTCGGTCAACGGGTGGGCGGTGGAGAAGGTGAACTTGTCACCGATCTTCAATTCGATGCGCTTGTTGGCGAACTTGGCGATGCGGATCTTCGGACCCTGCAGGTCGCCCAGCAGCGCGACATGGCGGCCGTTCTTGGCGGCGATGTCACGGATCAGGCGGGCGCGGGCCTTGTGCTCGTCCGGAGTGCCGTGGGAGAAGTTCAGGCGTGCCACGTCCAGGCCGGCAAGGATCAGTTGCTCGATCACTTCCGGCGAGTTGCTGGCGGGGCCAAGGGTGGCGACGATTTTGGTACGGCGGATGGTCATGCACAGACTCCTATAGTGAAGCGCAGCGAAAGGCTACTCCTGAATCTCGCTGTAGTCATTGTTCCGTTGCACTACCTGCGACCAAGGCAGGGTGGCATTTGAACGGTCGGGGTATCCTTGCAAAAGCCTGTGAAGATTTGTTGGCGTTGGCCGATACACAGGCATCAAAGGAGATCCCCATGCGAGCCCTGATCGTTTTAGCCCTGGCGGCCAGCGCCGTCGGCTGCACCCGCTGGTCCATGGACCACCACCTGAACAATGCCTACCGCGCCTATGATCGTGGCGACTGCGCACGGGTCATGCTGGAACTGTCGCAGGTCGACCGCACCAGCCGTTCGCGGCCGTTCATCCATCCGGAGGTGTCGCTGCTGCGTGGCCAGTGCCTGGAGCGCCAGGCGCTTTACGTGGATGCCGCGCAGACTTACCAGTACCTGATCCAGAAGTACCCGGGCAACGAGTACGCCTATCGTGCCCGGGCGCGCCTGCAGACCCTTGAAAAACTTGGTCATGCCCGTAGCGGCGAAGCGGCTGTGGCCAACCCGGTGACGACCACACCTTGGCGATAACACCAAGGTGTGGTTTATTTCACGAGATTTGCGGCGCGCCCTGCGCTAATCTGTAACTCAGCTGTTACAACAACCGCCAGTACCTTGTATTCCTGGCATCAGGTACGGAATACACTCGCGATCATGTTCAACAAGCGCCACATCGAACGCCATCAACTGCCTTGTGTCCTCAAGGTATTCAACCGTTTTACCGGTCAAGAAATCGGCCAGCTGGGTAATGCCTCCGAGGACGGCCTGATGGTAATCAGCCAGCTGCCTGTGCTGGTAGGGCCCGATTACGAACTGCAATTGCGCTTGCCGCTGGTCGGCGGCGGGCATCAGTTCGTCAACCTGACCGCCAGTTGCCTGTGGTGCCGCGAAGACCAGACGCCCGGGCACTACGATTCGGGCTTCATGCTGTTGCAGGCCCCCCGCGAATTCGACGAGTTCGTGCGCTCACTGCGTGATTATTTCAGTTTCCTTCCTGCCAACGCTTCTGTCTGAGGCTGCGCTAGAATCGGGTCGACCTTGATACAGGAAGACCCCGTGACCTCAAGCATTTTCTGGCACGACTACGAAACCACCGGCATCAACCCGCGTTGCGACCGGCCACTGCAGGTGGCCGGCGTGCGCACCGATTTCGACCTTCACGAAATCGACGAGCCGATCAGCCTTTATTGCCGGCCTTCCGACGACATCCTGCCGCACCCGGCGGCTTGCCTGGTGACAGGCATCACCCCGCAGTTGCTGGCCGAGCAAGGCCTGTGCGAGGCCGAGTTCATGACCCGGGTGCATGCGCAACTGGCGCAGCCGGGTACCTGTGGCGCTGGCTACAACACCCTGCGCTTCGACGATGAAGTGACCCGCTACAGTTTGTACCGTAACTTTTTCGACCCGTATGCCCGGGAGTGGCAGGGCGGCAACAGCCGCTGGGACCTGATCGACATCGTGCGGACCGCCTACGCCTTGCGTCCTGACGGTATTCAATGGCCACAACAGGATGGGCGCACCAGCCTGCGCCTTGAACTGTTGAGCAAGGCCAATGGCATTGACCATGGGCATGCCCACGAGGCGCTTTCCGACGTGCGGGCAACCATTGCCCTGGCCCGTCTGATTCGGCAAAAACAGCCCAAGTTGTATGACTGGCTCTTCCAGTTGCGCAGCAAGCATAAGGTGATGGAACAGATCCGTTTGTTGCAGCCACTGGTGCATATATCCGGGCGCTTTTCGGCGGCGCGTAATTACCTGGGTGTCGTATTGCCATTAGCCTGGCACCCGCGTAATCGCAATGCGCTGATCGTCTGCGACTTGCATCAGGAATCCCTACCGTTACTGAGGGAAAGTGCTGAGGTTCTACGCCAGCGCTTGTATACCCGTCACGATGCGCTGGCCGAGGGTGAATTACCGGTGCCGCTCAAATTGGTGCAGATCAATCGCTGCCCGGTACTGGCGCCATTGTCGGTATTGCGCCCGGCCGATCAACAACGATTGGGCCTGGACTTGACGTTGTTACAATTGCGCGGCGAACAGTTGGCTAATCAACAGGCGCAATGGCAAGACAAGCTGGAGCACATCTACGGCAAGGAAGACTTCGCCCCGAGTGAAGACCCGGAACAGCAGTTGTATGACGGTTTTGTGGGGGACCGAGACCGCCGCTTATGTGAGCAAGTGCGTGCGCTGGAACCCGCGCAGTTGGGCCGTGGCCAGTGGATGTTCGATGACCCGCGTTTACCGGAATTGCTGTTCCGCTATCGGGCGCGCAACTTCCCTGAGACCTTGACCAGCGAAGAACGCCAGCGCTGGTATGGCTTCTGTCAGCAACGACTGAGTGACCCGCAGTGGGGAGCACCCAATACGCTGGGCGACTTCGAGCAGGCGCGTCAGCAAGCCTGGGAAGGCGCTGACGAGGCTGGCCGGCGTGTACTGGAGGCTTGGCAAATGCATGCCCGGCAATTGCAGACACAATTTGCAATTGACTGACAGCGGCGCAAACAAAAACGCCGGCAATGTGCCGGCGTTTTTGTTGCGTTAAGCAAAAGGCAAATGCTGACAATCAGTCCAGCAGGGTTGCCCAGCTCTCAACCACATCACCACCCCAAGTGGCTTTCCACTCTTTCAGGGTCTTGTGGTTGCCGCCTTTGGTTTCGATCACTTCACCGTTGTGCGGGTTTTTGTATTGCTTGACCTTGCGCGCACGTTTGGTGGCAGTAGGTTTGACCGCGCCGCGAGGTGCCTTGCTCAGTTTCGACTCTGGGTCGAGCAGGGCAATCACGTCGCGCAGCGACTTGGAGTACTCGCCCATCAGAGTGCGCAGTTTGCCTTCGAACTCCAGTTCTTTCTTCAGCTTGTCATCCTGCGACAGGTTGGCCAGGCGGGCCTGAAGTTCCTTGATGGCTTCTTCGGTGGCGCGGTACTCGTTGATCAGGGACATGGAGTGTTCCTTTAATGCGTGTTCAGAAATGTGTGGGGCAATAATAGACAGGCCATACTCGCAAGTAAACATGATATTCCGCGATTAACTGTTAATTAAGCTGTGACAACATTTCGCTACGTGAACAAAAATTTACTTACAAACCCTGCATTTCGTCATCTCTGTCAGGCAATGCCTGCGCCGGGTATGCGGGTCGGCATACGCCATCGCCGCTGCGATCAATACTGCGTTTTTTCTGGCGGACCGCTAGAATAGGCGCCTTTGCGAAGTTCTGGAGTCTCATTCATGCGCACCTATCGTCTCGTGATCGCCTGCCCCGACCGTGTAGGCATCGTGGCGAAAGTCAGTAATTTCCTGGCCTTGTACAATGGCTGGATCAACGAAGCCAGCCACCACTCTGATGAGCAGAGCGGTTGGTTCTTCATGCGCCATGAAATCCGTGCCGAATCGCTGCCGTTCGGTATCGAAGCCTTCCGCGAGGCGTTTGCGCCGATCGCCGAAGAGTTCTCCATGACCTGGCGCATTACCGACTCGGCGCAGAAAAAGCGTGTGGTACTGATGGCCAGCCGTGAGTCGCACTGCCTGGCCGACCTGCTGCATCGCTGGCACACCGATGAACTGGATTGCGAGATCCCTTGCGTGATTTCCAACCACGACGACCTGCGCAGCATGGTCGAGTGGCATGGCATTCCGTTCTTCCATGTACCGGTCGACCCCAAGGACAAGGCACCGGCCTTTGCCGAAGTGTCGCGCCTGGTCCAGGAGCACGCCGCCGATGTGGTGGTGCTGGCCCGTTACATGCAGATCCTGCCGCCGCAACTGTGCCGGGACTTTGCTGAAAAGGTGATCAACATCCACCACAGCTTCCTGCCGTCGTTCGTCGGCGCCAAGCCTTACCACCAGGCCTCCCTGCGTGGGGTGAAACTGATCGGCGCGACCTGCCACTACGTCACCGAAGAGCTCGACGCCGGCCCGATCATCGAGCAGGACGTGGTGCGTGTCAGCCATGCCGACAGCATCGAGGACATGGTCCGCTTTGGCCGTGATGTGGAGAAGATGGTGCTGGCCCGTGGCCTGCGTTATCACCTGGAAGACCGGGTGCTGGTGCATGGCAACAAGACTGTCGTTTTCGATTGATGATGCAGGGGGCGCAAAGCGCCCCCGGCAATCTTGAAAGGAACACTGATGGCCAAACAACGCAACACCCCTACCGCCTCACCACCTCCCACTCTCGGCGAAGGTTGCCTGGCCCGCTACGACCCCGAAGCCCTGGATGACACCGACGGCACCGACTTCCCCGGCGCTGCCGAACTCTGGCAACAGCTCAACCCGCCTGACGCCGCCAGCGCTCCAGCAACGGACGCGCCAGCAGGCACACGAACACCGGGCCGCCTGCCAGCAGATAAAAGTAGTAAGTAACCGCCCGCCATATCAGGATCGCCGCCGCTGCGGTAGAACTGCCCACCCATGGCGTCAGCAGGCTGGCCGAAGTCAGCTCGGCGGCACCGGCGCCCCCTGGCAGCAGGCTGAACTGGCCGGCACTGAGCGACAGCATCTGCACCAGAAAGCTGGGGATCCATGCCAGGTCCACCCCCAACCCCCTCAATACCAGATACAAAACGCTGTAGCGCAGGCCCCAGTGTAGGCAGGTCAAGGTGAACACCAGGCTTAACGTGCGCTTGGGCAACTGCCAGGTCTGCGCCAGCGCGTGCATGAAGTGCAACAGCTTGCGTGCCCAGCGTCGTTTGCGCTGCTGGCTCATGCCCAGGCGCCGCAGCAGCCTGCCGTTCAAGCGCATGACCTGGCGGCGATAGCGCAGCAGCCCGGCCACCCCGGCCAGTGCTGTGCACAGTAGCAGCGCACTGCCCAGCAACATGCTTTCCTGGCTGCGGCCCAGGCTGTGGAACAGTGCGTAACCGGCTATCGCCAGCATTGCGCAGAAGAAAAACACCAGGTCGTTCAACTGGTCCATGGCGAATACAGCGCCGCTGCGTGCCGGGCTGATGCGGTCACGCGCCAGCAGGGCCATGAGGGTCAAGGGCCCGCCGCTGCCGCCGGGGGTGGTGCAGATGGCAAATTCGGTGGCCATGACCACGCCCAGGCTGCGCAGTGGCCCAAGCCTGGCACCTTGCTGGCCGAGCAACAGGCGCAAGCGAATGGCGTTGATCGCCCAGCACAGCAGGATCATGCCCAGCAGAGTGAGCATCAGCACAGGGTCGAAGCGTTGCAGCCTCGGCAGCAGCTCGCTGCCACCGAGCAGGATCGGCACCAGCAATGCCGCGAGCAGTGCCAGGCCCAGCCAGGCCAGGCGGTTCATGCGCTGGCCTGGCGGTCCAGCCAGGCCGATTTGGTCAGTGGCTCGCGGCCTTGAGCCAGCAGGCTGCGCAAGGTGTTCAGCCAGTATTCACGGGAGGTGCGGTGGCGCATGTCCACCGGGTGCAAGCCCAGGCGCAGTGTCTCGGCATCGCGCCAACGGCGGCATTGCCAGTCGCACAACACCCTTGAAAGCCCTCGGCGCCAGGCGCTGCGGGCACTCCACACCAGCCCCGGGGCTTCGATCGCGGTGAAGTCCGGTAAGCGGTACAGGTGCTGTGGCGTGCTGGTGTAACGCAGCGGCAGGCGGCGCAAGGCCTGGCGGGTGCCCTCGCTCATCAGCCAGGCTGGCGCGACAAAGCCGGCCACAGGCCACCCCTGCTGGTGGAACATTGCCAGGCCGCGCTCCAGCCGTTGCAGGGCCTGCTGCTGGTCGAGGCCGTAGAACTCACCTTCGTGGGTATAGATACGGCGCATGAAGTAGTCGCCGGGCGTGCGGGGCGGCGGGCCGTTGTCGGCATGGTAATAGCCGTGCAAGGCCAGTTCGTCGCCCTGACCCAGGCGCCGGTCAAGCAAGCGGCAGAAGGTGGGAGAACGCAGCAGCAGGTTGCGCTGGTGGAAGTCCGGCACCACAAGCCAGGTCATCGGGACGCCGCCGAGGCTGTCGACGGCTTCGACGAAGGGTTGGTAGTCCGGCCAGGTCTCGGGCGCAACATCATGCAGCACCAGCATCAGGCTACGTGACGCCGGCCGTGCCTCAACCATGAGCGCGCACCTGCGGCGGGTGGCCGAGCACGGCCTGATAGTGTTGCAGCAGGCCGCAGACCACGTTGTCCCATGAATAGTGCTGCTCCACGTGGCGGCGAGCCTGCGCCCCGAGTGAGCGTACGCCGGCCTCGAACGCTTCGCGCACGGCCGCTGCCATGGCCTGGCCATCGTTGGGGCGGCACAGGCGCCCGCACTGTTCGTTGACGATTTCGCCGAAGGCGCCGGCGCGCACGGCCACCACGGGGGTGGCGCTGGCCATCGCTTCGAGGATGACCAGGCCGAAGGTTTCCTGGTCTCCGGCGTGCACCAGCAGGTCGGCGCTGGCCAGCAGCCGGGCAACTTCCGGGGCCGGGCAGAAGTGGTCGATCACGCTGACGTTGCGCGGCACGTTGGCCGGCATGTTCGAACCCACCAGCAGCAGGTGGTAGGGGGCACCCAGCTGCTTCATGCAGTCGAGCAGCACCGGCAGGTTCTTTTCCCGCGAGCCGCGGCCGGCATAGATCAGCAAACGGCTGGTGTCGGCAATGCCCAGTTCTGCGCGCAGGTGCGGGTCGCGCTGGCCGGGGTTGAAGGTGGCCAGGTCCACGCCCAGGCGCTGCACATGCACATCGCGAACGCCCAGGCGGCGCAATTTGTCGGCCATTACCTGGCTGGGCGCGAGCACCCGGTCGAAATTGCCGTACAGCTTGCTGACATAGGCCTCGACATTGGGCGTGAACCAGTTGCCCATACGGTTGCTGACCAGCAACGGCAGGTCGGAATGGTAGAAGCCGATCACCGGCACATCCAGTTGACGCCGTGCCTCCAGCGCTGCCCAGGCGGTCAGGTAGGGGTCGCCGACTTCGATCAGGTCGGGCTTGAGCCGTCGCAGTTCACTGCACCAGGGGGCCAGGCGTACCGGGAAGCGGTAACCCTTGCCGAATGGCAGAGGCGGGGCGGGCACTTGATAGATGCCATCGGCGTGCTGTGCACTGGCACCGGGGATCAGCAGGCTGTGGCGTACGCCGTGCATGGCGTCAAGGCGGCGGTGTTTGGCATCAAGATAGGTACGTACGCCGCCGCTGGCCGGGGCGTAGAACATGGTGATGTCGGCGATGTGCACGATCAGCATCCCTCCGGGATCATCTTCGGTCTGTCATTCGGCGGTAACTGCCGGCGATGACGCGCCTAAAGGTGGACCTTTCAGAAGGATAGTTTGTTCGATCGGTTTGAGGAGAGGGGGAGTTCGGAATCCTTGTAGGAGCAGCCTTGTGCTGCGAAGAGGCCGGTGAAGGCAACATGGCAGTACTGCCTGTACTGGCCTCTTCGCAACACAAGGTTGCTCCTGCAGAGGAGGGTGTAGCTCCGGTCAGATGCGGAAACTGCCCACCAGTTGCTTCAGGCGGCCGGCCTGCTGCTCAAGGTCCGAGCAGGCGCGCAGGGTGGCTTGCAGGTTCTCCACGCCTTCCTGGTTGAGCATGTTGATCTCGTTGATGTCCATGTTGATCGCCTCGACCACGGCGGTCTGCTCTTCGGTGGCGGTGGCCACCGACTGGTTCATGCCGTCGATCTCGCTGATGCGCACGGTAACGCTGTCCAGCCGCTCACCGGCCTGGTTGGCGATCTGCACGCTGTCCTGGCTGTGGCGCTGGCTCTGGTCCATGGTCTCGACCGACGCGCGGGCGCCAACCTGCAGCTCTTCGATCATGGTCTGCACTTGCTGCGCCGATTCCTGGGTGCGGTGCGCCAGGTTGCGCACTTCATCGGCCACCACCGCAAAACCACGGCCGGCTTCACCGGCACGGGCCGCTTCGATGGCGGCGTTCAGCGCCAGCAGGTTGGTTTGCTGGGAAATGCTGGTGATCACTTCGAGGATCTGGCCAATGTTGACGGTCTTGTTGTTCAGCGTCTCGATGTGCCCGCTGGAACTGACGATCAGGTCGGACAGGCGGTTCATCGCCGCAATGTTGCGCTCGACCACCTGTTGCCCCTCTTCGGCCAGCAGGCGAGCCGAACTGGCATGTTGCGACGCTTGGGCGGCGTTGCCCGCGATTTCCTGTGCGGCGGCGCCCAGTTCGTTGATGGCGGCCGCCACGCTGTTGGTCCGGTTGGACTGCTCGTCAGAGTTGGTCATCGACGAGTTCGAGGCGCTGATGACACGCAGGGCTACTTCGTTGACTTGTTCGGTGGCCGAGGACACCTCGCTGATCGAGCTGTGAATGCGCTCGACGAAACGGTTGAAGGCGGTGCCCAGGATGCCGAACTCGTCGTGGTTGTGAATGCGCAGGCGTTTGGTCAGGTCGCCTTCACCTTCGGCGATGTCTTCCATGGCGCGGGTCATGGTGTGCAGCGGCTGCATCAGCACGTTTATCAGCAGCCCGAGCAGGCCGATGATGATCACCACCGCCACTACCGTGGCGATCACCGCCGAGGTGCGGAAGGTGCTGAGCATCGAGAAGGCCTTGTCCTTGTCCACCGACAGGCCGATGTACCAGTTGGCCGAAGGCAGGCCGGTGATCGGGGTGAAGGTCAGCAGGCGGGCCTGGCCATCGCTTTGCACTTCGGTCAGCTCACCGGTCAGTTTTGGCGTGTGCTGCGGGAACAGGTCCGACAGCGACTTCATCACCAGGTCTTTGTCAGGGTGCACCAGGACCTTGCCCTGGTCGTTGACCAGGAAGGCGTAGCCCATGCCGCCGAAGTTCAGCGAGTTGATGATCTGCACCAGGCCATCCAGGGCCAGGTCGCCACCGACCACGCCGACACTGCTGGAAACCTTGCTGAGGATGCCAATGACCATCTTGTTGGTGGTCATGTCGATGTACGGTTCGGTCAGTGTCGCGCCGGCGGCACTCATGCCGTCCTTGTACCAGGGGCGCGTGCGCGGGTCGTAGCCATCGGGCATTTTTGCGTCCGGGCGTACGCTGAAACCGCCGTCCACCTTGCCCAGGTAAACGGTGAGGAAGCTGGAAATGAGCGCGTTCTGGGCCATCAGGGTTTCGGCGTTGGTGGGGTCCTGGGCAATGTTCTGTGCCAGGTTTTCCACCAGCTTGATTCGGCCGTCGAACAGGTTGCGGATGTTGGTCGAAGTGGAGGCGCCCATTTCAGCCAGATAGTTTTCCAGGTCCTCGCGGATCGCATTACGCTGGAGGTAATCGTTGTAGAGCGTGAAAAGGCTGAAGGCGAGTATCACGATCAATGATGCTGCCAAAAGAATCTTGTGGCTGAAACGAAGGCTTTTGTTCATGGCGTAATCGGTTCCGCTAAGGTGTTATATCAGGCGTTCGCACGGGTGGAGCCGCAAAGCAGTGCAACATCCCGAAAAGTCCCTTTTCGGTTGTTCCTCTCTAATTAAGGCGAATATCACCCAAAGGTATCGGCCGAATTAAGGTAAAGCTTGAGCAGAGGATTACAGAGATGTCGGAAACATCGACCATAGTTGTAGGTGCTGGCCCGGATGGCCAGCCAGTCGGGCAAGCGATGCGGCTGGCCAACCGCCATGGCCTGGTGGCGGGCGCGACGGGCACCGGCAAGACCGTGACCTTGCAGCACTTGGCGGAAGTGTTCAGCGACGCAGGGGTTGCCGTATTCGCGGCCGATGTCAAAGGTGACTTGTGTGGCCTGGGTGCCGCTGGCACACCACAGGGCAAGGTGGCCGAGCGAATCGCCGGTATGCCTTGGCTCGGGCACACGCCCCAGGCCTACCCGGTAAGCCTGTGGGACATCGCCGGGCAGTCCGGCCACCCGCTGCGCACTACCCTCAGTGAAATGGGGCCGTTGCTGCTGGGCAACCTCCTGGAGCTGACCGACAGCCAGCAGGCGGCGCTGTATGCGGCCTTCAAGGTTGCCGACCGAGAGGGCCTGTTACTGCTGGACCTCAAGGACCTCAAGGCGCTGCTGGCGCACCTGAAGGACAACCCGCAATTGCTGGGTGAAGACAGTGCACTGATGACCACGGCCTCTACCCAGGCCTTGTTGCGGCGGCTGGCGACCCTGGAGCAGCAGGGCGCCGAGGCGCTGTTTGGCGAGCCGGCATTGCAGCTTGAAGACCTGCTGCGGCCGGGCTCGGATGGCCGTGGGCGCATCCACCTGCTCGACGCCAGCCGGCTGGTGCATGAGGCACCCAAGGTGTACGCAACCTTCCTGCTGTGGCTGCTGGCCGAGCTATTCGAGCAATTGCCCGAGCGTGGAGATGCCGACAAGCCGGTACTGGCCTTGTTCTTCGATGAAGCGCACTTGCTGTTCAACGGTACGCCCAAGGCGCTGCAGGACCGCCTGGAGCAGGTGGTGCGGCTGATCCGCTCCAAGGGCGTGGGGGTGTACTTCGTCACCCAGTCACCGGGTGACTTGCCGGATGCGGTGCTGGCCCAGTTGGGGTTGCGCATTCAGCATGGCCTGCGGGCCTTTACCGCCAAGGAGCAAAAGTCGCTGAGGGCAGTGGCCGATGGCTTTCGCCCGAACCCCGCGTTCGAAACCCTGGCGGTGCTGACCGAGCTGGGGATTGGCGAGGCGTTGGTGGGGACACTGGAAGAGAAGGGTACGCCTGCCATGGTGCAGCGGGTGCTGATTGCACCGCCGCAGTCGCGTATCGGGCCGCTGAGTGCGGCCGAGCGCAGTGCGCTGATTGCCGCTTCGCCGCTGGCGGGGCGCTATGACAAGCCGGTGGACCGTGAGTCGGCCTATGAAATGCTGACCCAGCGCAAGGGCGAGGCGGTGGAGCCAGCCCCGCAGCCAAAGGCGGATGAGGAGAGCTTTGCCGACAAGGCCGGTGACTTCCTGCAGAGTGCGGCGGGGCAGGCTATCAAGTCGGCTGTGCGCCAAGCCGCCAACCAGTTGGGGCGGCAACTGGTGCGCGGGTTGATGGGGTCGTTGCTGGGGGGCAAGAAAAGGTAGTTTGCTTGTACCGGCCCTATCGCCGGCAAGCCAGCTCCCACAGGGATCTCGTTGCCCGTGTGGGAGCGGGTTTACCCGCGAAGAGGCCGGTGCAGAAAAGCACAAATGAAAAAGGCGCCCCAAGGCGCCTTTATACTGAGAGCAGTGTCACTCAGCCAATGGCTTTGGATGCCAGCCAGAACAGGCCGGCGGCCAGGCCCATCGAGGCCGGCAGGGTCAGGATCCAGGCCAGCAGGATGGTCTTCACCGTGCCGCCTTGCAGGCCGCTCTTGTTGGCGACCATGGTGCCGGCCACGCCTGACGACAGCACGTGGGTGGTCGATACCGGCAGGGCGAACACGTTGGCCATGCCGATGGCGCAGGCCGCGGTGATCTGTGCCGACATGCCCTGGGCATAGGTCATGCCCTGCTTGCCGATCTTCTCGCCAACGGTAAGTACCACACGCTTCCAGCCAACCATGGTGCCCAGGCCCAAGGCCAGGGCGACGGCCACGATCACCCAGAACGGTGCGTATTCGGTGGTGGCGGTCAGGTCTTTGCGCAGTTTTTCCAGGTCGGCCTTTTCACGGGCGTCGAGGCCTGGCAGCTTGCCAACCTTCTTCGCGGTGTCATCCAGGCACAGCAGATAGCGACGCACTTCAACGCGCTTGTCGGTATCCAGGCTGTGGTAGTCGGTCACGCCCTGAAGCGAGGACTGCAGCGCGGCGATGGTCGGCTCGGTCTGCTGCGGGTTGCAGCTGAACTGCTCCGGCAGGTCGTTGGACTTGGCCTTGCCCAGTGCCAGGAACTCGCCAAGGGTGGCGGCGTTGCGCTGGTAGAACTGGCTCATGTGCAGGGTAGCGTCGCGGGTACGCTCGATCTGGTAGGTGGTGCTGTTCAGGTCGAGGACGAACTTGGCCGGGACGATACCGATCAGCACCAGCATGATCAGGCCGATGCCTTTCTGACCGTCGTTGGAACCGTGCACGAAGCTCACGCCCATGGCCGAAACCACAAGTACCATGCGGTTCCAGAATGGCGGGTGCTTCTTGTCGTCGAGCTTGCGGCGCTGGTCGGGGGTCTTGTGCATCTTCGACAGCGGGCGCCACCACTTAAGGCCGATCAGCACCAGGGCTGCGACGGCGAAGCCGGCCATTGGCGAAACCACCAGCGACATCGCGATGTCGATCGCCTTCTGCCAGTTGACGCCATCGGCCAGCGGGATGTCGTTGATCAGGGCGTTGGCCAGGCCGACACCGAGAATGGAGCCGATCAGCGTGTGCGAACTGGAGGCGGGGATACCAAAGTACCAGGTGCCCAGGTTCCAGGTGATGGCCGCAGCCAGCAACGAGAAGACCATGGCCAGGCCGTGTCCGGTGTTCACATTGATCAGCAGCTCTACCGGCAGCAGGTGCACGATGGCATAGGCCACCCCGACACCGCCGAGCAGAACGCCAAGGAAGTTGAACACGCCGGAGAAGAACACGGCGAGGTGCGGCGGCATGGCTTTGGTGTAGATGACGGTAGCTACCGCGTTGGCGGTGTCATGAAAGCCATTGATGAACTCGAAGGCGAGTACGAAGGTCAAGGCGAGCAGCAGGCTCACCAACACCCAGGCATCCAGTCCGCTGAATAAATCGATCATGAAGGTTGTCTGGCGGGTATAGGGGGGCGGGATTATGCCAGAAAACCTTGGCAATCGATGCACCTGCTACAGACCGATGGCAATCTTCATGGGGTGAGCGCACGGTGCACGTAGGGGCGCTGAGGCAGGGAAATATCGGCTAAAAAGCGCAAAGCGTGGCTAAATCAGGCAGAAAAACGAAGAAATGGCCGATTCGCCATCATTCAAACGGGCGTATGAAATTTGTGTAATTCCATTTCATCATCGGTCAGATGGTAAAGATCGACCGCGCCCGGGCTGGCCGGGCGACGACGCGCTGGCGTGGTCCAGGGTCAGGGATTGTCGCTGCGCAGTTCCTTTTCAATGCGTTCCAGTTCGTGGTTGAACGCCTGGTCGCGCACGCTGGCACGTTTGCGCCAAGGTTTGCGCTCTGGATCCGGTTGTGCGGCGTAAGTGGTGACTTCACCACCGTAAACATCCTTGTAACGTTCAGCCTGGCGCTCGAGTTCTGCGCGCAGTTCATCTTTCGTCACATGCAGTACCTGAATTAAGTGTGATGACTGTTGTTATGCATTGTGCAGCATGCACATGCCTCGCTGGCCGCAACGGCTAGATACAGCGGAAGGTTCCATTACTACGCTAGCGTCGGGGCCTGCGCAATCGATTATAGCAACCGATAATTCGCCGAACATCGTTATTTAACAGCCCTGACATCATCTGACGCAAGTAGTGGCAGGTGTCGGCAAACAGTTTGGACGTTTCGTACAAGTTTGAAAGGCATGGCGGATAGTTCGATGCAACGCCGGGGTGAGGCCCGAATGAAAAACGGCCTCGCCAAAAGGCGAGGCCGTTGCCTGGGGACTTCTACGGTGGGTACCTGACCAGTCTCTCCAAAGAAGCCACAAGTGGCAGGAGAAAGGTATAAGCAAAAGTGTCAGCGGTCAATTGCGATTATCGGCCGTTTGTTCGATAATCGCACGAACGGGCGTTTTTTTTGAGGTGTGCGATGAGTGACGAAACCCTGGTCAACGATCCGGTCAATCCAGAGCCGGCGCGACCCGCTTCGGCCGCCATGGCGCCGCCGATCGTGGCTTCCCCGGCCAAGCGCATCCAGGCGTTTACCGGCGATCCCGACTTCATGACCTCCCTGGCACGTGGCCTGGCCGTGATCCAGGCCTTTCAGGAGCGCAAGCGCCACCTGACCATCGCCCAGATCAGCCACCGCACCGAAATCCCTCGCGCAGCGGTGCGCCGTTGCCTGCACACGCTGATCAAGCTGGGTTACGCCACCTCCGACGGGCGTACCTATTCGCTGCTGCCCAAAGTATTGACGTTGGGGCATGCCTACCTGTCGTCGACGCCGTTGGCGATTTCTGCCCAGCCTTATCTGGACCGTATCAGTGACCAACTGCACGAAGCGGCCAACATGGCCACCCTCGAAGGCGACGACATTCTTTATATAGCCCGTTCGGCCACGGTGGAGCGGCTGATATCGGTCGACTTGTCGGTGGGCGGGCGCCTGCCGGCCTATTGCACATCGATGGGGCGCATCCTGCTGGCGGCGATGGACGACACCAGCCTGCGTGAATACCTGGAGCGTGCCGACCTGAAAGCGCGCACCAGCCGTACGCTGCATGACCCTGAGTCACTGTTCGCCTGCATCCAGCAGGTGCGCGCCCAGGGCTGGTGCGTGGTGGACCAGGAGCTGGAGCAGGGGCTGCGTTCGATTGCCGTGCCGATCTACGACGCGTCGGGGCAGGTGTTGGCGGCGCTGAACGTGAGCACCCATGTGGGTCGGGTGACGCGTAGCGAGCTGGAACAGCGCTTCCTGCCGATCCTGCTGGCGGCCAGCCGGGACCTTTGCCATCAGTTGTTTGGCTGAGATTGCAGGGGGGCGCCAAGCGGCCCCCTTTCACATTTAGAACAGGCAAAACGGTTTCTTGTGCGATAAACGCACAGTGTCGCTCCGGGCGAATTGCGCCACCGCCGCCCGCTGATTAATGTCTCTCGCAACGGTCGGCCAAGCCGACCGAACAAAAAATACAAGAGGCACTTACCATGAATACTGTCCACTTATTGCTGCGGCCGCACCCGCACGCAGTACCGTTGTATCCAGGCTGACGCAGGCCATATTCCCTAATCATCGTCCCCTGTACCGGTTGCCCGTGTGCAGTGGTCTGGCTGTGCCCTACATTCTGGATAACAACAATGAACCAAGCACAAAACAGCGTCGGCAAAAGCCTCGACGTCCAGTCATTCATCAACCAGCAGCCGCTGTCCCGCTACCAGTGGCGGGTCGTGTTGCTGTGCTTTCTGATCGTCTTCCTCGACGGCCTGGACACGGCCGCCATGGGCTTCATCGCCCCGGCGCTGTCGCAGGAGTGGGGCATCGACCGGGCCAGCCTTGGCCCGGTGATGAGCGCCGCATTGATCGGCATGGTGTTCGGTGCCCTGGGCTCCGGGCCGTTGGCTGACCGCTTCGGCCGCAAAGGTGTGCTGGTGGGCGCGGTGCTGGTGTTTGGCGGTTTCAGCCTGGCCTCGGCCTATGCCACCAACGTCGACCAGTTGCTGGTGCTGCGCTTCCTGACTGGCCTGGGCCTGGGTGCCGGCATGCCCAATGCCACCACGCTGCTGTCCGAATACACCCCCGAACGCCTCAAGTCGCTGCTGGTGACCAGCATGTTCTGCGGCTTCAACCTGGGCATGGCCGGTGGTGGCTTCATTTCCGCCAAGATGATCCCGGCCTATGGCTGGCACAGCCTGCTGGTGATCGGCGGCGTGCTGCCACTGCTGCTGGCGCTGGTGTTGATGGTGTGGTTGCCGGAGTCGGCGCGGTTCCTGGTGGTGCGCAACCGTGGTACCGACAAGATCCGCAAGACCCTCTCGCCCATTGCGCCGCAGGTGGTGGCCGAGGCGGGCAGCTTCAGCGTGCCAGAGCAAAAGGCCGTGGCCGCGCGCAGCGTGTTTGCGGTGATTTTCTCCGGCACTTATGGCCTGGGCACCATGCTGCTGTGGCTGACCTACTTCATGGGCCTGGTAATCGTCTACCTGCTGACCAGCTGGTTGCCAACCCTGATGCGTGATAGCGGCGCGAGCATGGAGCAGGCCGCATTCATCGGTGCGTTGTTCCAGTTCGGCGGCGTGCTGAGTGCCGTGGGTGTGGGCTGGGCCATGGACCGTTACAACCCACACAAGGTGATCGGCATTTTCTACCTGCTGGCAGGGGTGTTCGCCTACGCCGTGGGGCAGAGCCTGGGCAACATCACCGTGTTGGCCACGTTGGTGCTGATCGCCGGCATGTGCGTGAACGGCGCGCAATCGGCAATGCCGTCGCTGGCGGCACGCTTCTACCCGACCCAGGGCCGTGCCACGGGTGTATCGTGGATGCTGGGTATCGGCCGCTTTGGTGCGATTCTGGGGGCCTGGAGCGGCGCAACGCTACTGGGCCTGGGCTGGAACTTCGAGCAGGTGCTGACCGCGTTGCTGGTGCCTGCGGCGCTGGCGACCGTAGGTGTGATCGTCAAAGGGTTGGTCAGCCACGCCGACGCGACCTGAGAAGCGGGGGCCACTTTGTGGACCCTTCGCAGTACAAGGCTGCTCCTACAGGGAGCGGCCTTGTGTCGCGATAGGGCTGCGCAGCAGCCCGGCCTGCAGATAAGTAGCAGCGCAACAAATAGTTCGATAATCGCACAAATAGTCGATTATCGGATTGTAAGCCTACCGCTACTCTCCTTAATCTGAGCTCATCGAAGCACCCTGACCAGTAGCCTCCACACGTACCGCCGCGGCCCATGGCCAGTGGCAGGAGAAGCCTAATGCGCGACGTATTTATCTGTGACGCCATCCGCACCCCCATCGG
The DNA here is from genome assembly GCF_046534675.1 of Pseudomonas sp. SIMBA_067. Taxonomy (NCBI): domain Bacteria; kingdom Pseudomonadati; phylum Pseudomonadota; class Gammaproteobacteria; order Pseudomonadales; family Pseudomonadaceae; genus Pseudomonas; species Pseudomonas sp. SIMBA_067. The sequence goes on along the minus strand of NZ_JAWRYH010000003.1, from coordinate 197,191 downwards.
CCGCTTCGGCGGCGCCCTGGCGGGTGTGCGTGCCGACGACCTGGCTGCCGTGCCGCTGAAAGCGCTGATCGAGCGCAACCCTGCGGTGCAGTGGGACCAGGTTGATGAAGTGTTCTTCGGCTGCGCCAACCAGGCCGGTGAAGACAACCGCAACGTGGCGCGCATGGCGCTGCTGCTGGCCGGCCTGCCGGAGAGCATCCCGGGCGTCACCCTGAACCGCCTGTGCGCATCGGGCATGGATGCCATCGGCACTGCCTTCCGCGCCATCGCCAGCGGCGAAATGGAGCTGGCGATTGCCGGCGGCGTCGAGTCGATGTCGCGCGCTCCGTTCGTCATGGGTAAGGCTGAAAGCGGCTATTCGCGCAACATGAAGCTGGAAGACACTACCATCGGCTGGCGCTTCATCAACCCGCTGATGAAGAGCCAGTACGGTGTGGACTCCATGCCGGAAACCGCCGATAACGTAGCCGATGATTACCAGGTTTCGCGCGCTGACCAGGACGCTTTCGCCCTGCGCAGCCAGCAGAAGGCTGCAGCCGCCCAGGCTGCCGGCTTCTTCGCCGAAGAGATCGTGCCGGTGCGCATTGCCCACAAGAAGGGCGAAACCATCGTCGAGCGTGACGAGCACCTGCGCCCGGAAACCACGCTGGAGGCGCTGACCAAGCTCAAGCCGGTCAACGGCCCGGACAAGACGGTCACCGCCGGCAACGCCTCGGGCGTGAACGACGGTGCTGCGGCGCTGATCCTGGCGTCGGCAGAAGCGGTGAAGAAGCACGGCCTGACCCCGCGTGCCCGGGTACTGGGCATGGCCAGCGGCGGTGTTGCACCACGGGTGATGGGCATTGGCCCGGTGCCGGCGGTGCGTAAACTGACCGAGCGCCTGGGTGTGGCGGTAAGTGATTTCGACGTGATCGAGCTCAACGAAGCCTTTGCCAGCCAAGGCCTGGCGGTGCTGCGTGAGCTGGGTGTGGCCGACGATGCGCCGCAGGTGAACCCTAATGGCGGCGCAATCGCCCTGGGGCACCCGCTGGGCATGAGCGGTGCGCGCCTGGTGCTGACTGCGCTGCATCAGCTGGAGAAAAGTGGCGGGCGCAAGGGCCTGGCGACCATGTGTGTGGGTGTCGGCCAAGGTCTGGCGCTGGCCATCGAGCGGGTTTGACCTGTACCGGCCCTATCGCGGGCAAGCCCGCTCCTACAAGGAACCACGCTCTCCCTGTAGGAGCGGGCTTGCCCGCGATAGGGCCGGTAGCTTCGACATAAGGCCAATTGCCAGCCAGATAGCGGAACGAGTGTGTTACCAGGTATGTCTAGACTTACCTAGGACCCTCCAGGAGTAAAACCTTCATGACCTCAACCTATTACACCGGCGAAGAACGCAGCAAGCGCATCTTCGCTATCGTCGGTGCCTCCTCAGGCAACCTGGTGGAATGGTTCGACTTCTACGTCTACGCCTTCTGCGCAATCTACTTCGCCCCGGCCTTCTTCCCCTCCGACGACCCTACCGTCCAGCTGTTGAACACGGCTGGTGTGTTCGCCGCAGGGTTTTTGATGCGCCCCATCGGTGGCTGGATCTTCGGCCGCCTCGCTGACCGCCATGGTCGCAAGAATTCCCTGATGATCTCGGTGCTGATGATGTGCTTCGGCTCCCTGATGATCGCCTGCCTGCCCACCTATGACAGCATCGGCACCTGGGCCCCGGCGCTGCTGTTGCTGGCCCGCCTGATCCAGGGCCTGTCGGTGGGTGGCGAATACGGCACCACCGCCACCTACATGAGTGAAGTGGCCCTGCGTGGGCAGCGTGGCTTCTTTGCCTCGTTCCAGTACGTCACCCTGATTGGTGGGCAGTTGCTGGCGGTGCTGGTGGTGGTGATCCTGCAGCAGTTGCTGACTGAGGATGAACTGCGTGCCTGGGGCTGGCGCATTCCATTCGTGGTAGGGGCCATCGCCGCGCTGATCTCGTTGATGTTGCGCCGCTCGCTGCACGAGACCAGCAGCGCCGAAACCCGCAACGACAAAGATGCAGGCACCATCAAGGGCCTGTTCCGCAACCATGCGGCGGCCTTCATCACCGTGCTTGGCTACACCGCCGGCGGCTCGCTGATCTTCTACACCTTCACCACCTACATGCAGAAGTACCTGGTCAATACCGCGGGTATGACGGCGAAAAACGCCAGCTACGTGATGACCGGCGCGCTGTTCCTGTTCATGGTGGTGCAGCCGTTCTTCGGCATGCTGTCCGACCGCATCGGCCGACGCAATTCGATGCTGCTGTTTGGCGCGCTCGGGACCTTGTGCACCGTGCCGCTGCTGATGGCGCTGAAAACAGTCACCAGTCCGTTCATGGCCTTCGTGCTGATCAGCCTGGCGTTGTGTATTGTCAGTTTCTACACCTCGATCAGCGGCCTGGTGAAGGCCGAGATGTTCCCGCCACAAGTACGTGCGCTGGGTGTAGGCCTGGCCTACGCAGTGGCCAACGCGGCATTTGGCGGCTCCGCCGAGTACGTGGCCTTGGGCCTGAAGACCCTGGGCATGGAAAACACTTTCTACTGGTACGTGACGGCCATGATGGCGATTGCCTTCCTGTTCAGCCTGCGCCTGCCGAGGCAGGCCGCGTACCTGCACCACGATGACTAAGGACGTGGCATGACCAACCAACTGTTCGACGCCTACTTCACCGCGCCGGCCATGCGCGAGATTTTCTCCGACCGTGGCCGCTTACAGGGCATGCTCGATTTCGAAGCCGCGCTGGCCCGTGCCGAAGCTGCTGCGGGGCTGGTCCCGCACAGCGCCGTGGCCGCCATCGAGGCGGCATGCAAGGCCGAGCGCTATGACGTGGGGGCGCTGGCCGATGCCATCGCAACCGCTGGCAACTCGGCAATCCCGCTGGTGAAGGCGTTGGGCAAGGTGATTGCCAGTGGCGTGCCCGAGGCCGAGCGCTATGTGCACCTGGGCGCCACCAGCCAGGACGCGATGGACACCGGTCTGGTGTTGCAGTTGCGCGATGCCCTCGACCTGATCGAAGCGGACCTGGGCAAACTGGCCGATACCCTGTCGCAGCAGGCCTTGAAGCACGCCGATACGCCAATGGTGGGCCGCACCTGGCTGCAACACGCTACCCCGGTGACCCTGGGCATGAAACTGGCTGGCGTGCTGGGGGCATTGACCCGCCACCGTCAGCGCCTGCAAGAGCTGCGCCCGCGCCTGTTGGTGCTGCAGTTCGGCGGCGCCTCGGGCAGCCTGGCCGCTCTGGGCAGCAAGGCGATGCCGGTGGCCGAGGCCCTGGCCGAGCAACTGAAGCTGACCCTGCCCGAGCAACCCTGGCACACCCAGCGTGATCGCCTGGTAGAGTTTGCCTCGGTGCTTGGCCTTGTGGCCGGCAGCCTGGGCAAGTTCGGCCGCGATGTCAGCCTGCTGATGCAAACCGAGGCGGGGGAGGTATTCGAGCCTTCCGCACCAGGCAAGGGCGGCTCTTCGACCATGCCACACAAGCGCAACCCGGTGGGCGCTGCGGTGCTGATCGGTGCCGCGACCCGCGTGCCGGGGCTGGTATCGACGCTGTTCGCCGCCATGCCCCAGGAGCACGAGCGCAGCCTGGGCCTGTGGCATGCCGAATGGGAAACCCTCCCGGACATCTGCTGCCTGGTCTCCGGCGCGCTGCGCCAGGCCCAGGTGATTGCCGAGGGCGTGGAAGTGGACGCAGCGCGCATGCGCCGTAACCTCGACCTGACCCAAGGGCTGGTGCTGGCAGAAGCGGTGAGTATCGTCCTGGCCCAACGCCTGGGCCGCGACCGTGCCCACCACTTGCTGGAACAATGCTGCCAGCGCGCCGTGGCCGAACAGCGCCACCTGCGTGCGGTGCTGGGTGATGACCCGCAGGTCAGTGCCGAGCTGTCTGCCGAAGAACTTGATCGCCTGCTCGACCCTGCCCATTACCTGGGCCAAGCCCGCGTCTGGGTCGCGCGCGCCGTATCCGAACATCAACATTTCACTGCCTGAAGGAGACTGCTGTGGCGCATTTGCAACTGGCCGATGGCGTTTTGAACTACCAGATCGATGGCCCGGAAAACGCCCCGGTGCTGGTCCTGTCCAACTCGCTGGGCACCGACCTGGGCATGTGGGACACCCAGATTCCGCTGTGGAGCCAGCACTTTCGCGTGCTGCGCTACGACACCCGTGGCCACGGCGCATCGTTGGTCACCGAAGGCCCTTACACCATCGAACAGCTGGGCGGTGACGTGCTCGCCCTGCTTGATGGCCTGGACATCCAGAAAGCGCATTTCGTCGGCCTGTCGATGGGTGGCCTGATCGGCCAGTGGTTGGGCATCAACGCCGGTGAGCGCCTGCACAGCCTGACCCTGTGCAACACCGCCGCCAAGATCGCCAGTGACGAGGTGTGGAACCCCCGTATCGACACCGTGCTCAAGGGTGGCCAGCAGGCCATGGTCGACCTGCGCGATGGCTCTATCGCCCGCTGGTTCACCCCGGGCTTCGTCCAGGCCCAGCCTGAGCAAGCCCAGCGCATTTGCCAGATGCTGGCGCACACCAGCCCGCAAGGTTATGCCGCCAACTGCGCAGCGGTGCGTGATGCCGATTACCGTGAGCAACTGGGCCGCATCCAGGTGCCCGCGCTGATCGTTGCTGGCACCGAAGACGTGGTCACCACCCCTGCACATGGCCGCTTCATGCAGGCCGGTATCAAAGGTGCCGAGTACGTCGACTTCCCGGCAGCGCACCTGTCCAACGTCGAAATCGGTGAGGCGTTCAGCCGCCGCGTGCTCGACTTCCTGCTGGCTCACTGAGGACAACGCCATGGATGAGAAACAACGTTACGACGCGGGCATGCAAGTGCGCCGTGCGGTACTTGGCGATGCCCACGTGGACCGTAGCCTGGAAAAGCTCAATGACTTCAACGGCGAGTTCCAGGAGATGATCACCCGCCACGCCTGGGGTGATATCTGGACCCGCCCCGGCCTGCCGCGCCATACCCGCAGCCTGATCACCATCGCCATGCTGATCGGCATGAACCGCAATGATGAACTGAAACTGCACCTGCGCGCCGCAGCCAACAATGGCGTGACCCGTGAAGAGATCAAGGAAGTGCTGATGCAGAGCGCGATCTATTGCGGCATCCCGGCGGCCAATGCCACGTTCCACTTGGCTGAGTCGGTGTGGGATGAACTAGGTGTAGAGTCTCGACAGCAGTAATGCCTGCACTGGCCCTATCGCCGGCAAGCCAGCTCCCACAGGGATTGCATTAGGCCTGAGGGCAGTGCACTCCCTGTGGGAGCTGGCTTGCAGGCGATAGGGCCATGGAATGTTTACATGACCGTATTCTTCTGACGCATGGCTACCGGGCCTGCGTTGTTTTCTACGGCGTGTTTCAGGTTCGGGCACAGGCCGAGCATGAATGCCGCTTCTGCCACCACGAACAGCGGCCCGATGATCAGCCCGCTGACATCGTCGACAAATGCAGGTTTGCGGCCTTCGTAGTAATGGCCGACGAACTGGATGATCCAGCCCACCAGGAATGCCCCCAGCCCGGCGCTGAGCCACAGTGTTGTCGTCTGTACTGCCAGCACCTGGCCGACCCACAAGCACAGTCCCAGCAACAGCCCCATCACCAGCCCGAAGCGCAGGTCCAGGCGCAGGTAAAACCACACCGAAGCCGCCGCTGCCAGCAGGGCAGGGGACAGCCACATGCCAACTATTTCCCAGCCTGGGCGTGACAGCAGGATGGTGACTGCCAACACGATCATCGGGATGCCTACGAAGTGGGTGGCGATGTTGCGTGGGTCGCGGTGGTAGCTGGCGTATTGGCTCAGGTGGTCGACGAGGGTTTTCATTGTTGTGCCTCCCTGGTGTGCCTGATCTAGGTGTATTGCCTGTACCGGCCCTTCGCGGGTGAACCCGCGAAAGGGCCGGCACTGGTAACCCATATAGCTCAGGATAGCCCGCAGCTACTACTATCATCAGCTCAGCGAATGGCAGCAGCCCGTACCGGCGTATCCAGCCCTACCAGTGTCTCGATCATCGCCCGCGCCGCCGGCGACAACCGGTAACCGCTACGGCTGACCACGCCGCAGCGCACGCTCAGTACCTCCAGCGCCGGCGGCAGGTTGCGCCAGTGCAGGCGCACCAGTGTGCCGGTGGCCAGGTCTTCGGCCACGGCCTCCTCGCTGGCCGTGCCAATGGCGTCGCTGGCCTGCACCACGCTGCGCAGTATCGCCAGGTGCTCGGTCTGCAGGTGCGGGATGAAGTCGCTGCGCCCGCTCAGGTTGGCCAGGCGCTTGCGCACGCCGGGGGCGAGCAGGGCGCTGGCCAGCGGGTAGCTGAACAGGTCGTTGGTCGACAGGCTGTCCTTGGCCAGCAACGGGTGGCCAGGCCGGCAGAAGAACAGGCCGGGCCGTGGCGACAGGGGCTCGGTGTGGAAATTGGGGTCGGCTTCGAACGGTCGGATATCGTCGACGAAAAACTCGATCTGTTCACGGCGCAGGGCCTGGCCCAGGCGTTCGGCATTATCTACCAGCAGCGAGGTGCGGATGCCCGGGTGGCGTTCGATGAAATGGCGCAAGGCGTCGGGGACCAGGCGCACGGCCAGCGCCGGGCCACTGCCGAAATGCAGCTCGCCGGCGTCGAGCTTGGTCATTTGCAGTACTTCGTTGCTCAGTTGCGCGGCACCCTGCACCAGGCGGCGGGCGTGCTGCAGTACCACCAGGCCCTCGGGGGTTGGCAGCAGGGCTTTGCTGGCGCGGTCCACCAGCGGGCAGCCGAACGTGTGTTCGAGGCCCTGGATGGCGCGGCTGAAGGCGGGTTGAGTGATGCCCATGGCCTCGGCGGCACGGACGAAACTGCGGTATTCGGTGAGGGCGATGAAGTAACGCAGCTGGCGGAGGTCCATGTCACGGCTCTGGGGCGGGGATCAGGGCCCTATTCAAGCTGTTACAGCTTATGTCGTCCAAGAAGGTTTATGGATTTGGTTATTTCTTTTGGTTATTTGCAAGGGCTTCTGGCCTCTTCGCGGGCATGCCCGCTCCCACAGGTAGGGCGCAGAATTCAAGGCTGGTGCAATCCCTGTGGGAGCGGGCGTGCCCGCGAAGCATTCAAAGGAGATTCAGCGGGTAACTCACGATCAGCCGGTTCTCGTCAAAGGCGTTGGTACTGAAGTCCCGGCGCATGGTGGAGTTGCGCCATTTCACCGACAGGTCCTTCAAGCTGCCCGACTGCACCACATAGGCCAGTTCGGTCTCGCGAGCCCATTCCTTGCCATCATCCACGCTGCCCACGGTGACGTTATCACCCTTGATGTAGCGGTTCATCAGGGTCAGCCCAGGCACGCCAACGGTAGCGAAGTTGAAGTCATGGCGCACTTGCCAGGAACGCTCCTTGGCATTGTCGAAGCTGGAGTTGTAGCTGTCGTTGGCCAGAGTGCCGCCGCTGGTACCGTTGACCCGCATCCAGGCGTCGTCGCCGCTGACCTTTTGCAGGCCGACGTAGAAGGTGTGGCCCTGGTAACGCGCCGAAAGCATGGCCGAGGCGGTGCGGTTATCCAGTTTGCCGGCGCGCTCTGCGCCGTCTTCCTTGCCGATGAAGTAGCCCAGGTTGGCGCCCAGGGTCCAGTCGCCCAGCGGCTGGCTGTGCGTCAGGTTGAGGTATTGCTGACGGTAGATGTCCTTGAGCTGGGCATCCCACAGGCCGATCATGGTGCGCTTGTCGTTGAAGGTGTACTCACCACCGCCGAAGTTGAAACGATCGGAGGTGAACGCGCCTTTGCCGTTCATCGACATGTCTTCCATGCTGGCGTCGTTGCGCGGGCTGTTACCGCGGAACTGCCCGGCGTACAGCGTCAGGCCGGCAATTTCCTTGGAGGTCAACTGGCCACCACGGAAGGTTTGCGGCAGCGAGCGGCCATCGTCCGAGCGCAGGATGGGCAGTACCGGCATCCATTCACCGACTTTCAGCTCGGTTTCGGACAACTTGGCTTTCAGTGCCACACCCAGGCGGCCGAAGTCATCGGCCGGGCGGCCGTCGTCATGCACGGGCAGCAGGTGTGTGTTGGTGGTGCCTTTGCCGCCGTCGAGCTTGACCGAGTACAGGCCCAGCACGTCCACCCCGAAACCGACGGTGCCTTGGGTGAAGCCGGAGCGGGCGTCAAGAATGAAGCTTTGCGTCCATTCTTCGGCCTTGCCCTGCGGGTTGGCCGGGTCGACGAAATTGCGATTGATATAGAAGTTGCGCAGGTTGAGGGTGGCCTTGGCGTCTTCCATGAAACCACCTTCGTTGGCGGCGAAGACGGGGAGGGCGCAGGACATGGCCAACAGGCCGGGCAGCAGCTGGCGTGCGGGTTGCAAAGTGCTCATCTGTCGTGGATCTCTTGTTTTTATGGGGCGAGCCGGTGCACTGCTGGATCAAGCCTGCAGGTGCGGGTCTTTTTTTTGATGAACTTGGGCAACGTTGCGTAAGCGGATGTTGCGGGGTAGTGCGGGGGTGAGGCAATTCGCCGCAAACGGAACGGGGCGATAATCGAACGGAATGTTCCAGCTGGTTAATTGTTTTGCTTTGACAGACGTTTCGCGGCGGTTCGATGCCTCGATGAACCCTTGCCTACGAGCCCTGCACTGGCAGCGACAAACAAAAAGCCCACCGTAAAGGTGGGCTCGATGCTGCTACAAACTCAATCAGCCTTTCGGTGCTTGCACCGATGCCTGCTGGTTGGCCTGCCCGGTCTGCTCATACCAGCCACCGCCGAGCGCCTTGTACAGATTGACCTCGCTGGTCAGCTGCGAAAGGCGGTCGGTAATCAGCGACTGTTGGGCGCTGAACAGGTTGCGCTGGGCGTCGAGGAAGGTCAGGTTGCTGTCGATCCCAATGCGGTAACGGCGCTCAGCCAGGCGGTAGTAATCCTGGTTCGCCTGCACCAGGTCGCGCTGGGCCTGCAGCTGCTCTTCGAAGGTCTTGCGCGCCGCCAGGCCATCGGAGACTTCCTGGAAGGCGGTCTGGATGGTTTTTTCGTACTTGGCGACGTTTATGTCCTTCTGGATCTTCGAGTAGTCCAGGCTGGCCTTCAGGCTGCCGGCGTTGAAGATCGGCAGGTTGATCTGCGGCTGGAACAGCCAGGTGCCTTGGCCACCGGCGAACAGGTGACCCATGTCGGGGCTCAGGCTGCCAGCGTTGGCGGTCAGGCTGATGCTCGGGAAGAACGCTGCACGGGCGGCACCAATGTTGGCATTGGCGGCCTTGAGCAGGTGCTCGGCTTCCTGGATGTCCGGGCGACGCTGGAGGATGTCCGACGGCAGGCCGGCCGGCACTTCGGCCAGCTGGTCGGCGTTGAGCTCCAGCGGCTTCGCCAGGTTGGCAGGAACGCCGGTACCCAGCAGCACGGTCAGGCTGTTGACGTCCTGGGCGACCAGGCGCTGGTACTGCGAGTACTTGACCCGGGCGCCTTCCACAGCGGTGCGCGCCTGGCTGACGTCGAGGGCAGAAGCCACGCCGACTTCATTGCTGCGACGGGTGAGGTTGTAGCTTTGCTCGTAGGTCTTAAGCGTTTCTTCGGTCAGCTTGAACAGGGCCTGGTCGGCCTGCCAGGTGTAGTAGGCGTTGGCCACGCTGGCCACCAGGGCGATTTGCGTGGAGCGACGCGCCTGCTCGCTGGACAGGTAGGTTTCCAGCGCCTGCTCGGTCAGGCTGCGCACACGGCCGAACAGGTCCAGCTCATAAGCGCTGACGCCCAAGGTGGCCGAGTACTGGCTGGTGATGCCAGATTCGCCGGTTTGCGACATGTTCGCCGGTACGCGTTGGCGGCTGCCGCTGCCGGTGGCCGAAACCGCCGGGAACAGGTCGGCACGCTGGATGCGGTACTGCGCGCGGTAAGCGTCGAGGTTCAGCGCCGCGACGCGCAGGTCGCGGTTGTTGACCAGCGAAGTCTGGATCAGCTGTTGCAGTGCCGGGTCGTGGAAGAACTGGCGCCAGCCCTGTTCGGCGGCAGCAACGTCTGCCGATTGCGTCGGCGAGTACGCAGGGCCTTGCGGCCACTGCGCTGCCACCGGCGCTTCCGGGGTCTGGTAGTCAGGGATCAGCGAGCAGCCGCCAAGAATGAAAGCGGTTACCGCCAGGGACAACAAAGACTTGGTCATTGCCCAGCCTCATAACGTGGAGTTTCAGGGGTGGCGTCTTTTTCCGGCTCTTTGCTGCCGAACAGCGACGACACTGCGACGAAGAACAGTGGTACCCAGAAGATAGCCAGCACGGTCGCACTGATCATGCCGCCGATCACACCTGTACCGATGGCGTGCTGGCTGCCGGCGCCGGCGCCGCTGGCGATGGTCAACGGTACCACGCCGAGGATGAACGCCAGCGAGGTCATGATGATCGGGCGCAGACGCATGCGGCACGCTTCGATCGCTGCGTCGTACAGGCTGCGGCCTTGCTCGTGCAGTTCCTTGGCGAACTCGACGATCAAAATGGCGTTTTTCGCCGCCAGACCGATGGTGGTCAACAGGCCGACCAGGAAGTACGTGTCGTTGGACAGCCCGCGCAGGCTGGTGGCGATCAGTGCACCGATGATACCCAGCGGTACTACCAGCACGACGGCGATCGGGATCGACCAGCTTTCATACAGTGCAGCCAGGCACAGGAACACGAACAGCACAGAGAGGGCGAACAGTGCCGGCATCTGCGAGCCGGAGAGTTTTTCCTCGTAAGACATGCCGGTCCAGGAGAAGCCGATACCGTCCGGCAACTCGCCTGCGATGCGTTCCACCTCGGCCATAGCATCACCGGTACTGTAGCCCGGGGCCGGAGCACCCAGGATTTCCATCGCCTCGACGCCGTTGTACCGGGACAGCTTGGGCGAACCGTACGTCCACTCGCCTTTGGCGAACGACGAGAACGGGACCATTTCGCCTGCACCGTTGCGCACGTACCACTTCTGCAGGTCTTCCGGGCTCATCCGCGCGTTTGGTTCGCCCTGGATGTACACCTTCTTGACTCGGCCACGGTCGATGAAGTCGTTGACATAGCTGGCACCCAGTGCAATCGACAGGGTGTTGTTGATGTCGGCAATGGTCACGCCCAAGGCGCTTGCACGTTCGTCATCGATAGTCAGCTGGTACTGCGGCTCATCGTTCAGGCCGTTCGGGCGCACGGCGCTGAGCACCTTGCTTTGTGCGGCCTTTGCCAGGAACTGGTTGCGCGCTTCCATGAGTTTGGCATGGCCGACACCACCGCGGTCCTGCAGGAACACGTCGAAGCCGGTAGCGTTACCCAGTTCGAGTACCGCAGGCGGCGCGAAGGCGAACACCATTGCGTCGCGGAAGGTGAAGAAGTGCTTCTGGGCACGTTCGGCCAGGGCGAACACACTGTTTTCCTTGGAGCGTTCACCCCACGGCTTGAGCATGATGAACGCCATGCCCGAGCTCTGGCCGCGGCCGGCGAAGTTGAAGCCGTTGACAGTGAACACCGATGCCACGGTGTCGGCCTCTTCCTTCAACAGGTACTCACGCATCTGGTCAACCACAACCTGCGTACGTTCGGCACTGGAGCCGGCCGGGGTCTGTACCTGGGCAAACAGTACGCCCTGGTCTTCTTCCGGGAGGAAAGCAGTAGGGATGCGGGTGAACAGCCAGATCATGCCGACCACGATCAGCGCGTAGCCGAGCAGGAACGGTACCTTGTTGCGCAGGATCGTGCCCACGCTGCGCTCGTAGCCGTTCACGCTGCGGTCGAAGTTGCGGTTGAACCAGCCAAAGAACCCGCCTTTGGCAGTGTGGTGCTCACCTTTCTTCAGCGGCTTGAGCATGGTGGCGCACAGTGCCGGGGTGAAGATAAGCGCTACCAGCACCGAGAGGCCCATGGCCGACACGATGGTGATGGAGAACTGCCGGTAGATCACACCTGTGGAACCACCGAAGAACGCCATGGGCAGCAGTACCGCCGACAGTACCAGGGCAATACCCACCAGGGCGCCCTGGATCTGTTCCATCGAACGTTTGGTCGCCTCCTTGGGCGGTAACCCTTCCTCGGACATGACCCGTTCGACGTTCTCCACCACGACGATGGCGTCGTCCACCAGCAAGCCGATGGCCAGGACCATGGCGAACATGGTCAGGGTGTTGATACTGAAGCCTGCGGCGGCAAGGATGCCGAACGTACCCAGCAACACCACCGGTACGGTCATGGTGGTGATGATGGTGGCGCGGAAGTTCTGCAGGAACAGGTACATCACCAGGAACACCAGGACCACGGCTTCGATCAGGGTGTGGATCACACCGCTGATCGATTCGGTGACCACCGGGGTGGTGTCGTACGGGAATACCGCTTTCACGCCAGGCGGGAAGAATGGTTCCAGGCCTTTGATGGTCTCGCGCAGTGCCTTGGCGGTGTCCAGCGCGTTGGCGCCGGTAGCCAGTTTTACGGCCAGGCCGGAAGCCGGCTTGCCGTTGAACTGGGCGCTGACCGCGTAGTTTTCACCGCCCAGGCCCACTTGCGCGACGTCACCCAGTCGTACCTGGGAGCCATCCTTGTTGACCTTGAGCAGGATCTTCTCGAACTGCTCGGCGGTTTGCAGGCGGGTCTTGCCGATGATGGTGGCGTTCAGCTGGGTACCAGGCAGGGCTGGCAGGCCGCCGAGCTGGCCGGACGAAACCTGCACGTTCTGCGCGGCCACGGCGGTCTTGACGTCGACCGGGGTCAGCTGGAACTTGTTCAGCTTGGCCGGATCGAGCCAGATACGCATGGCGTACTGCGCACCGAACACCTGGAAGTCACCCACACCCGCAGTACGCGAGATCGGGTCCTGCATGTTGGAGACGATGTAGTTGGCCAGGTCGTCCTTGGTCATGCTGCCGTCTTCGGACACCAGGCCGATCACCAGCAGGAAGTTTTTCACTGCCTTGGTGACGCGGATACCTTGCTGCTGCACTTCCTGCGGCAGCAATGGGGTGGCCAGGTTCAGCTTGTTCTGTACCTGGACCTGGGCGGTGTCGGGGTTGGTGCCTTGTTCGAAGGTGGCAGTAATGGTCATGCTGCCGTCGGAGTTGCTTTCCGACGACACATAACGCAGGTTGTCGATACCGTTGAGCTGCTGCTCGATCACCTGTACCACGGTGTCCTGCACGGTTTGCGCCGAGGCGCCCGGGTAGGTCACGGCGATGGCGATGGCCGGCGGCGCGATGCTGGGGTACTGGTTGATAGGCAGCTTCAGGATCGACAAGGCGCCGACCAGCATGATCACCAAGGCGATCACCCAGGCGAAGATCGGGCGATCGATAAAGAACTTCGACATGGTTTACTCCGCTTTGGCGTCTGCTTTCGCCGCGTTGGCCTGATCAGGGCTGCCCGGCTTCTTGACGTTGGTGGCTTCGCTGACCTTGACCTCGACGCCCGGGCGCACGTACTGCAGCCCTTCGGTGATCAGGCGGTCGCCTGGGTTGAGGCCTTCCTCGATCAGCCAGTCGCTGCCCAGGGTACGGCTGGCCTTCAGCTGGCGCAGTTCGACCTTGTTCTCCTGGTTGACCACCAGGGCGGTTGGGGCGCCTTTGAGGTCGCGCGTCACGCCCTGTTGCGGTGCCAGGATGGCTTGGCTGTTGACCCCGGCCTTGAGCCGCGCATGCACGAACATGCCTGGCAGCAGGGTGTGGTCCGGGTTGGGGAAGATGGCACGCAGGGTCACCGAGCCGGTGGTCTCGTCGACCGCCACTTCGGAAAACTCCAGGCGACCTTCCTGCTTGAACAGGCTGCCGTCTTCCAGTACCAGCTGAACCGATGCGGTGTTGGCGCCAGACTTCTGCAGTTGGCCGCTTTCCAGTTCACGTCGCAGCTTCAGCAGCTCGGCGGTGGACTGGGTGACGTCGACGTAGATCGGGTCGAGCTGCTGGATGGTGGCCATGGCGTTGGTCTGGCCATTGCTCACCAGCGCGCCTTCGGTAAACGACGAGCGGCCGATGCGACCACTGATGGGCGCCAGCACCTTGGTGTAGCGCAGGTCGATCTGGGCGCTTTTGAGCGAAGCATCGGCCTGCAATCGTTTGGCATTGGCGTCGTCGTATTCCTGCTTGGACACCGCCTGTTCGTCGATCAGCTGCTTGTAGCGCTCGGCCAGGGAGCGAGTAGCTTGCAAGTTGGCCTGGGCGTTGGCCAGGTTGGCTTCGTACACGGCAGGGTCGATCTGGTACAGCTGCTGGCCTTCCTTCACCTCACTGCCTTCCTTGAACAGGCGCTTGAGGATGATGCCGTTGACCTGCGGGCGCACTTCGGCGACCCGGTAGGCACTGGTACGCCCCGGCAGTTCCGAGGTCAGGGTGAAGGCTTGCGGCTGAAGGGTAACCACGCCGACCTGAGGAGCCTGCGCCGCTGGCGCTGCTTCTTCTTTCTTACAGCCACTGAGCAGGGTTGCCAGGGCGACGGCGGAAACCAGAGCGGTAACGGCTGGCTTGAATTGCATGAGGATCCTCGGGTCGCTGGAGCAGGGAGACGCTCAAGAGTAATGGAAGAGATCTTGATCTGGAAAAATTGCTATCCGGTGGATAAATAGCTTGCTAAGGAATATACTTACATTCATGGTTGTTTGTAAATACCGCTGGGTTGTACTCAGGTACTGCCACAGCTCTTGATTAGCTCATCCGCGAGGTTCCCTGCAGAGGAGCCCCGGAGCGTCCCCCGCACGCGCCGCGCGTTCGGGCCAGATGAGGTTGTACTGCCATGGTCCGTCGAACCAAAGAAGAAGCCCAGGAAACCCGCGCCCAGATCATCGAGGCGGCGGAAAAGGCCTTCTACAAGCGCGGGGTTGCGCGAACCACCCTGGCCGACATCGCCGAGCTGGCGGGTGTGACGCGCGGGGCGATCTACTGGCATTTCAACAACAAGGCAGAGCTGGTGCAGGCGTTGCTCGACAGCCTGCACGAAACCCATGACCACTTGGCGCGGGCGAGTGAAAGCGAGGACGAAGTCGACCCGCTTGGCTGCATGCGCAAGCTGCTGTTGCAAGTGTTCAACGAGCTGGTGCTCGATGCCCGAACCCGGCGTATCAATGAAATCCTGCATCACAAGTGCGAGTTCACCGATGACATGTGTGAAATTCGCCAGCAGCGCCAGGGCGCAGTGCTGGATTGCCACAAGGGCATTGCCCTGGCGTTGGCCAATGCGGTTCGCCGGGGCCAGTTGCCTGGCGAGCTGGACGTGGAGCGCGCGGCGGTGGCCATGTTTGCCTATGTCGATGGCCTGATCGGGCGCTGGTTGTTGCTGCCGGACAGTGTCGATCTGTTGGGTGATGTCGAAAAATGGGTCGACACCGGGCTGGATATGCTGCGCTTGAGCCCGGCGCTGCGCAAATGACACTTTGTTAAGGATTGTGAGGGAGTGTTTCCCGTCTGTATTAACAGAGGATTAATACTTCCGGGGTGCCCTGAACGAAGCACAGGAACAGCGCACCCTTCAGCGGCCGCGTAATTGCCGGTCGGGCAGCGCAAATGCCGCAAACACCCCCAGCACCGCAACCAGTGCACTCCCCATCAGCAAATGCCGGAACGTCTCCGTCAACCGGCCCTGCGTCACCAGGTCCACCTCCCCGGCCTTCAGGCTCCCCAGCAATGGATTCCCCAGCATTTCGAACCCGCCTTGGTGCAGCAGCGCCAGCAGCAGGCTGGACATGCAGGCCACGCCCATCGCCCCGCCCAGCGAACGGAACAGGTTGGTGGTGCTGGTGGCCACCCCGATGTCCTTGCTGTCCACCGCGCTTTGCGTGCCCACCAGCGATGTCGGGAACTGCAACCCGCAGGCAATGCCGGTCAGCAGCATGAACAATGCACTGAGCCACCCAGACTGCGGCGGGGTCAGCGCCATGGCAAAAATGGCCACTGGCATCAGCAGTGCGCCCGCCAGAATCTGCGGCTTGTAGCGCCCGGTGCGGCTGGTCATGCGCCCGCCGGTGAAGGCGCCCAGGGGCAGCCCCATCGCCAGTGGCAGCAGGTGCAGGGCGGCGCTGTCGGCACCGGCGCCGGTGATGCCCTGGTAGCGCAACGGCATGAGCATGGTCAGCGAAATCGACTGGAAGCTGGCGAAAAAGATCACGCCCCAGCACAGCACCGCCACCCGGTTGCCGAACAGGCCCAAGGGCAGCAGCGGCTCCGGGCAGCGGCGCTCATGAACGATGAACAGCGCCAGGCCAAGCACGGCGCAGGCGAACAGGGCCACTACGGCCGGGTCAACCCAGGCGTGGCCCTGGCCGACCAGGGTGATGCCCAGTAACAGGCTGCCCAGGCCGAGGATCAGCAGCACGGCGCCGAGGTAGTCCACCTGTGCCTCGCGGCGCTGCGCCGGCATGCCGCCCAGGGCCCGGTGGATCGCCCACAAGGCAACCAGCCCCAGCGGCAGGTTGATCCAGAACACCCAGCGCCATGACAGGTACTCGGTCAACCATCCTCCCAGCACCGGCCCGGCGACACTCGCCACTGCATACATGCTGCTGAAATAGCCCTGGTAGCGGCCGCGTTCACGCGGGGGCACGAAGTCGCCGATGATTGCCTGGCTGACCGAAACCATGCCGCCCGCGCCAATGCCCTGCAGTACCCGGGCCAGCACCAGTTGCTGCATGTCCTGGGCCAGGGCGCAGGCGATCGAGGCCAGGGTGAACAGGCTGATGCCGGTCAGGATCATCCGCCGCCGCCCGTAGAGGTCACCCAGCTTGCCGTAAATCGGCACGGCCACGGTCATGGCCACCATGTAGCCGGAGATGACCCACGCCAGCAGGCCGACATCGTTGAACTGAGCCGAGATCGCGGGCAGCGAAACGGCGACGATGGTCTGGTCCAGTGCGCCAAGGAAGATCGCCAGCATCAGGGCGGTCAGCACATTGCGCAGTGTGGTGGGGGGCAGGGCGGCGGTCACGGGAATACCTTGTTTGTCTGTGGCGGCCTCTTCGCGGGCAAGTCGGATTGTAACCTGAGTTAGGTAGCTTCCTATGTACTATCTGCATCCCCTATGCCGAATCGGCATTGGCGCATTCATCCAGTGCAGCATGGCTGCGTGATATCGTTGGTATGCCACAGGGGCTGAAATCCGGGGCTTGCACCAGCTTGGTGCAACAATATGCCGCAGGTTTTTCAGCCCGCTGTCTCCCACACCTTTTATTCCTCTGCCTGCATGTCGAGCATGACCGCCCAGATGGCGACGGTTGGAACAGGTCAGGTAGACCCGATTACAGGGGTCGGTAGTTACCGTTCAAATTTCAACTTATTTGCGGAGTGATCATGCCCAAGGCTTCCCATCAAGATCTGCGTTTTGCCTTCCGCGAACTGCTCGCTTCAGGTTCCTGTTACCACACGGCATCGGTGTTCGACCCGATGTCGGCACGCATTGCCGCAGACCTGGGCTTCGAGGTCGGCATCCTGGGGGGGTCTGTCGCTTCGTTGCAGGTACTGGCCGCGCCGGACTTCGCCCTGATTACCCTCAGCGAGTTCGTCGAGCAGGCCACCCGTATTGGCCGGGTAGCGCAATTGCCCGTGCTGGCTGATGCCGACCACGGCTACGGCAACGCGCTGAACGTGATGCGCACGGTGATCGAACTGGAGCGCGCCGGCGTGGCCGGGCTGACCATCGAGGACACCTTGCTGCCTGCCCAGTTCGGGCGCAAGTCCACTGACCTGATCCCGGTCGAGGAAGGCGTTGGCAAGATTCGTGCGGCGCTGGAGGCACGGGTCGATTCGTCGTTGTCGATCATCGCCCGCACCAACGCTGGCGTGCTCACCACCGAAGAAATCATCGTGCGCACCCAGAGCTACCAGAAGGCCGGTGCCGATGGCATCTGCATGGTGGGCGTGAAGGACTTCGAGCAGCTCGAGCAGATTGCCGAGCACCTGACGGTGCCGCTGATGCTGGTCACCTATGGCAACCCCAACCTGCATGACGATGAACGCCTGGCGCGCCTGGGTGTGCGTATCGCAGTCGACGGCCATGGCGCCTACTTCGCTGCGATCAAGGCCACTTACGATTGCCTGCGCTTGCAGCGTGGCAAGCAGAACAAGTCGGAAAACCTGAGCGCCACCGAACTCTCGCACACCTACACCCAGCCCGAGGATTACATCCGCTGGGCCAAGGAATACATGAGCGTCGAAGAGTGACCGGCAGGGCGCCGTCAACTCAACGGACGGCGCTCAAGGTTGCAGTGTGAGGCACGCAATGTGCCTGCTCGCAGCTGGCTGCGGCGCTGGGCTGGCTGCGTAGCAGCTCGGCGCGCCAGCAGGCAGAACCGTACAGCCCTGCGACGGCCGTCAGGGCCATGACGAGGGCGACTCTTCTGGACTTGATGCCCATGGTACTCACCTCCTGTTACAGCGCTAGGTGATACCTTCCAGCTTAGGCCAATTCAAGCGTCACAGATGCCGATCCCACTCCGGTTCGTCCTTGAACCGCTGCACCAGAAAGTCCAGCATGCTGCGCAAGGTCGCCGGCATGTGCTTGCGCGACGTATAAACCGCATTCAGGTTCAGTGTACGCGGCTGCGCTTCGGGCAGCAGGCGCACCAGTTCGCCCCTGCGCAGGGCGTCGGCGGTCTGGTAGCTCGGCAGCATGGCGATGCCAGCGCCGGCCAGTGCCGCCTTCTGCAATGTCATCGCTTCGTTGGCGCTGATGTTTCCCGCGACCGGCACGGCGACCGGCTGGCCGGCTACCTTGAAATGCCAAAGGCTATGGCCGAAATAGGCATGGGTCAGGCAGTTGTGCCGGCTCAGGTCCTCGACCCGTTGCGGCACGCCGTGCTCGCTCAGGTAGGCCGGGGACGCGCACACCACCGAGCGGCACACGCTCAGGCGCCGGGCGATCAGGTTGGGGTCCAGCTCGTTGCTGGTGCGGATGGCCAAGTCGATGCGCTCATCCACCAGGTTGACGGTGCGATCGAGCATTTGCAGTTCCACCTTCACCCCAGGATAGCGCCGCACATAGGCAGCCACCGCGTCCACCAGCTGTGCCTGGCCGAACGAGGTGCTGACGCTGATGCGCAGCGCGCCTTTTGGCGCGTCATCCGGCTGCTGCACTGCGGCCTGCAGGTCGCCGGCCAGTTCCAGCAGTTGCCGGCAGCGGGGCAGGGTTTCCTGGCCGGCTGCGGTGAGGCTGAGTTTGCGAGTGGTGCGCTGCATGAGCCGCGCGCCAACCCAGTCCTCCAGCTCTGCCAGGTAACGCGACACCACGGGGCGAGACAGCTGCAGATGGTCTGCCGCTGCTGACTGGCTGCCCAGGTCGACGACGGTGACGAAAACGCGCATGGCGTTGAGACGGTCCATGATTTGCCCGGTTTTAGAAACAAACTATGTTCGAGCATCGCATTTTTTGCGACGGATCGGGCAACTAAGCTGTTGGGCATCGTTCAACTGAAGGCCTTGCCCATGTCCCTGTTCACCCCCCTGCGTGGCCTGCTACTGGCCTGCGTGACTCTGGCCGGCCCGGCGCTGGCTGCCGAACCGTTGCAACTGGACGTCTACAACCCCGGGTACGCGGCCATTTTCCCGGTCAGCTCGGTGATTGTCAGTGGCGAGCACGATGCCGTGCTGGTCGATGCCCAGTTCGGCAAGGCCCAAGCCCAGCAACTGGTGCAGCGCCTGCAGGCTGGCGGCAAACACCTGACCACCATCTACATCAGTCACGGCGACCCGGACTATTACTTTGGCCTGGACACCCTGACCCAGGCCTTCCCCGACGCCAAGGTGCTGGCCTCTGCCGCCACGGTTGCGCATATTCGCCAGACCATGGATGCCAAGCTGGCGTACTGGGGGCCGCAGATGGGGGCAGACAAACCGGCGCGACTGGTGGTGCCGCATGTGCTCGAAGGCCAGCGCCTGACTCTGGAAGGGCAAGCCCTCGACGTGGTTGGCCTGGACGGCCCGCAGCCAGACCGCAGCTTCGTGTGGATCCCGTCAATCAAGGCGGTGGTGGGTGGCGTGGTGGTGGCCGAGAACATTCATGTGTGGATGGCCGATACTCAATCGGCCAAGTCGCACGCCGACTGGCTTGGCACATTGGCGCATATCGAAGCGCTGGGGCCACGCACGGTCATCCCTGGGCACTACCTGGGAGACAGCAGCCGTTCACTGAAAGCTGTTCGCTTCACTGCAGACTACATTCGTGGGTTCGATGCTGAAACCGCCAAGGCGAAAGACGCCAACGCGCTGATCGAGGCCATGAAGCAGCGTTACCCGGGCCTGGCCGATGAAAGCTCGCTGGAGCTCGGGGCCAAGGTCGCCAAGGGCGAGATGAAGTGGTAATTCCGTTCAATTGATGGAGAGTGTTCCCATGAGCAAGATCGCAATCATCGGTGCCACTGGCCGCGCTGGTAGCCAGTTGCTGGAAGAAGCCCTGCGCCGTGGCCACAGTGTGCTGGCCATCGCCCGCGACCCTTCGCCACTGCAGGGGCGTGAAGGGGTGACCGTCAAGGCGCTGGATGCCAAGGACAGTGCCGCCCTGCAAGCGGCGGTAACGGGTGTGGACGTAGTGGTGAGCGCGGCGCATTTCTCGACCATCGAGCCGCATGCCATCATCGAGCCGGTCAAGCGGGCCGGGGTAAAGCGCCTGCTGGTGGTGGGGGGTGCCGGCAGCTTGTTGCTGCCGTCGGGGCATCGGGTGATCGATAGCCCGGACTTCCCGGAAGCCTACAAGGCCGAGGCCACGGCCGGGGTACGTTTTCTGGAAGCGTTGCAGCGCGACCCGAACCTGGACTGGACCTTCCTCTCGCCGTCGGCGGAGTTTGTTGAAGGTGAGCGCAGCGGGCGCTACAAAGTGGGCAAGGATCATCTGCTGATCGGTGCGGATGGCAAAAGCTGGATCACCTTTGCCGACTATGCGATTGCCATGCTCGACGAGCTGGAAAAGCCGGCGCATTCGCGGCAGCGGTTTACCGTCGGGTATTGAGTCGCCTGCTTCGCGGGCGCGCCCGCGAAGAGACCCTTATTGGCTAGCCTGGCTCTCCAGCCAGTCCAGTAACTCCACCAACCCCGGCGGCAAGCTTCTGGCCTGGCTCACCAGGTAATACCCTTTCCCGGTCACCACCTTCAGCGCAAACGGCATGCACAGCCGCCCCCCGCGCAAGTCATCGCCAATCAGCGACCAGTCGCCGATGGCCACGCCTGTCCCCTGCGAGGCCATGGCCATCGCCATGTCCAGTGTCTCGAAATGCTGCTTCGGCCCATGAGTGGCCAACGTCACCCCAGCGGCCTGTAGCCACAATTGCCAGTCATGTTCATCCCGCGAGGGGTGCAGTAGCATGTGTCGCGCCAGGTCTTCCACCTGGCGCAACGGTATCGGCCCCTCACGCAGCGAGGGGGCGCACACTGGCGTAAGTTGTTCATCGAACAGCTTGCGCACCTGCAGCCCGTGGTTCGGCGCATCGCCGTAGACCACCGCCGCATCGAAGCCCTCGCGACGAAAATCCACCCCATGCTGCACCGTGGTGGTCAATTCCACCGGTACATCCGGGCGCAGTGCCTGCCATTCCATCAGGCGCGGTAGCAGCCAGCGCATCACGCACGTCGGGGCCTTGAGCTGCAAGGTCGTGCTGCGCCCACCCACTTCACGCACGCCTTGCTCGATGAGCGCGAACACCTGCTGCACCCGAGGCAGCCAGTCCTGCCCTTCACGGGTCAGGCTAAGCCCGCGGGCCTGGCGCTGGAACAGGGCATAACCCAGGTGCTCTTCGAGGGCGGCGATCTGGCGGCTGACGGCGCCTTGGGTGATGTGCAGCTGTTGCCCTGCACGGGTGAAGTTGCAGTGCTGGGCGGTGACCAGAAAGGTGTGCAGGGCGGGCAGGGGCGGGAGGCGTTTCATCGCACTAAGCCATGATGACAGGACATGGCTAGTATGTGTTTTTTTGCATTGTGGCGATAGCCGTGGCTTGGGTCCAATAAGGGCATACTCCAACAAGATTCATGGTGAAACCCGATGGCAACCTGCGGCGAAGTACTGGTCAATCTCCTTGAAGGCTATGGCGTCGACCATGTCTTCGGCATTCCCGGTGTACATACCGTTGAGCTCTACCGTGGCCTGGCGGGCTCGTCCATTCGCCACATCACCCCGCGCCATGAGCAGGGTGCAGGGTTCATGGCTGACGGCTATGCGCGCACCCGTGGCAAACCTGGGGTTTGCTTCATCATTACCGGCCCTGGCATGACCAATATCACCACTGCCATGGGCCAGGCGTATGCCGACTCGATCCCGATGCTGGTGATTTCCAGTGTGCAGTCCCGTGATCAGCTGGGCGGTGGCCGCGGCAAGCTGCACGAACTGCCCAACCAGTCGGCGCTGGTGTCGGGAGTGGCCGCGTTTTCTCACACCTTGATGAGTGCTGCAGACCTGCCGCAGGTGCTGGCGCGGGCATTTGCCGTGTTCGAGAGCGCCCGGCCACGCCCGGTGCATATCGAAATCCCGCTGGACGTGCTGGTCGAACCGGCCGACTTCCTGCTGCCGGGCCGCCCGGTGCGTGGTAGCCGGGCAGGGGCAGCGCCGCAGGCCGTGGCACAGATGGCCGAGCGCCTGGCAGGTGCCAAGCGGCCGTTGATCCTGGCGGGCGGTGGCGCGTTGGCCGCGGGTGCTGCGCTGGCGCGCCTGGCCGAACACCTTCAGGCCCCGGTGGCGCTGACCATCAATGCCAAGGGTTTGCTGCCGGCCAGCCACCCGCTGCAGATCGGTTCGACCCAGTCACTGCCGGCTACTCGAGAGCTGGTGGCTGAAGCGGACGTGGTGCTGGCGATCGGTACCGAACTGGCTGAAACCGATTATGACGTGACCTTCAAGGGTGGCTTCGAGATCCCGGGTAGCCTGCTGCGCATCGATATCGATCCGGACCAGACCGTGCGTAACTACCTGCCGGAGCTGGCGCTGGTAGCCGATGCCGAGCTGGCCGCCGAGGCATTGCTCGCTGCCTTGCAGGCCCAGCCGCAACCTGTGCGCGAAAGCACCTGGGGTGTGGCTCGCGTGTCCAACCTGCGCCAGACACTGGCGGCAGGTTGGGACCAGCCAACCCTGAGCCAGACGCGTCTGCTGAGCGCGATCCTGGAGCGACTGCCCAATGCCGTGCTGGTGGGCGATTCGACCCAGCCGGTGTACACCGGCAACCTGACCCTGGACATGCACCAGCCACGTCGCTGGTTCAATGCCTCAACCGGCTACGGCACCCTGGGTTATGCGCTGCCTGCGGCCATGGGCGCGTGGTTGGGGAGTGCGGAGCAAATCGGCCAGCGCGCGCCTGCGGTGTGCCTGATTGGTGACGGCGGCTTGCAGTTCACCCTGCCGGAGCTGGCCAGTGCGGTGGAGGCGCAGGTGCCGCTGATCGTGCTGCTGTGGAATAACCAGGGGTACGAGGAGATCAAGAAGTACATGGTCAACCGGGCGATCGAGCCGGTCGGGGTAGATATCCATACCCCGGACTTCATCGGCGTGGCGCGGGCGCTGGGGGCTGCGGCGGAGCATGTGACCGACGTGAAGCAGCTGCAGGCGGCGCTGGGGCAGGCGGTGGAGCGCAAGGGGCCGACCTTGATCCAGGTTGACCAGAATCAGTGGCAGGAAACCGTGGCGGGTTGAAGTCAAGCTATTGCCTGTACTGGCCCTTTCGCGGGCAAGCCCGCGAAGAGGCCGGTACAGGAAAAACAGGACTCAGCCAGCAGTAGCCCGCAGCCGCGCCACATCCCGAATCGGTGGTGCGCCATACAGCCGGCTGTATTCACGGCTGAACTGCGACGGGCTTTCATACCCCACCCTGTAGGCTGCCACCGCCGCCTCTAGCCCGTCGTTGAGCATCAACCGCCGCGCCTCCTGCAGGCGCAGCTGCTTCTGGTACTGCAACGGGCTCATCGACGTCACGGCCTTGAAGCGATGGTGCAAGGTCGAAGTGCTGAGGTTGACCTCCCGGGCCAGGTCCTCGATGCGCAGGGGCAACTGGTAGTTGTTGTTGAGCCAGGTAATGGCCTGGCACACCCGGTGAGTCTGGCTGTTGGCCAAGGCAATTTCATACAGCCGGCAACCCTGCGGCCCACGCAGCAGGCGATAGAGAATCTCGCGGCGGAACAGTGGCGCGAGCATGGCGATGTCGCGCGGGGTATCCAGCAGGCGTAGCAGCCGCAGCAAGGCGTCGAGCAATGCGGCATCGGTCCTTTCCACATACAAACCACGGCCTGAAGGCCGGTTGGGTACCAGCATCGGCCCGCTCTCGGCGATCAGCTGGCTGATCTCGGCCGGGTCCAGGTCCATGCGCAGGCCCAGGCTGGGGTTTTCCGGGCTGGCGTCGAGCCTCACCCCGCTCAGCGGCAAGGTCACCGACACCACCATGTAGTGCAGGGGGTCGTAGGCGTACTGCTCGTCACCAAGGAACAGGCTTTTGCTGCCCTGGGCAAGGATGCACAGCGCCGGTTGCGCCAGGGTCGGCACCGAGCGCACGTTCTCGGTGTAGCGCACCAGATACAGGTCATCGATGGCCGATGCGGGACCATGGGGGTCGCCGGCATGGCGGCGGATCAGCTCGGCCAGTTCCAGGCGCTGCAGTTCCAGGGTCGGGTCGATGGACGTGACGGTGGTCATGATGGCTTTCCTCTGCTGACCGACGCAGCATAGGTTTGGGCAAAGAGGGGCGCTAGTCGAAAGCTGCACGTCGCTTGCCTGATCCTGCCGCGCAGCAGGATCAGGCAATCGGCGAGCAGTAATGGCCTAACGCGGCGCGCGGGTGAGCCCCTAACCTTGGCAGCCTGGCTTTTTCGTCCGCCTGCTTCAAGGAGATTGTGCAATGACCCTAAAACAACCGGTCACCCATCTTGCTTTCATCCGTGCCAGCAGCGGGCGCTCGGCAGAACTGGGCGCGCGCCTGCGCGACCTGCTCGAGCCCTCGCTGCGTGCGCCGGGCTGCCTGAGCTTCACGGTACAGCGCTCCCAGGCCGATGCCGACCTGTGGTTGCTCAGTGGCAGCTGGCAGGATCAGCAGGCGATGAGTGGCTACTTTGCTTCGCCGACACTGGATGTGTTTGGCGAGCTGGTGCAGGCACAGGTGGTCAGCAGCCTGGACTTGCACACCTTCGATTGAGGGTGGATGAGGTAAAGTAGCGCCCTTGTTCAACCACGCGGATAGCAACATGGCACGTAGGGAATTCACTCATTTCGAAGCGGTATCGGCGATGGTGCCGGTGGAAGGTGGCGGCTACAACGCGGCCATTGCGGTCAAGGCCTTGGCCATGGGCGGCGCGCCGCGCTTTCACAAGGTCCTGGACGGGCAGGTGTTCAAGGGCGCCGTGGCCGCCGACGAAGCGGCCACGGCCGAGCTGCAGCGCCTGCAAGGCGTCAGCGAAGAGGGTGAACTGATCTGGTGATCAGGCCGGCGGGCGGCCCATCTTGAACAGGTTGCCCAGTTCGAAATAGTCCGCCGGGCCACCGCCACGCAGGATCGGTTCGGCGGCAGCGGTATCATAGATGCCGTTTTTCAGCAGGTGCTCGGCAATGTGCACCGCAACCACCTCACCGAGGATCAGCCAGCTGGGCACCAGTGCCTGGTCGGCCCGCTTGAGCTGGACGATCTGGCTGACCTTGCACTCGAACGCCACCGGGGTTTCGCCTACGCGGGGCACGCTGACGATGCTCGACGGCGTGGCGGTAAGGCCGCTCAACTCGAACTCGCTCACCTGGGCAGCAACCGGCGCGCAGCTCTGGTTCATCTGCTCGGCCAGTGGGCGGGTGGCCAGGTTCCAGACGAATTCGCCGGTCTGCTCGATGTTGTTCAGGCTGTCTTTGCGCCCGACGCTGCAGAAACCGATGATCGGCGGGATGTAGTTGAAGGCGTTGAAGAAGCTGTAGGGCGCCAGGTTCAGGCGGCCTTCGCGGTCATGCGAGGAAATCCAGCCGATAGGGCGGGGGCCGACGATGGCGTTGAACGGGTCGTGGGGCAGGCCGTGGCCTTTGGCAGGTTCGTAGTAATACATCTGTGCTGGGCTTGTTGGCCCTACCTCCTGGTGGACAAGGTGCCTAGTGTGCCAAGCCTGTGCTCGCCTGCAAATGATCAAGCCCGGCCGAAGCCGGGCTGGGTGCTCGCATCAGGTATCAGCTGATGCGGTGGGCGTTGGTGCGGTCGAAGCCGTCTTCAGCAAAGCGCTGGCCGCCGGTGCGGTCGAAGCCGTCTTCAGCAAAGCGCTGGCCGCCGGTGCGGTCGAAGCCGTCTTCAGCAAAGCGCTGGCCGTTGGTGCGGTCGAAACCGTCTTCAGCGAAACGTTGGCCTCCGGTGCGGTCAAAGCCGTCTTCAGCGTAGCTGGCGGACTGGGTTTGAGCCGCAGCAAAGGTGTGAGCGCTGGTACGGTCGAAGCCATCTTCGGCGAAGGCGCCAGCTGCGAAAACCGAGAGGGCCAGGGTGAGGATCAGTTTGTTTTTCATGGTCGTTGCTCCGGGGTTCGAGAAGTTGTTTGTTTCTATGGGTTTAATCCTACGCCGATTTATTTGATTAAAAAGCGCAAAAAATAGCGTTTAAAAATCGAGTAAATCGATGTGTTTGGGCAGGCTTCGCGTGGGTCAGGCAGCGGTGTCAGTCAGTAGCCGCAAGCCCTCGCGTCGTCGTTTTGTCAGCCATTGCAGCTTGAAGGTCGGGAATTAATGGGGCGTTAACAGCGAATTATCTTGTTTCAAAGTCCGCTCCACGCTTTTTTCATACATCGCCAACCGATTTTTCAGACGCTGCTCAGCACCATCGCCGCACCTCAAACTGGAGCGGCAAAACAATGAACAAACTCCCGTAAATCACCTTGGCGTTCTGGGTCATGATCGGCAGCGCCATCGCATTGGTGGTCGTGGCCCGTTACTGGACGCGCATCCCCGGCGTGGTGTTGTTCTGGGTGGCGTTCGTGCTCACCCGCCCGTTTGGCGCCACCTTGGGCGACTTCCTCACCAAGCCACATGAAAAGGGCGGCCTGGACTTCGGCACAATCGGTTCGTCGGCCGTGCTGGGCGGGGTGCTGCTGGTGCTCGTGCTGATGGCCACCTGGTACCAGCGCCGTGAGCCGCGTCAGGCGTTGGAGATGTCCTGAGTGTTGATGCGATAGCGGGTACTGCGGCCCCCGCCTGGCAGGCGAACCAGGCAAGCCTTGTCGAGCAGGTCGGTAAGGTGGCGGGTCGCAGTGGCCTTGGAAACCTTCGCCACTGCCTGGTACTGCGTGGCGCTGATGCCCTTCTCGAAACCGCGGGGGCCGCCATCAAGCAACCTGTTGAGCACCTTGACCTGTTCAGGCAGCAAGCCATCTGCGCGATGCGCCTGCCAGAACCTGGCCTTGGCCAGTATCCGGTCTATGTTTGCCAGTGCCTGTTCGAGGCTGCGCAGCAATGTGGCAAGGAACCAGGACAACCAGCGGGTGATATCCAGGTCGCCTTTCTGGCTGCTCTCCAGGACCTGGTAATAGCCGGCCCTGTCCTCGAGGATGCTGGCGGACATGGCATAGAAGCGAATGGCCTGGCGCTCAGCTTGGGCCAGCGCCAGGTCGGTGATCGCCCGGGTCAGCCGACCATTGCCATCATCGAACGGGTGCAGCGTGACAAACCAGAAGTGCGCAATACCGGCGCGTAACAGCGGATCCAGACCAGCGATATCGAGGCTGTTGGCAAACCAGTCGAGAAACGCCGCGAGCTGTGTTTCAAGACCCTCGCGCGGTGGTGCCTGGAAATGCACGGTGGGCTTGTCGAGACGGCCGGAGATCACCTGCATGGGCACTTCATCACGTAACCGGCCGACCAGTACCGCCTTGCTCAAGGCGCCTTGTACTTCCGGGAATAGCCACTGGTGCCAAGTGAACAGGCGTTGCAGGGTCAGTGGTCGGTCATACCCTTGTGTTGCATCCAGCATCAGTTCCGCCAGCCCTTCACTGCGGGCACTGGTAGCTCCCGGTTCATCCATGCCCAGCCGACGGGCAAGAGAAGAGCGCACCGAGCCCACATTCAGCTGTTCACCTTCGATTGCCGAGGAGGTGACGATGTTCTGCAGCAGCGTATCCAGCATGTTCTGGCACTCGCTGAGCCCATCGATGCTGCCGATCTTGCCCAGCAGACGACCTTGCATGCTGATGCAGTTGCGCAGGAGCGGGGCAATGGCTTCGTTTTGCCAGGTAAATTGGGGCCAGGCTGGTTGCTGCCAGATCCACAAAGGGCTGTTCATGATTGTGCCGATCCGTCCTGTGAGCCGAATAAGCCAGCTATTCGGCTCATTGGGTGAGCCGAATAATAGCGCTATTCGGCTCAACCTGTGAGCCGAATAATGCCGCTAATCGGCTCACAGGTTGTCGTGCGTCATGAAAAAGGGGGCGCCCATGTAATGGAGCGCCCCCTTTCAGTGTTGCCAACCAGCGTCAGTCAGTAGTAATCCGCGAGTGTTGCTTGGTGTCCTTCATGGTCGCGTAAACCAGCAGCGAGCAGGCGATACAGGCGGTGACATACCAGTAGAAGCCGCTTTCCATGCCTGCGCTCTTGAACCACAAGGCCACGTACTCGGCGGTGCCGCCGAAGATCGACACGGTCAGGGCGTACGGCAGGCCAACGCCCAGGGCGCGAATTTCCGTTGGGAACAGCTCTGCCTTGACCACGGCATTGATCGAGGTGTAGCCGCTGACGATGATCAGCGCCGCCATGATCAGGAAGAATGCGCCCCACCAGGTCTGGATGGTGTGCAGGGTGCTGAGGATCGGTACGGTGAACAGAGTGCCGAGCACACCGAAGGCGATCAGGATCGGACGTCGGCCGATCTTGTCCGACAGGCCACCGATCACCGGCTGCAGGCACATGAACAGGAACAGTGTAGCGGCCGAGATGGTGGTCGAGTCGCTGATGCTCATCCCCACGGTGTTGACCAGGTACTTCTGCATGTAGGTGGTGTAGGTATAGAAGGCCAGGGTGCCGCCCATGGTCAGGCCGACCACGGTCATCAGTTCCTTGGGGTGGCGCAGCAGGGTGCGCATCAGGCTTTCCTTGGCCTTTTCCTTCTTGGTGAACGAGGCGGTTTCTTCCATGCCGCGACGCAGGTACAGGGCCACCACTGCGCACAGTGCACCGATCACGAACGGCACGCGCCAGCCCCAGGCATACAGCTGCTCTGTGGTCAGGGTCTGCTGCAGGACAATCAGTACCGCCAGGGCGATGAGCTGGCCGGAGATCAGGGTCACGTACTGGAAGCTGGAGAAGAAGCCACGGCGTTCCTTGCTGGCCATTTCGCTGAGGTAGGTGGCCGAGGTGCCGTATTCGCCACCCACCGACAAGCCTTGCAGCAGGCGTGCGACGACCAGCAGGACCGGTGCGGCGACGCCGATGGTTTCGTAGCCCGGGGTCAGGGCGATGACCAGCGAGCCGGCGCACATCAGCAGTACCGAGGCCATCAGCGCGGCCTTGCGGCCTTTGCGGTCGGCGTACAGGCCCATCAGCCAGCCACCGATCGGGCGCATGAGGAAGCCCACGGCGAAGATCGCGGCGGTATTGAGCAATTGTGCGGTGGAGTCACCGGCCGGGAAAAAGGCCTTGGCGAAGTACAGCGAGAATGCGGCGTAGACGTACCAGTCGTACCATTCGACCATGTTGCCGATGGACCCGCTGAAGATCGACTTCAAACGGCTGGCGGTGGTTTTTTCTGCGGCGGGCGCAGTGGCCGCCCCAGCGGGCAGGGAGGTGGCGTTATCCATCAGGGATACCTTCTCGTTGTTTTTGTGGAGCGCGCCGTGGCGCAGCTTGCCAAGGCAATTGCAGAAGGTGTGCCAAATGGGTGCAGGCTGATTCATTTGAGGGCAAAACCGCAGTGGTAACTGACCTGTAGGCGCGGCCTTGCGTCGCGATGGGCTGCGAAGCAGCCCCATGATCGTTCTGAAATAAGCGGATTTTTGCCTATCAGCGATTGCAGGTAAGCGGAAATCCGCTCATTCGCGCCCGACAAAATCCTCGCGCACCAGCCCATGCCGCTGCATCTTTTCGTTAAGCGTACGCCGCGGCAACTGCAACGCCTCCATCACCGACTTGATCTCGCCCCCATGCTGGCGCAAGGCTGCGCGCAGGCATTGCGCCTCGAACGCTTCCATCTGTTCGCCCAGCGACTGCCCGGCAGGTGCCACTTCGATGTTCGGCGAACTCAGCCCCAGCGCATGGCGTTCCGCCGCATTGGCCAGTTCACGTACGTTGCCCGGCCAGTCATGGGACAGCAGCTGAGCCAGTTGTCCACCCGACAGCAGCGGGGCGGCACGGCCCAGCTTTTCGCCTGCAGCGCGGGCAAAGTGCTCGAACAGCAGAGGAATGTCTTCACGCCGCTCACGCAGCGGCGCCAGGCGCAACTCGGCCACATTCAGGCGATAGGCAAGGTCTTCGCGAAAGCGCCCGGCGCGGGCCTCTTCGAGCAGGTCGGGCTTGGTCGCGGCAATGACACGCAGGTCGACGCTGATGCTCTGGTTGGCACCCAGGCGCTCCAGCTTCTGCTCCTGGATCACGCGTAACAGCTTGGCCTGCTGCGCCAGCGGCATGCTCTCGATTTCGTCGAGAAACACCGTACCACCGTTGGCGTACTCCAGCTTGCCGATGCGCTTGCCCTGGGCGCCGGTAAAGGCGCCGCTTTCGTGGCCAAACAGCTCGGCCTCGAACAGCGACTCGGGAATGGCCGCGCAGTTGAGTGCGACGAAGGGTTTACCGGCGCGAGGGCCAAAATCGTGCAGGCAGCGGGCCACGCGCTCCTTGCCACTGCCGGTTTCGCCACGGATCAGCACATTGACCGGCAGGCTGGCCAGCTCCAGTACTTGTCGGCGCAGCTGTTGCAGGCCCTGCGACATGCCCAGCAGGGTGCCTTCCAGGCGTGACTTGAGGTCTGCCTGTTCGTGCAGCCGGCGGTTTTCCAGCACCAGCTGGCGCTTTTCCAGGGCCCGGCGCAGGCTGCCCAGCAAGTGCTGCGGGGTGAAGGGCTTTTCGAGAAGGTCGTAGGCACCGCTGCGCATGGCTTCCACTGCCATGGGCACGTCGCCGTGGCCAGTCAACAAGATGACGGGCAAGTCGGGGTCGTCCGCCTGCAGGCGTTCGAGCAATTGCAGGCCATCCATGCCCGGCATGCGCACATCGCTGATGATGACCCCGGGAAAGTGCTGCGGCAGGTGGGCCAGGCACTCTTCGGCGCGCGCGAACAGTTGCACGCTGAAGCCGGACAGGCTCAGCCATTGCTCGACCGCACTGCGGATACTGGGTTCATCATCGACGACGATCACTGAATTCAACATACAGGCTCCAGGTCACGGGGCAGGGTAAGGCTCAGGCGTGCACCACCGGGCAGGTTTTCGACCTGCAGCTGGCCACCGGCCTCGTGGACGATACCGTAGGAAATGGCCAGCCCCAGGCCCAGGCCTTCGCCCACCGGCTTGGTGGTGAAGAACGGGTCGAAGACTCTGGCCAGGTCGCCCTCGGCAATGCCGCCCCCCGAGTCCAGCACGCTCAGGCGCCACCGCTCGCCCTCGGGTTCGATGCGCACCTCCAGGCGTTTGTAGCGCTTGTCGGCCATGGCGTCGAGAGCATTGCGCAACAGGTTGATCAGCACCTGTTCCAGGCGAATGGCATCGCCGCGTACCCAGGCCGGGCGCGCCAGGTACAGGGCCACCTCTACCTCTTCGCTGCGAATGCGGGTTTCCAGCAGGTGCAGGGCCTGGTCGACCACGGTGGCCAGGTCGAGGCGCTCGCGCAGGCCGACCGGGCTGTTGCGGGCAAAGGTTTTCAGGTGGCTGGTGAGCGCGGCCATGCGCGTCAGCATCTGCTCCAGCGGCTCCAGGGCCTGGCGCGCCTCGTCATGGCGGCCATGGTCGAGCAGCAGGCGCAGGGTTTCCAGTTGCATGCGCTGGGTGGTCAGCGGCTGGTTGATTTCGTGAGCCATGGCTGCCGACATCTGCCCGAGCGCCGCCAGCTTGGCTGATTGCACCAGGCCTTCTTGAGCCGTGCGCAGTTCGCGAGTGCGTTCCTCGACCTGGCGCTTGAGCTCTTCGCGGCTGCGCTGGCGCAGACGGGCCAGGCGCAGGCGCTGGCTGACGAACAGGGCGGCGAACACCAGGCTCAGCCAAACGGCGGCGGCGCCCAAGGCGGCATTGCGGCCGTCGGCAGTGACCTGCGGTTTGCGCAGCAGGTGCAAAGTCCAGTTTTCGCCTTCCAGTGGCAGGCTTTCCCACAAGTATTCGGCGCTGCCCTCAGGGCCTTGCACGCGGCTCAGGGTGCTGTTGGCGGCAAAGCGCGTCAGCACCTGATGCTGCAACGGCACCAGCGGTTGTTTGTCGTACTGGCGGGTTTCGGCAAGCTCGGCACGGTCGGCACCACTGAGCGGCTGCAGCTCGCGGTAGCGCCAGCCGTCCTGGTTGGCGATGAAGGTGATGCCGCGGGCATCGCTCACCAGCAGGATGTCGCTGCCCTGGCGCCACTCGCGTTCAAGTTCCGGGAACTCCAGCTTCACCACCATGGCACCGAGGAAGCGGCCATGCTCGTCGTTCACCGCGCTGGCGAGGAAGTAGCCCGGCACGCCACTGGTCACGCCCACGGCGTAGAAGCGGCCACTGCCCTGGCTGCGGGTTTGCTTGAAATAGGGCCTGAAGCCGTAGTTGGAGCCGACATAGCTGCTGGGCAGCCGCCAGTTGCTGGCGGCGATGGCCAGGCCGGTGCGGTCGAGCAGTTCGAGGGTGGAGGAGTTTGCGGCGCCGTTGATGCGTTCAAGCTTGCGGTTCAGGGCGTCCTGCACCTCTTCGCTGGCCGGGCCACGCAGGGCGGCGATCAGCTCCGGGTCCAGCGCCAGCACGGCGGGCAGGGCGCGGTAGCGGTCGATCAGGGTGTGCAGGGTATTGGCGTACAGGCCCAACTGCTGGCTGGCACGCTGGGCGTCGTCTTCCATGGCCTGGCGCTTGGCCTGGTGCATGGCCCAACCAGCACTGAGGGCGGTACCCAGCACGATCAGCAGAGTGATCAGCCCCAGACGCAGGGCGCGAAAGGAAAAGGGCATCGGGGCGGATCCGGATGATTGTGATATCGGGGCCTGCCTCTTCGCGGGCAAGCCCGCGAAAAGGCCGGTACAGGCGACCTTTCAGTTACAGCAGTTCGAAGCTCTGCTGCTGCACCGCCTGGGAATCCAGCCCGACCTGGACATTGAATTCCCCTGGCTCGGCAACCCGCTGCAGCTGGCCATTGTAGAACTTCAGGTCGTCCTCGCTGATGCGGAAGGTCAAGGTGCGTGACTCGCCCGGCTTGAGCATCAGCTTCTGGAAGTTCTTGAGTTCCTTGACCGGGCGGCTCATCGACGCCGACACGTCCTGCAGGTACAGCTGCACCACGGTCTCGCCGGCTACCTTGCCGGTGTTCGCCACCGTCACCTTGGCCTCCAGTGTGTCGCCGCGCTTGAGGTCCTTGTTCGACAGCTTCAGGCCCGACAGCTCGAAGCTGCTGTAGCTCAGGCCATAGCCGAACGGGTACAGCGGGCCGTTGGGCTCTTCAAAGTACTGCGAGGTGTAGTTGCCTGGTTTGCCAGGGGTGAACGGGCGACCGATGCGGGTGTGGTTGTAGTACATCGGGATCTGCCCGACCGAGCGCGGGAAGGTGATGGCCAGCTTGCCGGACGGGTTGTAGTCACCAAACAGCACGTCGGCGATGGCATTACCACCTTCGGTGCCGGCGAACCAGGTTTCGAGGATGGCGTCGGCCTGCTCGCGCTCCCAGCTGATCGACAGCGGCCGGCCGTTCATCAGCACCAGCACCAGCGGTTTGCCAGTGGCCTTCAGGGCCTTGATCAGCTCGCGCTGGCTGGCCGGGATCTCCAGGGTGGTACGGCTCGACGACTCGTGGGACATGCCGCGGGACTCGCCGACCACTGCCACCACCACATCGGCTTGCCTGGCCGCTTTGACCGCTTCATCGATCAGCACCGCAGGCGGGCGCGGGTCGTCGACGATTTCCGGGGCATCGAAGTTGAGGAAGTTCAGGTAATCGAGGATCGCCTTGTCGCCCGTGACGTTGGAGCCTTTGGCGTAGACCAGCTTGGCCTTGCCTTCCACGGCGCGGCGCAGGCCTTCGCGCACGGTTACCGAGTGCACCGGTTTACCGTCGGCGGCCCAGCTGCCCATCATGTCGATGGGGGCATCGGCCAGCGGGCCGACCAGGGCGATGGTGCCGGCCTTTTTCAGCGGCAGGGTCTGGTTGCGGTTTTCCAGCAGCACCAGGCTGCGGCGTGCCACGTCACGCGCAGCTTCGCGGTGCAGGCGGTCGTTGCCGTAATAGTCCTTCAGGTCGGTTTCGGCTTTGCCGATGCGCACGTAGGGGTCCTTGAAAAGGCCCATGTCGTACTTGGCGCCGAGCACTTCGCGTACCGCCTGGTCAAGTTCGCGCTGGGTCACTTCGCCGGACTTCAGCAGGCCTGGCAGCTCTTCGCCGTACAGGGTGTCGTTCATGCTCATGTCGATGCCGGCCTTGATCGCCAGCTTGGCGGCTTCACGGCCGTCGCGGGCGACGCCGTGGCGGATCAGTTCCTGGATGGCGCCGTGGTCGCTGATGGTCACGCCTTTGAAGCCCCACTCCTTGCGCAGCAGGTCGTTCATCAGCCAGGTGTTGGAGGTGGCCGGCACACCGTTGATCGAGTTCAACGCCACCATTACCCCGCCAGCACCGGCGTCGAGCGCGGCGCGGTAGGGCGGCAGGTAGTCGTTGTACATTTTCGGCAGGCTCATATCGACCGTGTTGTAGTCGCGCCCGCCTTCCACTGCGCCGTATAGGGCGAAGTGCTTGACGATGGCCATGATGCTGTCGGGGTTGGCCGGGCTGCTGCCCTGGAACGACCGCACCATCACCTGGCCGATTTTCGAGGTCAGGTAGGTGTCCTCGCCGAAGCCTTCGCTGGTACGGCCCCAGCGCGGGTCGCGGGCGATATCGACCATGGGTGCGAAGGTCATGTCCAGGGCGTCGGCCGAGGCTTCGATGGCTGCCGTGCGGCCCACCTTGGCGACGGCGTCCATGTCCCAGGTGGCGGCCATGCCCAGGCCGATCGGGAAGATGGTGCGTTCGCCGTGAATGGTGTCGTAGGCGAAGAACATCGGGATCTTCAGGCGGCTACGCATGGCCGCGTCCTGCATCGGGCGGTTTTCGGGTGCGGTGCGCGAGTTGAAGGTACCCCCGATGCGGCCGGCGGCAATTTCTTCGCGGATCTTTTCGTGGGGCATTTCCGGGCCGATGCTGATCAGGCGCAGCTGGCCGATTTTCTCGGCTTCGGTCATCTGGCTGATCAGGTGCTCGATGAACGCCTGCTTGTCCTGCAGGGGCGGGGCATAGGGGGCGGCAAGGGCCGCCTGACTGGCAAGGCCCATGGCCAGGCCCAGCAAAGACAGTTTCATCATCAATTCCGTTGTGGGGCCTCTGCCGTATCCAGGGTGATACGCGCGCGGCCGAAGTTTTCAGGCGGCTATTGTTGTACGATTCGCAGGCTTACTTTCCAGCAGCGGATTATGCCTGAATATGTCGTCTGCGGATGAAGCCCCGAGTGCCGGGACAACAACTATAAGAACGCTCAAGAGACCGACGGCATGACCCCCTTCGACGAGTACCATCAACGGCAGATTGCCGAAGCCATTGCGCGTGCCGAACGGCGCACCGATGCCGAACTGGTGACGGTGCTGGCTCGCCGCGCCGACGATTACGCCTATTGGCCGCTGTTGTGGGCCGCCGTGCTGGCGCTGGCGGTGCCAGGCCTGTTGCATTGGCTGCTGGGTTGGCCCAGCGTGCGTGGCTTGCTGGTGGCCAACGTGTTGCTGTTCGTCGGCTTGTGCCTGCTGCTGCGCAACCCGCGCCTGGCCGGCTGGCTGATCCCCCGTGCCCTGCGTCGCTGGCGTGCTTCACGGCTGGCCCGCCAGCAGTTTCGCGAGCAGAACCTGCACCGCACCGCAGGCGCTACGGGTGTGCTGATTTTTGTCAGCGAGGCGGAGCGGCATGTGGAGATCCTGGTCGACCGCGGTATCGAGCACTGCCTGGATGCCGAAGCCCGGGCAGCGATCGGTGCCCGCTTTGCCGAACAGGTGCGCCAGGGCCGGACCTTGCAGGGCTTTGTCGAGTGCATCGAGGCGTGTGGCGAGCTGCTTAGCCAGCACGTGCCGCCAACCCATACTCGCAACGAGTTGCCCAACCGCTTGGTGATTCTCGACTGATTCGGATCCGCCTGGCTTGACGCGTTCCCGGTGGGAGCAGGTTC
This sequence comes from Pseudomonas sp. SIMBA_067, assembly GCF_046534675.1. NCBI lineage: Bacteria > Pseudomonadati > Pseudomonadota > Gammaproteobacteria > Pseudomonadales > Pseudomonadaceae > Pseudomonas > Pseudomonas sp. SIMBA_067. Next base: position 160,998 of record NZ_JAWRYH010000003.1, on the reverse strand, counting down.
ACCCGCGAATGCTGCCTGGAGGCCACCGACGCATTCGCGGGTAAACCCGTTCCCACAGGGTGTAGAATGCGCTTCCCGCTATTCGAGGCACCGTTTCTCCATGTCCGCCAGTACTTCCGCCCCCTCCGCGCCGGATGCGCGCGCTCAGTTTCTCGACCTGCTGAACGCCGCCCTGCACGGCGATACCTTGGTCAAACTGGTGCTGGCGCGCCATGTCGGTGCCGACCAGACCTTGCAACGGATCATCGCCAAGCCGCTGCAGGTCAAGGGCCAGCCGTGCCTTTCGCTGGTCTACCGCCACCAGACCCGCGACATCACCCGCAACCTGCCGCTGGACCAGGCCCAGGCGCTGGTCGCCGAGCTGCTGCCAGACAGCTTCCGCAACGCCCACCTGTTCGATGCTGACGGCGAAGTGCAACTGACCTTCAGCAAGAAGGGCAAGCCGATGCTGCAGCGTCACGGCGCACAGGCACCGCGTGAGGTCACTGCCAGCAGCGGCCATGACCGCGAGAAGAAGCGTTACCTGGAGTTGTCGCGCCCGTTTTTGCGCGACCTGGGCGTAACCGATGCACAAGGCGCGTTGATTCCGTCGATGTCGCGCAAGTGGAAGCAGATCAACAAGTTCATCGAGGTCTTCGACCACGCCCTGTCCAGCGCCCCGGTGCCGGCCGGGCAGGCACTGCGGGTGGCCGACTTTGGCTCGGGCAAGGGCTACCTTACCTTCGCCATGCACGACTACCTGAGCAACAGCCTGGGCCGCGATGCACAGGTGACAGGTGTGGAACTGCGCCAGGACATGGTCGACCTGTGCAACACCGCTGCCGCTCGCCTGGAGCACCCGGGCCTGGAGTTTCAGTGCGGTGACGTGCGCAGCGTGGTGCCAGAGGCCATCGAGGTGATGATCGCCCTGCATGCCTGTGACATCGCCACCGACTACGCCATCCATACCGGCATCCGCTGCAACGCCGCGATCATCATGTGCTCGCCGTGCTGCCACAAACAGATCCGCCCGCAACTGCACAGCCCGGGGTTGCTGCAACCCATGCTGCAGTACGGCCTGCACCTGGGCCAGCAGGCCGAAATGCTGACCGACAGCCTGCGGGCGCTTTACCTTGAAGCGTGCGGTTACGAAACCAAGGTATTCGAGTTCATCTCGCTGGAGCACACCAACAAGAACAAGATGATTCTTGCGGTGAAGCGGCAGAAGGCGGGGGACAACGGGGCGTTGCTGGAGAAGATTGGCCAGCTCAAGGCGTTTTATGGGGTGCAGGAGCATTGCCTGGAGACGTTGCTGCGGGCGGATGGGTTGCTCTGACGGCAACCCCAGCAAGCCTGCGCGCGCGCTCCTGCTGGGAGCGTGCTAGCGTCGAGCGGCTGGTAGCTCGATCGCCAAATCTGCCAGCCCCAACGGATGCGTACTGGCATCAAAGAAATGCACCTGCGTGCCCGTCAGATCCCCGAACCGATCAATGTAGTGTTGCTTCTGGTTGATCACCGAAGCCTCGCTCAACGGCCTTATGGCAATCGACAGATGCTTTGGCCGCGCCTGTCGGATAGCTTCGAGCAGGTGCTGGTCGCTGCTGTCCAGATGCTGCCCGAACAGGCATAGCCCCTGGCTCTCCTGTGCCAGCTGCCCCAGGCACCAGCCCAAGTAGTCCGAGTTGCGGATGGCGCGCAGTTTTTCGTCGCTGCGGTCTTCGTTGACGAACAGCGGCACCTCCCCCGGGATGTTCACCGCAAAGCCATCGAGCAGCTCTGCGTGGTCGGCGCTGCGTTGGCGGGTGGTGCCGTCGGGCAGCTTGAGCAGGTGCAGGCCGCCATGCAGGTGCAGCACCCGGGTGCCTTCGCTTCGGGTGCGGCGCACATCGAAGAAGCCTTGCTCGTCGAACAAACTGGCGAAGCCCTGCGGGGCGTGTTGCACAGCCCATGGCAGCAGCAGGTCGTAGTTGCTGGTGTAGACGCTGCGGTAGCCGCGCAAGGCCTGATTGAAGGCTGCCAGCGTGGTGGCTGGCATCAGTGACCACGGCAAGTGCACTGTGCGCACGGCGTGGATCAACCCTTCCTTGATCGAGTAGTAGCGGTTCAGCGGCGCGGTGGAGTTGATGGCCAGCGCCGCGTTGGCGCGCACGGTGGTGTTGAGGGCGCTGAGCACGGGCTCGAACAGCTCTGTGCCCAAGGATTTGAACAGCGCCTGGTCGCTGACCGCCAGGCCTTTCTTGCGGCCGGCGCGTTGCGCTTCCTCGAACAGCGAGAAGTAGCCGAACGGCTTCCACACTGCGCGGCTGGCACCGTTGCCCAGCAGCAGGGCGTCGCAGGGGTGGCGGGCAGCGAGTTCTGGCCAGGGGGTGAGGGTGGCGTCAAGTGCGGGCATGCTGGGGTCCGTTGGTGGAGCGGAGAACGGGGGCGACTTTAGCATGTCATGCACGGTGTGCGAGGGTTGGTGTCCACGCCAAGGGCCAGTGGCAATAAAACACCTCTTTAGCCCTGCTCGGCAGCCGGCACACTGCGGCTCCGGTTACGCCAAACCCGGTACGCCCGAATCCCGGCCCGCACCGAACCAAACAGCAGCTTTTCTTCCATTTCCCGCGCCATCCCCGAGCGCACCAGCATGCGCAAGAACGTACCCCGGGCGCGTGCGATGGCAAAGAAGATGCCCTGCGCTGCCAGGGTGTCGCGTACTTCACGCAGGGCAGCGATGCCGCTGACGTCGATGTTTGTGACAGCTTCGGCATCGAACAGCACGGCCTTGGGCTGGTCCTGGCTCTGTACCGCCTCGAACAGGCGCATCTTGAAGTAGTCGGCGTTGAAGAACAGGATCGCGTCGTCGAAGCGGTAAACCACCAGCCCAGGCACGGTGCGCGCGTCCTTGAATTTGCGGATGTCGACCTGGCCTTCGGTGCCCGGCAGCCAGCCCAGTACCGCATCGGTGGGCTGATAGATGCTGTACAGCAGGCGCAGGATCGCCAGGGTCACGGCAAACACGATACCGGGCAGCACACCCAGGCCCAGTACGCCCGCCGTGGTCAGCAGGCACAGCCAGAACTCGAAGCGGCTGAGACGCCGGATGCTACCCAGCGACTTGATGTCGATCAGCCCCCAACCGGCCATCAGCAGCACGGCGCCCAGTGAAGCCTGCGGGATCCACGCCATGGGCGCGGTGAAAAACAGCAGGATCAGGGCGATGACCAGTGCCGCGATGATGCCCACCAGCTGGCTTTTGCCACCGACCATGTCATTGACCGCCGTACGCGAGTCGGCGCCACTGATGGCAAAGCCCTGGGAAACCCCGGCGGCCAGGTTGCTGACGCCCAGGGCGACAAACTCGTGGTTGGCGTTGATCGCATAGCCATGCCGGGCGGCAAAGCTGCGCGCAGTCAGCATGGCACTGCAGAAGCTGACGGTGGCAATACCCAGGGCGTCGCGCAACAGGCTTTTCATTTCCTCCAGGTTGCTGTGCGGCCAGGCCAGCTGCGGGATGCCGGCAGGTACCGGGCCGAGGACGGCAACGCCGAAGCGGTCAAGGCCGAACAGGCCGGCCAGCAGCATGAACAGCGCCACGACCGTGAGGGCTGCAGGCAGGCGCGGGTAGCGCCGCGGCAGCCAGATCAGCAGGCCCAGGGCGGCCAGGCCGATGAGCAACGTGACCCAGTGAATTTCGCCCAGGCGCTGGAAGAAGTTGATCAGGCTGAGGATGAAACCGTCGCCTTCGATCTTGAAGCCCACCACCTTGGACAGCTGCCCGGCGATCAGGCTAAGGCCGATGCCGTTAAGGTAGCCGATCAGGATCGGCCGCGAAAAGAAGCTGGCGATGAAGCCGGCACGGGCCAGGCCGGCGCCAATCAGCATCACGCCAACCAGCACGGTGACGATCACCGACAGTTCGACAATGCGCTGCGGGTCGCCCATGGCCAGCGGTGCCACGGCGCCGGCGATCATCGCGCAGGTGGCAGCGTCGGGGCCGACCATCAGTTGGCGCGAGCTGCCGATCAGGGCGTAGACCATCATCGGCAGGACGCAGGCATACAGGCCGTATTGTGGTGGCAGGCCGACGATTTGCGCGTAGGCGATGGCGATGGGGATCTGGATCGCCGCGACCGAGAGCCCGGCCTGCAGGTCGGCATGCAGCCACTCGCGCCGATAGTGCAGGAGGTTGGCAAGGCCTGGTAGCCAGCGGGATAGAAACATGCGTCATCCTTTCGAAATGTTTCAAGAATCCAGTGAGCATATCCGCCACAAGCCGTTTCGCTTGCAGGCGTATGCACCCGCTGCGCATTGAAGCGGATCGGCAGGCAAATGGCCATGGGCCAGGTCAACGTGGGGGGCAGAAACGAAAAAAGGAGCCAAGGCTCCTTTTGACTGCGATGACGTTGCTGGAACGTCATGCTGGAATGCGATGTGGAGCGGGTAGAGGGAATCGAACCCTCAACTAAAGCTTGGGAAGCTTTCGTTTTGCCACTAAACTATACCCGCGTCTGCGCAGCACTTTTTACCAGAACCCTTCACGAATTAGAAGCCCAAGTTATAAAAAAGCTTGTCGGCACCCCATAGCCTGCGGGTATCAGTTACAGAGTGCCGAGGCGCTCAGATAGCCAATGCATGCTGCCCCTGTTGAACGTGCTGGTAGCGGTGACGAGGTTCACGCACGGTCGGCTTGAGGAAGCCAAGCAGGACACTGCGGGTGTTTTCACAGGCGGTCTTGTTTTCCATGTCGAGGAAATGGCCCGCGTCGCGGATCACGCTGAAGTGGCTTCTGCCCACATGCTTGCCAAACTGCCGGGCATCTTCGGCCGTGGTGTACTCGTCGCGGTCACCGTTGACGAACAGTACCGGGATGTCGATATTTCGCGCACCATCCAGCGCTCGCTCCAGGTCGTGCTGCAGCACCTGGTTGATGTGGAAGTGCATCTGCGCGTACTCATGGCTGTCCAGGCTGCTGACGTGCCGGTAGTTGAAGCGCTTGAACAGTGACGGCAAGTGCTTGCCGATGGTGTCGTTGACCAGGTTGCCGACCTGATACCGGTCGCAGGCGGCCAGGTACTGGCAGCCACGGTCCAGATAGTCGCGCATCGGCTCGTTGATCACCGGCGAGAACGAACTCACCACTGCCTTCTTCACCTTACGTGGCTGGTGCGCCAGCGCCAGCAGCGTACTTGCGCCACCCCACGAGAACGACATCACGTGGTCTGCCTGGAAGTGCTCGATCAGCTCAAGGAGGATATGCGCCTCGGTCTCCTTGCTGATCAGGCGTTCCTGACGGTTGTGCGGCTTGGACTTGCCAGCATACGGCTGGTCGAACAGCACGATGTTGAACTGCGGGTGCAGGTTACGTACCGTCTGGGCGAACGAGGCGGTGGTGGCGAGCGAGCCATTGATCAGGATGATCGTATTCTCGGCCGCATCCGCGCGATAGAACTCCGTGTAAACCCGATACTGACCTTGGATATCAAGTACAGCGATTTCTGGCCTCATGTCATCGACTCCTGGCGCAAAAAGGGTATTCGCGTCACCTAGGGTGCACGTTCTTTATGACAGGTAGGCATTTGCCTGAAGAGAAAACCGGGGGGCCCTGTGTCGATCCTTGGCACTTGCGTCGACGGTATTGTTTTTGGCGGGGCAATTTGCCGTGCCCCAAGGCATCGAGGCCTTGGGTAGCCGGCAAAAGGTGTCTTCGACTGCGGGCGTGACTTGCTAGTCACATGCAGACTGACGATTTGGATTCAAGCAGTGGCTCGCGGATCGCGCAAGTGCCGTTCGGGGAGAAATGTGACTTTTGTCGCTGAGTGGTCGTATGGCGACCCCTTAGTGTCTGCCCCGGCCTAGACAGTGGCTATCTCGGCCGCCGTCAGTTCCCGGAACTCCCCCGGCGCCAAACTCGTGTCCAGCCGGATCGCCCCCATGCTCTCCCGATGCAGCCCCACCACCTTGTTGTCGAAGAACCCGAACATGCGTTTTACCTGGTGATAGCGCCCTTCGAAGATAGCCAATCGAGCGCGTCGCGGCCCGAGGATGTCCAGCTGGGCAGGTTGGGTGGTGAGGTCTTCGAAGGCGAAGTAGAAGCCCTCACGGAACTTGGCCACATAGTGCTCGGCAATGTCGTCTTCGGTTTCCACCAGATAATGCTTGGGCAGCTTGGTGGCAGGCTGGGTCAGGCGCCGTGACCACTGGCCATCGTTGGTCAGGATCATCAGCCCGGTGGTGTTGAAATCCAGTCGCCCGGCAATGTGCAGGTCATCGCGGAGCGCTGTTGGCAGCAGGTCGAGCACGGTGGGGTGCTGCGGGTCCTGGGTGGCGCTGACGCAACCCTGTGGCTTGTGCAGCATCAGGTAACGCGCGGGGCGGCCCGCCTGGAGCAACTGGTCGTCCAACTCGACACGGCTGAATTCACGTATCTCGGTCAGCGGGTCGCTGACCACCACGCCCTCCACCCGCACACGGCGTTGCGCCAGCATCAGGCGAACTTGCTGGCGGTTGTGGCTGGGGAGGTTGGCGAGGAAACGGTCGAGGCGCATTGGAACAGGTCAGTGGGGAGTGGTTGATCGGAGTTGCTCTTCAACGGCAGCGCAACGCGGGCACAGGCAGGCTTTGTTCCGCAACTCGGCGGGCAGGGCCTGCAGCACGGCCGGGTCGATGGTCACGCTGTAGCACCAGCAGGCCTGGGTAGCGCGGCGCGGGTCGGCCAGGCTGCATTGGTTGAGGGCACCGCAAGCGGGGCAGTGTTGGCTGTCATTCATGGCGGGTTTCACTGCAGACGCGGTTGCGGCCGGCCTGCTTGGCACGATAGAGCGCACGGTCGGCGCGGGTCAGCAGGGCGTGTAGGGTATCCCCTGGCTGCAGGCTGCTCAGGCCGATGCTGGTGGTGAGGCGCAGCGGCTGTTCTTCGTAGCTGAAGGTCAACTGTTCGGTGCGGCGGCGGATCTTTTCCGCCACCTCGATGGCCTGCCGGCCTTCGGCTTCACGCAGCAGCACGATGAATTCCTCACCGCCCCAGCGGCACAGTATATCCGACTGGCGCAGGCTGCCTTGCAGTACATTGGCAAATTGGCGCAGCACTTCGTCGCCTGCCAGGTGGCCGTGGGTGTCGTTCAGTGCCTTGAAGTGGTCCAGGTCGATCAGCAACGCCACCAGCGGCCCACTGTCGCGCTGGGCTTCGTGCAAAGCCTGGGCGGCGAGCAGGTCGAAGCTGCGCCGGTTGGGCAGGCCGGTGAGGCTGTCGAGGGTGGCCAGGGCTTCGGTGCTGGCCTGGTGACGGCGGACCATGGCATGCACCAGCGCCAGCACCACCAGGGTGATCATCGTGCAGATGGCCAGGTTCAGGTACAGGGAGTGGCGGATGCGGTCGAGGGCGCCGGTTTCGCGCTTTTCCACCAACAGGTACCAGTCCAGTTCGGGCAGGTGGCGCACGTTGAGGAAGTGGCTGTGGTTGTCGCTGTCGCGGTATTCGTGGCTGCCTTCACCGGGCACCAACTGCTCGGCCAGTACGTCGTTCAGTTCAGGGTTGTCGCTGAGCGGCTGGCCGACCCGCAGACCATGCGGGCCACCTTCCGAGCCGGTCATCAGCACCTTGCCCTTGGCGTCGGTGAACAGCACAGAGCGCTGGTAGCGGCGTTGGTACTGGTCGATCAGCTGGACCACCGACGATACGCTCAGCCCGACACCGGCGGCTCCGATGAAGCGGTGCTGGTAGTCATGTACCTGATAGTTGATGAACACGGTCAGGCTGTCCTGGTTGGCCATGTCCAGATCGACGTTGATCTCATAGGGCGCCTTGAGGTCGCGCAGGCGGAAATACCAGGCATCGCGCCAGGTGCCGGGCTCTACCTTCTTGAGCACGCCTTTGGCCTGGTAGTAGGTGAGGGTGCGGTCAGACACGAAAAACGACGTGAAGGTGTCCTGCTTGCCCATGACTTCGCCAAGGTAGCGGGTCATGCGCTCGGTATCCTGCTCGCCGGACAGCACCCAGTCCCGCAGGAAGGTGTCCTGGGCCATCATCGAGGCGATCAGCACCGGGCGAATCAGGTCCTTCTGGATTTCCGAGTAGACCGTGTCGGAGGTCAGCGGCAGTTCCGTATTGATGATGCCGTCGCGGATGGCGCTGCGTGAGGAGAAGTAGCTGAGTAGCGAAGTGGCGAGGAAGCCGCAGGCCAGTAGCACCAGCAGGGTCAGGATCAGCGAGCGCTGCGAGAACAGAGCGGAACGTAGCGGCATGATCTTCCCGTGATGTGTGCCTGGGCGCCTATTCTAGTGAGATGACCGGCAAATGACTGCAAGTTTTTCAGGGTTATCGCACCTGTATCAAATTATTGCAAAAATGGCACTGCACCTCGGCTTCACTGTCTTATTCAGTGTCGATGAACGCATTACGCATCGACGCTCGTCAGCGCCGCTGTTCGGGCACTCCAGCGGTCCAGGAGGCCGCCATGTCTTATCGAGTCCTGTTGATCGCCCTGCTAGGGCTGATGACTTCCGCCTGCGCCCCGTACTACGAGAGCGGGGGCTATTACCGTTCGGATTACTACTCCACCGACCGCTACGTGTCGCCAGGGTATTACCGCTATGACCGCTACTACGTGACGCCGCAACCGCGCTATTACTACCAGCCGGCACCGCGCTATTACCATCGGTCGGCGCCTGCGCCGCAATACCGGCCGTATCCGCAGCCGGGGATGCAGCAGTGGCACGGCAACCCGCGCAATGACTACGGCAACCGCCAGCGCCAGGACTACAGGCAGGATCGGGACCGGCATGATTATCGTGATGGCAGCCAGCGCTACCAGCATGGCAACTGGCACTCCAATGGGCAGCGCAATGACGGCGGGCGCTGGGATGGCCGACGTGGCCAAGGGCGCGGGGGTAACTGGCAGCGGTAGGTGATTGAACCCAGCCCCAGGTTGTTGAAATCAACTCAGGTCCGCCAATGGATGCCGCCCTTCCCATGCCTTGGAAAAATGCGCCTCGACCACCGCCGCCGGTACCTGAGCCACATCCGGCCAGTGCCAGCGGGGGTGGTTGTCCTTGTCCAGCAAGCGGGCTCGTACGCCTTCGCTGAATTCCGGATGGCGGCAGCAATTCAGGCTCATGCAGTATTCCATCTGGAACACCTGCGCCAATGAGAGGTGACGCGCCCGGCGAATCTGCTCCCATACCAGATGGGCGGTCAGCGGGCAGCCTTCGTGCAGCCGCTGGCCTGCTTCTGCGAGCAGTGGGTCGTCATGGTGCTTGAGCCCCTCCAGTGCACGCCAGGCCGCCGCCGCATCGGCCACGTCGAGCAATGCATCGATCACCTGCCGCCGCGGCAACCACTGGGCTTCGGGCAACTCGGCGCAGGCGCGGTGCTGTTCGGCCTTGAGCAGGCTGTTCAGTTGCAGGGCGGTCTGCTCCTGCCAGTTCAGTTGCAGCAGCTCTTCGACCAGCGCCTCTTGCTGATGCTCGCCAAAAAAACGGTCGGCCAGGCCCAGGTCAAGGGCGTCGCGTGCGTTGATTGGCGCGCCCGTCAGCCCCAGGAACAACCCCAGTTTGCCCGGCAGCCGGGCGAGGAACCAGCTGGCACCCACGTCGGGGTACAGCCCGATACTGATTTCCGGCATGGCCAAACGGCTGCTGGGTGTGACGATGCGTACACTGGCGCCCTGCAGCAGCCCCATGCCACCCCCCAGCACATGCCCGTGGCCCCAGCACAGCAGCGGTTTGGGGTAGGTGTGCAGGGCGTAGTCCAGGCGGTACTCTGCGGCAAAGAAAGAGGCGGCCAGGGGCGGTACGCTCCCGGGGTGGTCACGGCAGGCCTGCACCAGCGCCCGCACATCGCCTCCGGCGCAGAAGGCTTTGGCGCCGTTGCCGCGCAGCAGCACGCAGACAACCCCCGGGTCGCGGGCCCAGGCGTGCAATTGCTCGCCCAGCACCTCGATCATCGGCAGGCTCAGGGCATTGAGCGCCTTGGGCGCATCCAGGGTGGCGATGCCGATGCGGGCGCCGTCGGCGCCGGTGAGTACCTCACAATGAATGGCCATGGACTACCTCGCTCAGTCATCGCACAAGTATGGCCTGCCTGACCGAACATGCCGGTCGTCGGTCGGATCGTTTGACAAGCGGGAAGGGCTTACCTAGTGTCGCGCCATTGATTACGGATGGCCCCATGACTGACGACGATCGCATCAAACTCGAACCCAGCTGGAAAGCCGCATTGCGCGCTGAATTCGACCAGCCCTACATGCATCAACTGCGCGAGTTCCTGCGCAGCGAGCGTGCCGCCGGCAAGGAAATCTACCCGCCAGGGCCGCTGATCTTCAATGCGCTGAACTCGACGCCGCTGGACCAGGTGAAGGTGGTCATACTCGGGCAGGACCCCTACCACGGGCCAGGCCAGGCGCACGGCCTGTGCTTCTCGGTACAGCCGGGCGTGGCCACGCCGCCGTCGCTGGTCAATATCTACAAGGAAATGCAGCGCGACCTGAACATCCCGATCGCCAGCCACGGCTACCTGCAAAGCTGGGCCGAGCAGGGCGTGCTGCTGCTCAACACCACCATGACCGTGGAGCGGGCCAATGCGGCGTCGCATGCCAAGAAGGGTTGGGAGTTCTTTACCGATCGGGTGATCCAGGTGGTCAGCGAGCAGTGCCCGAACGTGGTGTTCCTGTTGTGGGGGGCACATGCGCAAAGCAAGCAGAAGCTGATCGACGGGACCAAGCACCTGGTGCTGAAGTCGGTGCATCCGTCGCCGTTGTCGGCTTACCGCGGGTTCCTGGGGTGTGGGCATTTCAGCCGGACCAACAGCTTCCTCGAACAACGTGGGCTGGCGCCGATCAACTGGGCGGTGCCACCGCTCTAATCACCTGAAACACCGCGTCGCCTTCTTCGCGGGCAAGCCCGCGAAGCAGGCGACGCGATTATTACTGGTTTGCGTTCCACAGCCGGAATAACGGCTCCGCCAGAAACAGCACGAACAGCAAGCGCATCACCTGCAGCGCCGTCACCAAAGGCACGGACAGTTGCAGGGTCTCTGCTGTCAGGCTCATTTCGGCAATGCCCCCCGGCATCATCCCCAACGTCAGCGAACGCAGGTCCAGCGCTGTCATTACGCTCAACACCCACGCGGCACTGCCGGCAATGGCCATGCACAGCGCCGTGGCCAGCAGCGTGCGCCCCAGGAACGATGGGGCCCGGCGGAAGAAGGCGCGGTTGAAGTGGCAGGCCAGGCCACTGCCGATCAGCCACTGGCCGATCTGGCTGGCGCCATTGGGCAGGGCGATCTGCAGGTTGCCGGCCAGGCTGACCGTGGCCGCCACCAGCAATGGCCCGAACAGCCAGGGGTTGGGCTGGCGCAACCGTTGCCAGAGCAGCGCAACGGCAACGCCGAGCGGGGTGATCAGGGCCAGCCAGCCCCAGCTGACGCTGCCGGCATGATTGAGCGGCACCCCGTCACCCAGCAGAAACTTGAACAGCGCGGGCACGCACAGCACCACTGCCAGCACCCGCAGGCTCTGCGCTGCTGCCACCTGGCTTAGCACTGCACCGTTCCGGGCACCAAGGTTGACCATCTCCCCCGAGCCGCCAGGCATGCTGGCGAAGAATGCCGTGGCGCGGTCTTCACCGGTGCGCCGCAGCAGCCACACGCCGATCACGCTGGACAGGGTGGTGAACAGGGCGCCGAAGAAGATCAGCGCAAAATGGCTACCCACTTGCTCGATCACTGCCGGCGTAAAGTGCAGGCCAATGCCGATGCCGATGATGCACTGCCCGCATTTTCGGCCGCTGGGAATTTCCGACAACTGCCAGGGCGTCAGGCAGCGCACCAGGATGATGGCCAGCAGCGAACCCACCATCCACGGCAAAGGCCAGCCAACCTTGCTGGCGAGGTAACCGCCAGCAAGGCCGACCAGCCCGGTTGCGACAAACAAAGGCAACGGTCGATCAGGCATCGGCCAGGGCCCGACGCTGCAGGCTGCGTTTGCGCCAGATACGCAGCAGCGGCAGGGCGAGCATCAGCGCCACCAGCGCCCAGACGCCCATGCTGATCGGGCTCGACCAGAGGATGCCCAGTTCACCGTTGGAGATCGACAGTGCACGGCGCAGGTTCTGCTCCATCAGCCCGCCCAGGATGAAACCGAGCAGGATCGGCGACAGTGGGAAGTCCAGCTTGCGCAGGATGTAACCCATGATGCCGATGCCGACCATCAGGAACAGGTCGAAGGTGGTGGCATGAACGGCGTATACGCCAATGGCCGTGATGATGGCGATCACTGGCACCAGCGCCCAGTTTGGCACGGCGAGGATGCGGGTGAAGATGCGGATCATCGGGATGTTGAGGATCACCAGCATGATGTTGGCGACGAACAGCGAAGCGATCAGGCCCCAGACTATGTCCGGCTGCTGTTCGAACAGCAGTGGGCCAGGGGTGATGTTGTACAGGGTCAGGGCGCCGATCATCACGGCCGTTGTGCCAGAGCCCGGTACGCCCAGGGTCAGCATCGGGACCAAGGCGCCACAGCAGGACGCACCAATGGCAGTTTCCGGCGCTGCCAGGCCACGGGCATCGCCTTTGCCGAACTTGCCGCTTTCCCCGGCCAGGCGTTTCTCGGTCATGTAGGCCACGGCACTGGCCAGCGTCGCGCCGGCGCCGGGCAGAACGCCCATGATGAAACCAAGCAGGCCGCAACGGATGTTGACCACGAATACCGAAGCCGCTTCCTTGAAGTTGAACAGCATGCGGCCGGTAGCTTTTACCGCCTGGTGACCATGGTGGGTCTTTTCCAGCAGCAGCAGGATTTCACTGATGGAGAACAGGCCTAGCACCAGCACCACGAACTGGATGCCGTCGGCCAGGTGCACGCTGTCACCGGTGAAGCGGTAGACGCCGCTGTTGGCATCGATGCCGACCGCCGAAAGGAACAGGCCGATCAGTGCGGCAATGAAGGTTTTTAGCGGTTTGTCACCTGCCATGCCGCCCAGGGCGACGATGGCAAACACCATCAGTACGAAGTATTCCGCCGGGCCGAAGGCGATGGCCCATTTCGCCAGCAGCGGGGCGAACAGCACCATGCCGCAGGTGGCGATGAAGGCGCCGATGAACGAACTCCAGGCCGACAGCGACAGTGCGACGCCCGCCAGGCCTTGGCGAGCCATCGGGTAGCCGTCCAGGGTGGTCATCACGGTCGAGGCTTCGCCCGGGATGTTCAGCAGGATCGAGCTGATACGCCCGCCGTATTCGCAGCCCAGGTACACCGCGGCCAGCAGGATCAGCGCCGACTCTGGCGGCAGGCCCAGGGCGAAGGCGATGGGGATCAGCAGGGCCACGCCGTTGATCGGTCCCAGGCCCGGCAGCAGGCCGACCACCGTGCCGATCAGGGTACCGGAGAGGGCGGTGACCAGGTTGTAAGGGGTCAGGGCAACGCCGAAGCCCTGGCCCAGGTAGCTCAAGGTATCCATGTGTCAGTTCTCCAGTACGCTCAGCAGGCCAAGGGGCAGGGGCACGTCCATCACGCGGTCGAACAGCCAGTAGAGCAGCAGGCTCATGCCGACGACCACGAGGGCGCTGTGCAGCCAGCGGCCGCCATACAGCCGGGCCATGGGCAGGCCGACAAGGATGGCGCTGAGGATGAAACCCAAGGCTTCGAAGGTGGCCGCGAAGACGATCAGCAGGCCGACGCAGGCGGTGATCTTGGTCAGGGTTTCGCGGTCCAGTTCCGGTTCGTCGTCCTTGCGCACGATGGGCGTGGGGCGGAACACCAGGTACAACAGGCCCAGGCCCATCAGGCCGAGCATCAGCAGCGGATAGGCGCGCGGGCCCACCGGTTCATAGGAAAACGCCGCCTGGTAGGGCCAGGCCATCACGGCCAGGGCGGCGCACACCGCCAGCAGGGCCAGGGCGAAGATGCGTTGCAGGATCATTGGGGAATCCTCGTCGGGATTGCTCAAGTGAGATGCAAATCCTGTGGGAGCGGCCTTGCGTCGCGATCGGGCGCGAAGCGGCCGCCAAACCTGCCGATGCGATCTGTCCGAAGCATCGTATCGGCTGTGCCAGGGGCCGCTGTGCGGCCCATCGCGGCTCAAGGCCGCTCCTACAGGGGTGGTGGTGAGTCCGACAGGCTTACTGGATCAGGCCAAATTCCTTGGCCAGTGCCTTGTAGTCGGCCACTTGCTTCTTCACATAGCCGTCCAGCTCTTCGCCGGTCATGGCGAACGGGAACAGCTCGCGCTGGTCCCGCAGCTCGGCGAAGTCTTGCGAGGCCAGCATCTTGTCGAACGATGCCTTCCACCATGCGTAGTCCTCGTCGCTCACCTTTGGCCCCAGATAGAAGCCGCGCACTACCGGCCAGACGATGTCGTAGCCCTGCTCCTTGGCGGTAGGGATGTCTTTCATCTCGGGCTCGTCCAGGCGGTTTTCCGAGAACACCGCAAGGATGCGCATGTTGCCGCTCTGGATGTGCGGCATGGAGTCGGAGATGTCGGTAGAGCCGACCTGGATATGGCCGCCCAGCAGCGCCGTGGCAATTTCGCCACCGCCTTCCAGGGCCACATAGCGCAGGTCACGCGGGTTGATGCCGGCGGCCTTGGCAATCAATGCGGTTTGCATCCAGTCCTGGCTGCCGACGGTGCCGCCAGAGCCGATCACCACCTTGCTGGGGTCTTTCTTCAAGGCCGCGACCAGGTCGTCGAGGGTCTTGTAGGGCGAGTCGCTTTTCACCGCAATGGCGCCGTAGCTGGTGCCGACAGCTGCCAGCCACTTCACGGCGTTCTCGTCGAAGCGGCCGAACTTGCCTTGGGCCAGGTTCAGCAGGGAGCCACTGGACCAGGCCACCAGGGTGCCGGCATCGGCCGGGCGTTGAGCGACCACGGCGTTGTAGGCCACCGCGCCGACACCGCCGGGCATATAGGTGACGCGCATCGGCTTGCTGAGGATCTTTTCCTGCACCAGGGCGCTTTGCACCAGCTTGCAGGTCAGGTCGAAGCCACCGCCGGGCGAGGCGGGGGCGATGCATTCAGGGCGTTTCGGTTCGGCGGCAAGGGCGTTGCCGGCCAGCAGCAGGCAGCCGGTAGCGAGGACGAGGCGGCGCAGTGAAAAGGTCATCGTCTATCTCCGTGAGCGTTGTTGTTTTTGGATTACCGCTATGGGGTTACCACAGCGCTACGCTGTAGCTCACCAGCAGCCTCACTTCGTCCGCGTCGCGGGCGAAGTTGGAGCGGAAGGTGGCATTGCGCAGGCGCACGGCGACGTTCTTCAACGGGCCGCTTTGTACCACGTACTTCAATTCGGTGTTGCGTTCCCACTCTTTGCCTTCGCCACCGGCGGCACGGCTGACGTTGTCACCGCTGATGTAGCGGGTCATGAAGGTCAGGCCGGGTACGCCGAGCGCGGCAAAGTTGTAGTCGTAACGCGCCTGCCAGGAACGCTCGTCGGCACCGGCGAAGTCGTTGATCTGGACGAAGTTGACCAGGTACGGGTCGGCGCCATCGACATACGGGAAGGCGCTGTCGCCGGATAGCTGCTGCCAGGCGGCGCTGACCTTGTGCCCGCCCAGGGCGTAGCTGAGCATGCCGTTGACGGTGGTGTTGTCGATGTTGCCGGCTTTGGCAGCGCCAGCATCGTCACTCACTGCCAGGCGCAGGTCGGCGCCCAAGGTGCCCGGCCCCCAGGGTTGGGTGGCGACCATGCCGATGAAGTGCTGGCGGTAGATGTCGTCGAGCTGGGCGAAGTGGTAGCTGCCGGTGATGCGGTCGGTGAACTGGTAGTCCAGGCCGGCCAGGGCCAGGTTGTCGGCGCTGAACGTGCCACCAAAGCGGCCGTTCTTGTTGTTCAGCGCCAGGTCTTCCCAATTGGTGTCGTTGCGGTCCTTGGCCTTGTCCAGGCGCCCGCCCGTGAAGGTCAGGCCCTTGATCTCTTTCGAAGTGAGCAGGCCGCCCTCGAAGGTTTGCGGCAGGATGCGCCCATCGTTGGGCTGCAGCGTCGGCAGCTCAGGGATCAGGGTGCCGATCTTGAGTTCGGTCTGGGAAATCTTCACCTTCCCGGTGAGGCCCAGCTTGGAGTATTCGTCGGCGGCCTTGCCGTCATCATGGGTCGGCAGCAGGCCGGTATCGGTGCGGTCGGGGCTGGAGTCGAGCTTGATGCCGAGCATACCCAATGCGTCCAGACCGAAGCCTACGGTGCCATCGGTGTAGCCGGACTCGAAATTGAGGATGAAGCCCTGGGCCCACTCGTCGCGCTTGGATTGCTGCGCGCTGGTGCCATCGCGGAAGTCGCGGTTGAAGTACATGTTGCGGGTTTCGAAGGTGGCCGTGCTGTCTTCGAAGAAGGCGGCCTGGCTCATCGGGGCGACACCGGCAAGCGCGAGGGCGCTGGCGATGGCAGAGGGGCGTGCGGCAAAGGAACGGGTAGGCGCGAACGCCTGCGGCTGCAATGACAGCATCGTCGATGACTCCGTTTATTGTTCTTATTCGTTGCACCTTGCTGGTGCTTTTTTCGGCGCGAGGAGCGACCGTGGTGCGATGCTAGGCAACGAACCTTTCGCTAACCTTTCAACGAGAAAGGTTTGTCAGAAGGGGCTTCACAGGCCTGGCGACAGCGGTACACTCCGCGCCACCGCCCCACCCGAGCAGGGAGAAACCGATGCGTGTGCTGCTGGTCGAAGACCACCTGCAACTGGCCGAAAGCGTGGCCCAGGCCTTGAAAAGCCACGGCCTGACTGTGGATGTGCTGCATGACGGCGTGGCCGCCGACCTGGCCCTGGCCAGCGAGGAATACGCCGTGGTCGTGCTGGATGTCGGCTTGCCACGCATGGACGGCTTCGAGGTACTGGCGCGCCTGCGCGGCCGTGGCAAGACCGTGCCGGTGCTGATGCTGACTGCCCGCAGTGACGTCAAGGACCGTGTCCATGGCCTGAACCTGGGGGCCGACGACTACCTGGCCAAACCGTTCGAGCTGACCGAGCTGGAAGCACGGGTCAAAGCCTTGCTGCGCCGCAGTGTGCTAGGTGGTGAGCGCCAGCAACGTTGCGGGCCGCTGGTCTACGACCTGGATACCCGGCGCTTCGCCCTGGGCGACGACAACCTGACCCTGACCTCGCGCGAGCAAAGCGTGCTGGAAGCGCTGATCGCCCGCCCAGGCCGGGTGATGAGCAAGGAGCAACTGGCTGCCCAGGTATTCGGCCTGGACGAAGAAGCCAGCCCCGACGCCATCGAGATCTACATCCACCGCCTGCGCAAGAAGCTCGACGGCCACCCGGTGGCCATCGTCACCTTCCGCGGCCTGGGCTACCTGCTAGAGCACCGCGATGCGTGACAACGGCAGCCTGCGCGGGCGACTGCTGGGCAACCTGGCCTTGCTGCTGGTGGTGCTGATGCTGGCCAGCGGCCTGAGTGCCTACTGGAACGGCCGCGAAGCCGCCGACACGGCCTACGACCGCACCCTGCTGGCCTCGGCACGAACCATCGCCGCCGGGCTTTCGCAGCGTGACGGCTCGCTGAGCGCGGATGTGCCCTACGTGGCGCTGGACACCTTCGCCTACGACAGTGCCGGGCGTATCTACTACCAGGTGCTGGACATCAAGCAGCGGCTGATTTCCGGCTACGAGAACCTGCCACCGCCGCCACCCGGTACGCCACGTACTGATGACTATCCGGCCTTGGCGCGGTTCTACAACGCCACCTACCTGGGTCAGGACGTGCGCGTCGTCAGCCTGCTGAAGGCAGTGAGCGAGCCGAACATGAACGGCATGGCAGAAATCCGTGTGGCCGAGACTGAGGAGGCGCGGGTGCGCATGGCCCGTGGGTTGATGGCCGACACCCTGCTGCGCCTTGGCATGCTGGCGCTGGGAGCGCTGGTAATGGTGTGGTTTGCCGTGAGCGCGGCGTTGCGGCCGCTGGAGCGCCTGCGCACGGCGGTAGAGGAGCGCCAACCGGATGATCTGCGGGCGCTGCCGGTGGTGCAGGTGCAGCGTGAGCTCAGCCCACTGGTGCGGGCCTTGAACCACTTTACCGAGCGTTTGCGCGGCCAGTTCGAGCGCCAGGCACAGTTCATTGCCGATGCCGCCCATGAACTGCGTACGCCGCTGGCGGCCTTGAAGGCTCGGGTCGAGCTGGGGTTGCGCTCTTCCGAGCCGCAGGAGTGGCGGCAGACCTTGGAATCTGCGGCCCAGGGCACCGACAAGCTGACCCATCTGGCCAACCAGTTGTTGTCGCTGGCGCGGGTTGAAAACGGTGCACGGGCGATTGCCGAAGGCGGTGCGCAGCGCCTGGACCTGAGTCAGCTGGCCCGTGAGCTGGGCATGGCCATGGCGCCTTTGGCGCACAAGCGAGGGGTGGCGCTGGCCCTGGAGGCCGAGGCCCCTGTATGGCTCAAGGGTGAGCCGACGCTGCTCAACGAGCTGTTGAGCAACCTGGTGGACAACGCCCTGGCACATACGCCAGCGGGGGGCAATGTGATCTTGCGGGTAGTGGCGCCGGCTGTGCTGGAGGTGGAGGATGACGGCCCGGGCATTCCCGAGGCTGAACGTGAGCGGGTGTTCGAGCGGTTCTACCGGCGCAGTGCGCAGGGTAGCGGGCTTGGCCTGGCGATTGTCGGCGAGATCTGCCGGGCGCACCTGGCGCAGGTAAGCCTGCATGATGGCGAGAAGGGCGGGTTGCGGGTGCGTGTAAGTTTTATTGCCGATTGATGTGTTGCCTGTACCTGCCTCTTCGCGGGTAAACCCGCTCCCACAGGTAATGTACATTCCTGTAGGAGCAGCCTTGTGCTGCGAAAGGGCCGGCACAGGCTGAGGCACGTCAGCGCAACATGCTCCGCGCCTCGAGCAGTTCATCCACTTCCAGCTCTGTACCGAACGGCAGCCCAAGATGGCGGTACGCCGGCAGTGCCGCCAACGGCCGATGGCGGCCACGCTGGCTGATGCAGCGGGCGATCTGCACGATGTCGATGTAGTCGACCTTGTCGGTCTGCCGGTCCAGGTCCTGAACCTGGCTCGGCAACTTGATCAACTGCTCCGGAAACTCCCAGGCCTTGAGGATCTTGTCCCCCAGCACTGGCTGGATCTGCTCGATCACGTAGTGCAGGCAAACCGGGTCGGACAACAGCTCGTTGTGCTCTTCGGCATAGATCAGCACCGGCAAGGCGCCGATCTGGTTGACCAAGCCGCCCAAAGTGGCCTGTTCAGGCTTGAGCTGGGTATAGCGACGGCAGATTTCGTAGCTGATGCCTGCCACTTCCAGGCTGTTGGTCCAGATATCGCGAAGCTTCTGTTCAACCGCCGGTGAGCGGGCATGGAAAATCTGCTCGATCACCAGGCCGATGGCCAAATTGCAGCTGTAGTTGATACCCAGCCGCGTGATGGCGGTATGCAAGTCGGTGACCTCGACCGCCGCGCGCAGCAGCGGGCTGTTGACCACCTTGATCAGGCGCGCTGAAAGGGCCGCGTCGCGACCGATCACCTTGCTCAGGGCCGCTACGCTGATCTCGCTGTCTTCCGCCGCCTCACGGATGCTCAAGGCAACCTCGGGCAGGGTCGGCAAGACCAGATCATCCTTTTCGATGGCATTGAGCAACTGTGCTTGAACCATCTCGGCCAGCTTGTTCATGGGCGTGTCTACCGCAGTGGTGGTGCGGCCCCGCCACGGTGGCGGGGCAGGCTGGTCAGCGCTGGATTTCCCGGTCGCGGTCCAGTTCGTAGGGCAGGGTCAGCACCTGCAGGCGCGGGCCTTCGAGGCTGCCCAGGTGCAGGTTGTCGTCTGCCACCGCGTCGGCGCTGAGCACCGCGAGGAGTTCACAGCCGGCGCCGTTGCCGGCAGCAATGACCACTTCACCGACCGAGGAACCATGGGTGGGCGAGAAGATCTCGGCACCTGGGGCCGGAATGGCCTGCTGGTCCAGTGCCAGGCGGTACTGGCGGCGTTTGAGCTTGCCCAGGTACTGCATGCGGGCAACGATTTCCTGGCCGGTGTAGCAACCTTTCTTGAAGCTCACGCCGTCGACGGCCTGCAGGTTGATCATCTGCGGGATGAACAACTCACGGGTCGGCCCCATGACCTGGCCGATACCGGCACGCACCTGCCCAAGCAGCCAGTCGTTCAGGCTGCCTTCAGGCAGGGCGCCGGCGAGGGCCTGGCGTACCGTGTCGGCGTTTTCCGCCGGTACCCACAGCTCCACACGCCCCTCGGACACGGTAATGGCGATCAGGCCTTCATGGCGCACGGTACTGCCGGCGCCTTCGGGCACGTCGAGACCCAGTGCCAGCAGCGCAGCGTCACCGCCTTGCAGACCAAAGCGTGCCCAGGCGGCGCTTTCATCAGTCAGCGTGGCCTTGGAAAATACAGCGTATTTCTTCAGGTCGGCCAGTTGCGCCTCAAGCAGTTCGCTGGCCATGGCCAGCAGGTAGCCGTTGCCTTCGGGCAAGATGCGGAAGCTCGATTGCATGCGCCCCTTGACCATGCAGCGGGCGCCCAGGCTGGCGTGTTCCTGGCTGAGGTAGTTGATGTTGCAGGTCAGCTGGCCTTGCAGGAACTTGCCTGCATCGGAGCCGCGGACGGCGAGGATGCCCTCGTGGGACAGGGGGCAGAAGAAAGCGGAATCGGCCATGGGTCATCGCGGTGGCTAAAGACTGGCGGCCATCATAGAACGCCGGTAACAAAATAGGTAGGTGACTAGACCAACGCCCGGTGTCGCTGCGCTCGCCGGGCTGTATACTGGCGGGCCATTCGAGGAGGGCCCCATGGTCGAACAAACTGAACTCAACCGGCTTTTCTGGCATAGCCGCCGCGGCATGCTGGAACTGGACGTACTGCTGGTGCCTTTCACCCAGGAAGTCTACTCCACCCTCAACGAGACCGACCGCGAACTGTACGTGCGTCTGTTGAGCTGCGAGGACCAGGACATGTTCGGCTGGTTCATGGAGCGCACCGAGTCCGAAGACCCGGAGCTGCAACGCATGGTCCGCATCATCCTGGACCGTGTCCAGCCCAAGTGAGTGTTTCGAGTGCCGCTGGCAAGGCTCGCGCCTGCTGCTAGCGGCCTACCTGGGTTGCCAGGTGCTGGCGTGGCTTGCCGTGTGGGCGAGCCCGTTGCCTGATTGGCTCTCCTTTTCTGTTGTCGCCGCCTGTATCGCCCACGCTGGCTGGGCCATTCCCCGACGAATCCTGTTGACCCATGAGCATGCCGTTGTCGGCCTGCGCCGTGATGTGCGCGGCTGGCAGGTGTTCTGCCGTGCCCGTGGCTGGCAACCGGTGCGATTGTGCCGGGACAGCGTGGCGTTGCCGCGGCTGGTGGTGTTGCGCTTTGAGCGGGCGGGGCGATGGATGGGGCAGAGCCAGTGCATACCGCACGATGCGCTGGGGGCGGATGAACATCGGCGCTTGCGGGTGCGGCTGAAGTTCAGCCGGCGCAGGTGGGCTGAGGCGGGGGCGAGTCGGGGCTGACAGGTGTTCGCCGTAGCAGGTTCAGCGCCTGTGAGATCGAGCGCCACCCGCGCGGCGCTTCGCAGCACAAGGCTGCTCCTACCTTTGTTTCGGGCCAGTATCGCCTGTGGCAGACGCGCGCGACCTCCTTGTTTGAACGACGCGATATCGAGCCGTGTTCCAAGGCGTTCGCGCGCAAATCTCACAGAAATAATTGGCCCGAAACAGATGTAGGAGCAGCCTTGTGCTGCGAAGCGCCGCGCGGGCGGCGCTCGACCTCACAGACGCTGCACATTTCAGAGTGGGCTGAGGATGGTGTCCTTGGCTTCGTCCAGCATCCCCGGGTAATCCAGTGTGTAATGCAAGCCACGGCTTTCCTTGCGCTGCATGGCCGACAGGATCATCAGTTCGGCCACCTGCGCCAGGTTGCGCAGTTCGATCAGGTCGCGGCTGACCTTGTAGTTGCTGTAGAACTCGTCGATTTCATCCAGCAGCAGGCGAATGCGGTGCTGGGCGCGCTGCAGGCGCTTGCTGGTACGCACGATACCCACGTAGTCCCACATGAAGCGCCGCAGCTCGTCCCAGTTGTGCGCGATGATCACGTCTTCGTCCGAGTCGGTGACCTGGCTGGCATCCCACCCCGGCAGCGCCGTGGGCATGGACACGTGTTCCAGATGCGCCTCGATGTCGGCAGCGGCGGCACGGCCATAGACAAAGCATTCCAGCAGCGAGTTGCTGGCCATGCGGTTGGCACCGTGCAGGCCGGTGAAGCTGGTTTCGCCGATGGCGTACAAGCCTGGCACATCGGTGTGGCCGCGATCATCGACCATCACCC
Organism: Pseudomonas sp. SIMBA_067; assembly: GCF_046534675.1. Classification (NCBI taxonomy): domain Bacteria; kingdom Pseudomonadati; phylum Pseudomonadota; class Gammaproteobacteria; order Pseudomonadales; family Pseudomonadaceae; genus Pseudomonas; species Pseudomonas sp. SIMBA_067. The sequence continues at coordinate 138,794 of NZ_JAWRYH010000003.1, read as the reverse complement.
CGCCACAGGTGTAGTGCGCCGCCGGTACGACCGGGATCGGCTGGCGGGTAATGTCGATGCCAAAGGCCAGGCAGCGCTCGTACACGGTGGGGAAGTGGCCCATGATGAAATCGGCCGGCTTGTGGGTGATGTCCAGGTACACGCAGTCCACGCCCAGGCGCTTCATCTCGTGGTCGATGGCGCGGGCCACGATGTCGCGCGGGGCCAGCTCTTCGCGCGGGTCGAAGCGTGGCATGAAGCGCTCGCCATTGGGCAGGCGCAGCAGCGCACCTTCACCGCGCAGTGCTTCGGTGATCAGGAAGCTCTTGGCCTGCGGGTGGTACAGGCAGGTCGGATGGAACTGGTTGAATTCCAGGTTCGCCACCCGGCAGCCCGCCCGCCAGGCCATGGCGATGCCGTCACCGCAGGCGCCATCGGGGTTGCTGGTGTAGAGGTAGACCTTGGCTGCACCGCCGGTGGCCAGCACGGTGAAGCGCGCGCCGAAGGTGTCCACCTCACCGGTGTTGCGGTCGAGCACGTAGGCGCCCAGGCAACGCTCGCCCGGCAGGCCCAGGCGGCGTTCGGTGATCAGGTCGACCGCCACGCGTTGCTCCAGCAGCTGGATGTTCGGGCGTCGGCGCGCCTGTTCCAGCAGCGTGGTGAATATGGCTGCGCCGGTGGCGTCGGCGGCGTGGATGATGCGTCGGTGGCTATGGCCGCCCTCACGGGTGAGGTGGAATTCAAAGCCGCCATCGTCAACGCTGGAGTGCTCGTCGCGGGTAAAGGGCACCCCTTGCTCGATCAGCCACTGGATGGCTTCGCGGCTGTGTTCGACGGTAAACCGCACTGCATCTTCATGGCACAGGCCGCCGCCGGCATTGAGGGTGTCCTCGACATGCGACTGCACGGTATCGGTATTGTCCAGCACCGCCGCGACGCCACCTTGGGCCCAGAAGGTCGAGCCGTTGGCCAGGTCGCCCTTGCTGAGCACGGCAACGCGCAGGTGGCTGGGAAGGTTCAGTGCCAGGCTGAGACCGGCGGCACCGCTGCCGATCACCAGGACATCATGTTGGAATTGTTGGCTCATGTCGGGACACTAGTAATCTTTAGAGAGGGCGCGGCACAATAGTCACGCGCAGATGGCATTGTGAAACTATCGTTAAACTTGGCCAGGTTGCCTTTATAGCAGCCCGAGGTGGCCAATTTCCATGCCACTTGGCCACTTACCGAGGCGCGCGGCAACCTTTGTGGGAACTTTCCGATATGGCCGGAAATCCTATGAAGGTTGCCCGCACGTCACAATTTGCCGCGGCGACGCAGGGTTGCAGGCCTGTCCGGGCTGTCCCGGCGTATTCGAAACCTGATTATCGACGTAGCCGGCCGTGACCGCGCCACGTCTTCCGTGCCAGCCGACCAAGGGCTGCAGGAAACTTGCTTGGAGGGGAGAACTTTTGCGTAAAGCCCGAGTCTATGGTTGCAAGCCTGATCGATGGGTGTTGCACCGCTCCTTCGAGTTCACTGAGGAGTGTTCATGCTAACCCAGGAAGAGGATCAGCAGCTTGTCGAGCGCGTGCAGCGCGGTGACAGGCGAGCGTTCGATCTGTTGGTGCTGAAGTATCAGCACAAGATTCTCGGGTTGATCGTGCGGTTCGTTCACGATACCCACGAGGCCCAGGATGTAGCACAGGAAGCCTTTATCAAGGCCTACCGTGCGCTTGGCAATTTCCGCGGTGACAGTGCGTTTTATACCTGGCTGTACCGCATCGCCATCAACACGGCGAAGAACTACCTGGTGTCCCGTGGAAGACGGCCGCCAGACAGCGATGTGAGCTCCGAGGATGCGGAGTTTTATGACGGCGATCATGGCCTCAAGGATCTCGAGTCCCCAGAGCGCTCGTTGTTGCGGGATGAAATCGAAGGCACCGTCCATCGCACCATCCAGCAACTGCCCGAAGACCTGCGTACGGCGTTGACCCTGCGCGAGTTCGACGGGCTGAGTTACGAAGACATTGCCAGTGTCATGCAATGTCCGGTGGGTACCGTGCGCTCTCGAATCTTCCGCGCTCGGGAGGCCATAGATAAAGCCCTGCAGCCGTTGTTGCAGGAAACCTGAGACAGCGGCGACAGCCAAGAGAGGAACCGCCATGAGTCGTGAAGCTTTGCAGGAATCGCTGTCCGCGGTGATGGATAACGAAGCGGACGAACTGGAACTGCGTCGGGTGCTGAGCGCCGTAGACGATGCCGAAACCCGTGCCACCTGGTCGCGTTACCAAGTAGCGCGTGCAGCCATGCACAAGGAGCTGCTGCTGCCCAACCTGGATATCGCCTCGGCGGTGTCTGCGGCGCTGGCTGACGAAGCCGTGCCGGCCAAGGTCAACAAGGGCCCATGGCGCAGCGTCGCTCGCCTGGCGGTCGCCGCCTCGGTCACCGTTGCGGTGCTGGCAGGCGTGCGGATGTACAACCAGGACGAGATCACCGGCGCCGAGCTGGCTTCGCAGCAGCCTGCACAACAGGGCCTGAGCATGCCACAGACTCAGGGTCCGGCGGTGTTGGCAGGCTATAGTGAAAGCAGTGAGCAACCGACCGGTCCGATGGCCAACGGTGTGCTGCAAAACCAGGCTGGCTGGGATCAGCGTCTGCCGGGCTATCTGCGTCAGCATGCCCAGGAGTCCGCGCTCCAAGGCACTGAGACTGCCCTGCCGTACGCCCGTGCCGCCAGCATGGGAAACCCCGCTAAGTAAGGAGGATCATGCGCGCGCTACCTCTTCTGTCGCTGCTGATTGGCAGCTGCATGACTGTGCCGGTATTGGCAGCCAACTCCTCGCCCCAAGCGAGCGAGTGGCTTGGCAAGCTGGCACAAGCCGAGCAAAAGCAGAGTTATCAGGGCTCGTTCGTCTACGAACGCAACGGTAGCTTCTCTTCCCACGATATCTGGCACAGGGTCGATGACGGCAAGGTCAGCGAGCGGCTGCTGCAGCTTGATGGCGCCGCCCAGGAAATCCTGCGCGTGGATGGCAAGGTGGAGTGCGTCAGTGGGGCGTTGGTCAGCGGTGTGACTACTCCTGCGGATGCTGCTCAGCGTGTGCTTGATCCGCTGAAACTGATGGGCTGGTACGATTTGAGCGTGGCGGGCAAGTCACGGGTCGCCGGGCGCGATGCCGTGATCGTGACGCTCACTCCCCGCGACCAGCACCGCTATGCCTTCGAACTGCACCTGGATCGCAACACTGGCCTGCCGCTTCGCTCGTTGATGCTCAACGACAAAGGGCAGTTGCTGGAGCGCTTCCAGATGACTCGCCTCGATACCACCAAGCCGCCCAGCGACGATGACCTGCGCCCCAGTGCTTCCTGCAAGCCGGTGCAGCGTGTTGCCCCTGCCAGCAGTGACAGTGTCGCCGGCTGGCGCTCGGACTGGCTCCCGCCAGGGTTCGAGCTGGTCAACAGCTCGGTACGGCGTGACCCCAAGCGTGACAGCACGGTCAGTAGCCTGATGTACGATGATGGCCTGGCGCGCTTCTCGGTGTTCCTTGAACCCGTGAAGGACGATGCCGGGACCGATGTGCGTACCCAGCTTGGCCCGACATCGGCGGTTTCGCGGCGCCTGAATACGCCCAAGGGCAAGGTGATCGTCACCGTGGTCGGCGAAATTCCGCTGGGTACGGCAGAACGCGTCGCATTGTCGATGCGCCCTCAGGATGCCCAGGCGCGCCAGTAATGGTGCGCTTTTGCGGGCCATGCGAAGGCGAATGGATATGCGCCTGAAATGAAATTAAAGCATTGTCATTTGCAATCTACTGGCAAATTTTTTATAGGTCAGGCTTCTTGGAGTCTGGCCTTTCCTGCTTTGTGCAGGGGCCTTTCTAAACTACCGCTCGTTGTGACGGGAGTCGTATGTCAACACCACGCTTGAAATCCTACCTATCGATGTTCGCCGCCGTGCTCATGCTCGGCCAGGTGCTCACCGCCCAGGCCGAGGAAGCCCTGCCCGACTTCACCACGCTGGTAGAGCAGGCCTCGCCGGCAGTGGTCAACATCAGTACCAAGCAGAAGCTGCCGGACCGTCGCGTTGCCGCTGGGCAGATGCCGGACCTGGAAGGCCTGCCGCCGATGTTCCGCGAATTCTTCGAGCGCAACATGCCGCAGCAGCCGCCCTCGCCGCGTGGCGACCGTCAGCGTGAGGCGCAATCGCTCGGTTCGGGCTTCATCATTTCCAGCGATGGTTATGTGCTGACCAATAACCACGTGGTGGCCGACGCCGACGAAATCATTGTCCGCCTGTCGGACCGCAGCGAGCTGCAGGCCAAGCTGGTCGGCACCGACCCGCGCACCGACGTGGCCCTGCTCAAGGTCGAAGGCAAGAACCTGCCGATCGTGAAGCTGGGTGATTCCGAGAAGCTCAAGGTGGGCGAGTGGGTGCTGGCCATCGGTTCGCCGTTCGGCTTCGACCATTCGGTGACCAAAGGTATCGTCAGCGCCAAGGGCCGCACGCTGCCCAACGAGACCTATGTGCCGTTCATCCAGACCGACGTGGCCATCAACCCGGGTAACTCGGGCGGCCCGCTGTTCAACATGAAGGGCGAAGTGGTGGGTATCAACTCGCAGATCTTCACCCGTTCTGGCGGCTTCATGGGCCTGTCGTTCGCCATCCCGATCGATGTGGCGATCGATGTGTCCAACCAGTTGAAGAAAGACGGCAAGGTCAGCCGCGGCTGGCTGGGCGTGGTGATTCAGGAGGTCAACAAGGACCTGGCTGAATCCTTCGGTCTGGACAAGCCGGCGGGTGCGCTGGTGGCCCAGGTGCTGGAAGACGGCCCGGCAGCCAAAGGTGGCCTGCAGGTGGGTGACGTGATCCTGAGCATGAACGGCCAGCCGATCGTCATGTCGGCCGACCTGCCGCACCTGGTCGGTAGCCTCAAGGACGGCGAAAAGGCCAAGCTGGAGATCATCCGCAACGGCAAGCGCCAGACTCTGGATGTGGGTGTCGGCGCGATGCCGGATGACGATGCCGACATCGGTGCCGGTGCCCAAGGCAGCGCCGAGCGTAGCAGCAACCGCCTGGGCGTTTCGGTGGCCGACCTGACCGCCGAGCAGAAAAAGTCCCTCGAACTCAAAGGCGGCGTGGTTATCAAGGAAGTGCAGGATGGCCCGGCAGCGATGATCGGCCTGCGCCCGGGTGACGTCATCAGTCACCTGAACAACCAGGCCATCGGTTCGGCCAAGGAATTCACCGAAATCGCCAAGGAACTGCCGAAGAACCGCTCGGTGTCCATGCGCGTGCTGCGTCAGGGGCGTGCCAGCTTCATCACCTTCAAGCTCGCTGAATAAGCGGTTTTGCAGGCAGGAAAGGGCAGCTACGGCTGCCCTTTTTCATGAAAATTCACAATTGCGGGCGCCAAAGCGCGGTACAGCCCGATAGAGGAATCTCCCATATCCCTGCTGCTTGAGGTACAATTCCCGGCTATTTTTCGGCGGGCGTCCCGGCTCGCAGCCTTTTCGAGTGTTGACCCGTGAGTGATTTGAGTCATATCCGCAATTTCTCCATCATCGCCCACATCGACCATGGCAAGTCGACGCTGGCCGACCGTTTCATCCAGATGTGCGGTGGCCTGTCGGCGCGCGAAATGGAAGCCCAGGTGCTTGATTCGATGGACCTGGAGCGCGAACGCGGGATTACCATCAAAGCCCACAGCGTCACGCTTCACTACAAGGCGCAAGACGGCAAGACCTACCAGCTGAACTTCATCGACACCCCCGGCCACGTCGACTTCACCTACGAAGTCTCGCGCTCGCTGGCGGCCTGTGAAGGCGCACTGCTGGTGGTGGACGCTGGCCAAGGCGTTGAAGCCCAGTCCGTTGCCAACTGCTACACCGCCATCGAGCAGGGCCTGGAAGTCATGCCGGTCCTGAACAAGATGGACCTGCCCCAGGCCGACCCGGACCGCGTCAAGGACGAGATCGAGAAGATCATCGGCATCGACGCCACCGACGCCGTGGCCTGTAGCGCCAAGAGCGGCATGGGCGTAGACGAGGTGCTCGAGCGCCTGGTGCACACCATCCCCGCGCCTGTAGGCGAAATCGACGCGCCCCTGCAGGCGCTGATCATCGACTCCTGGTTCGACAACTACCTGGGCGTGGTCTCGCTGGTGCGTGTGCGTCAGGGCCGCGTCAAGAAGGGCGACAAGATTCTGGTCAAGTCCACCGGCAAGGTGCACCTGGTCGACAGCGTGGGTGTGTTCACCCCGAAACATACCCAGACCGCTGATCTGAAAGCCGGCGAAGTAGGCTTCATCATCGCCAGCATCAAAGACATCCACGGTGCGCCGGTGGGTGACACCCTGACCTTGTCCTCGACCCCCGAGGTCGAAGTGCTGGCGGGCTTCAAGAAAATCCAGCCGCAGGTCTACGCCGGCCTGTTCCCGGTCAGCTCCGACGACTTCGAAGACTTCCGCGACGCATTGCAGAAGCTCACCCTCAACGACTCGTCGCTGCAGTACATGCCGGAAAGCTCCGACGCCCTGGGCTTCGGCTTCCGTTGCGGTTTCCTCGGCATGCTGCACATGGAGATCATCCAGGAGCGCCTGGAGCGCGAATACGACCTGGACCTGATTACCACCGCACCGAGCGTGATCTACGAGCTCGAGCTGAAAACCGGCGAAACCATCATCGTCGATAACCCGTCAAAACTGCCGGATGTCTCGGCTGTGACCGACTTCCGCGAGCCGATCGTCACCGCGACCATCCTGGTGCCGCAGGAACACCTGGGTAACGTCATCACCCTGTGCATCGAGAAGCGTGGCGTGCAGCGCGACATGCAGTTCCTCGGCAGCCAGGTGCAGGTGCGTTACGACATGCCGATGAACGAAGTGGTCCTGGACTTCTTCGACCGTCTCAAGTCCACCAGCCGCGGCTATGCTTCGCTGGATTATCATTTTGATCGCTACCAGTCGGCCAACCTGGTCAAACTGGACGTACTGATCAACGGCGACAAGGTCGATGCCCTGGCATTGATCGTGCACCGCGACAACGCGGCCTACAAAGGCCGTGCGTTGACCGAGAAGATGAAGGAACTGATCCCTCGGCAGATGTTCGACGTGGCGATCCAGGCAGCCATTGGCGGCCAGATCATCGCGCGGACAACCGTCAAGGCGCTCAGAAAGAACGTACTGGCCAAGTGCTACGGTGGTGACGTCAGCCGTAAGAAGAAACTGCTGGAGAAGCAGAAGGCCGGTAAGAAACGCATGAAACAGGTAGGCAACGTGGAAATTCCACAAGAAGCCTTCCTCGCCGTGCTCAGGTTGGATAGCTAGGTCCTATGTCGCTAAATTTCCCGCTGTTGCTAGTCATCGCCGTCTTTGTCTGCGGTCTGCTGGGCTTGATCGACCTGCTGTTCCTGGCCCCGCGCCGGCGTGCGGCAATCGCCAACTATCAGGGCAGCGTCAGCCAGCCCGAGATGGCCGTTGTCGAGCGCCTGAACAAGGAACCGTTGCTGGTCGAGTACGGTAAATCGTTCTTTCCGGTGCTGTTCATCGTGTTGGTGCTGCGTTCATTCCTGGTCGAGCCGTTCCAGATCCCTTCGGGGTCGATGAAACCGACCCTGGAAGTGGGCGACTTCATCCTGGTGAACAAGTTCTCGTACGGTATTCGCCTGCCGGTGATCGACAAGAAGGTCATCGAGGTGGGTGACCCGCAACGCGGTGATGTAATGGTGTTCCGCTATCCGAGCGACCCGAACGTCAATTACATCAAGCGAGTGGTCGGCCTGCCGGGCGACCAGATCCGCTACACCAACGACAAGCGGCTGTTCGTCAACGGCCAGCCGATTGCCGAACAACTGGTGGGCACCGAACCGGGCACCTTGGGCAGCGCCGAGCTGTACAAGGAAAAGCTCGGAGAGGCCGAACACCTGATCCGCAAGGAAATGAGCCGTTATCGCATGCCGCCGGACCAGCAGTGGACCGTGCCGGCAGGCCATTACTTCATGATGGGCGACAACCGCGACAACTCCAACGACAGCCGTTACTGGGATGATCCGAACATTCCCAAGGAACTGCACGGCATGGTTCCGGACCGGAACATCGTCGGCAAGGCCTTTGCGGTGTGGATGAGCTGGCCAGAGCCCAAGCTCAGCCACCTGCCCAACCTGTCGCGGGTCGGCCTGATCCATTGATACCCATCGGCGCTGTCCAGCAGACAGCGCCGAATGCATTTCTGACATAGGCTGTGTTCTCAGGGATCGGGAGATTCGTCGCATACGGCGGCGGGCCACAGCCAAACAGTCTTTCAGGATGTTGATTTGAACAACGCGTTGAACAACAAACGGGTGGTTGCATGAGTGCTTCCCTTGCCCATCTGGAGCGAAAGCTCGGTTATACCTTCAAGAATCAGGACCAGATGCTTCTGGCGCTGACCCATCGCAGCTACGCCGGGCGCAATAACGAGCGCCTGGAGTTTCTCGGTGACGCCATTCTCAACTTCGTCGCCGGCGAAGCGCTGTTCGAGCGCTTCCCGCAGGCTCGCGAAGGCCAGCTGTCGCGCTTGCGCGCGCGCTTGGTCAAGGGCGAGACCCTGGCCCGCCTGGCCCGTGGTTTCGACCTGGGCGAATACCTGCGCCTGGGTTCGGGTGAGCTCAAAAGTGGCGGTTTCCGTCGTGAGTCGATCCTGGCCGACGCCCTGGAGGCACTGATCGGTGCCATCTACCTGGACGCCGACATGGACACGGCCCGGGAACGCGTCCTTGCCTGGCTGGCCGACGAGTTCGAAGGCCTGACCCTGGTCGACACCAACAAGGACCCGAAAACCCGCCTGCAAGAATTCCTGCAATCGCGCAGCTGTGAGCTGCCGCGTTACGAAGTAGTGGATATCCAGGGTGAACCGCACTGCCGTACTTTCTTCGTCGAATGCGAAGTGGTGCTGCTGAACAACAAAAGTCGTGGTCAGGGCGTTAGCCGGCGTATTGCCGAGCAAGTCGCTGCCGCGTCCGCACTGATCGCCCTGGGCGTGGAGAATGGCAATGACTGATAACAACCCGACGCGCTGCGGCTACGTGGCCATTGTCGGCCGCCCCAACGTGGGCAAGTCGACCTTGCTCAACCACATCCTGGGCCAGAAGCTGGCGATCACTTCGCGCAAGCCGCAGACCACCCGCCACAACATGCTCGGCATCAAGACCGAAGGTGATGTGCAGGCGATCTACGTCGACACCCCCGGTATGCACAAGGCCAACGACAAAGCCTTGAACCGCTACATGAACCGCAACGCCTCGGCGGCCCTGAAGGACGTCGACGTGGTGATCTTCGTGGTCGACCGCACCAAGTGGACCGACGAGGACCAACTGGTGCTGGAGCGTGTGCAGTACGTGACCGGCCCGCTGATCATCGCGGTCAACAAGACCGACCGCATGGAAGAGAAGGCCGAGCTGATCCCGCACCTGCAGTGGCTGCAGGAGCAACTGCCAAACGCCGAAGTCATGCCTATTTCTGCGCAGCAGGGGCACAACCTCGAAGCGCTGGAAGCACAGATCGCCAAGTATCTGCCCGAGAACGATCACTTCTTCCCGGAAGACCAGATCACCGACCGCAGCAGCCGCTTCCTGGCCGCCGAACTGGTGCGCGAGAAGATCATGCGCCAGTTGGGTGCCGAGCTTCCGTACCAGATCACCGTGGAAATTGAAGAATTCAAGCAGCAGGGCCATGTGCTGCATATTCACGCGCTGATCCTGGTCGAGCGCGACGGCCAGAAAAAAATCATCATTGGCGACAAGGGCGAGCGCATCAAGCGCATCGGCTCCGAGGCGCGCAAGGACATGGAAGTGCTGTTCGACTCCAAGGTCATGCTCAACCTGTGGGTCAAGGTGAAGGGCGGCTGGTCCGACGACGAGCGCGCCCTGCGCTCGCTGGGCTACGGCGACCTCTAAGGCTCAAGGCGGCCCTTGTAGGAGCGGCCTTGCGTCGCGAAAGGGCTGCGAAGCAGCCCCAGCCATTTTGGCGGCAATGCTGAAATCCGGGGGGCCGCGTTGCGGCCCTTTCGCGACACGAGGCCGCTCCCACAACCACGGGCTGGGTGAACGCTAATGGAACAAACTGTCGGCCAGCCAGCCTACGTGCTGCACAGCCGTGCCTACAAGGAAACCAGCGCGCTGGTGGACTTCCTCACGCCGCAGGGCCGCATGCGCGCTGTACTGCGGCGTGCGCGTGGCAAGGGCGGCAGCCTGGTGCGGCCGTTCGTGCCGCTTGAGGTGGAGCTGCGCGGGCGTGGCGAGCTGAAGAATGTCGGGCGGATGGACAGCGCCGGCATCGCCGCCTGGCTGCACGGCGATGCCCTGTTCAGCGGGTTGTACCTCAATGAACTGCTCATGCGCCTGCTGCCCGCCGAAGCGCCGTTCCCGGCCCTGTTCGAGCACTACGCCCTGACCTTGCAGGCCTTGGCCGCCGGGCGCCCGCTGGAGCCGCTGCTGCGTTCGTTCGAATGGCGGCTGCTGGACGAACTCGGTTATGCGTTCTCCTTGAATCATGACGTCAACGACCAACCCATCGCCGCAGACGGGCTGTACCGCTTGCGTGTGGATGCCGGCCTGGAGCGGGTCGAACTGGTGCAACCCGGCCTGTTTCGCGGCATCGAGCTGTTGGCCCTGGCCGACGCCGACTGGGGCACTCCAGGCGCTTTGCTCGCGGCCAAGCGCCTGATGCGCCAGGCACTGGCGGTTCACCTGGGCGCAAAACCGTTGGTCAGCCGGGAACTGTTTCGCAAGCGCTGATCACGACGTATGCTGTGGGGCTTAACCTTCAGGAGAGCCTTTCGTGACTCACAGCAACCGCATGCTTCTTGGCGTAAACATCGACCACGTGGCGACCCTGCGCCAAGCCCGGGGCACGCGTTACCCTGACCCTGTCAAGGCTGCCCTGGACGCCGAGGAAGCGGGCGCCGATGGCATCACCGTGCACCTGCGCGAAGACCGTCGGCACATCCAGGAACGCGACGTGGTGCTGCTCAAGGATGTGCTGCAGACGCGCATGAACTTCGAAATGGGCGTCACCGAAGAGATGATGGCCTTTGCCGAGAAGATCCGCCCGGCGCACATCTGCCTGGTGCCTGAAACCCGTCAGGAACTGACTACCGAAGGTGGCCTGGACGTGGCGGGGCAGGAGGCACGGGTCAAGGCGGCCGTGGAGCGCCTTGCCCGCACCGGTGCCGAAGTGTCGCTGTTCATCGATGCTGACGAGCGCCAGATCGAGGCCTCACGCCGGGTGGGTGCGCCGGCCATCGAGCTGCATACCGGGCGTTATGCCGACGCCGAAACCCCGACCGAAGTGGCCGAGGAGTTGCAGCGTATTGTTGATGGCGTGGCGTTTGGCGTGGGGCAGGGGCTGATCGTCAATGCTGGCCACGGGCTGCATTACCACAACGTCGAGGCGGTGGCGGCGATCAAGGGCATCAATGAGCTGAACATTGGCCACGCGCTGGTGGCGCATGCCTTGTTTGTAGGCTTCAAAGCCGCAGTGGCCGAGATGAAGGCACTGATCGTGGCGGCTTCGCGCTGATAGGGTGGTTGCCTGTTCTGGCCCTTTCGCGGGTAAAGCCGCTCCCACAGGGATTGTATAAGCCTCAAGGCCTGTGAAGTCCCTATGGGAGCGGCTTTACCCGCGAAAGGGCCGGTGCTGGCAGCCAATTACTCTGCAGCAAACACCAAAGTGAAGCGGGTAGGCCCCAAGGGGTTGCTGTTCACTTCGACTCGCCCGCCATGCAGCTGCATGATCGACTTCACGATTGCCAACCCCAACCCGGTTCCGCCCTCCAGCCGCGAACGCCCCGGGCCCACCCGGTAAAACCGCTCGAACAGGCGCGACTGGTGTTCTGTAGCAATGCCGGGCCCCTGGTTCTCTACCGAAAGCCATACTTCGCTGCCTGAACGTTTAATCCGCAACTCGACTCGCTCACCCTCAGGGCTATGGCGGATGGCATTGCTCAACAGGTTCGACAACGCCCGCTGAAACATCAGCCGATCCCCCAGCGCCGTTCCCCACCCCAGCACACGCAGCTCAACTGCTTTCCCCTCGGCACTGAAGGCAAACAGCTCGACAACTCGCGCTGCCTCGTCAGCCAAGGCCAAGGGTTTCAATGCAACCTGCGTTTGCGGCTGGCTGACCTGGGCAAGAAACAGCATGTCATTGATGATGCGGTTGAGCCGGGTCAGCTCCTCGATACTGTCTTCCAGCACTTCCCGGTAGTTGGCGTTGTCCCGCTCACGGGCCAGGGTCACTTGCGCCTTGCCCATCAGGTTGCTCAACGGGGTACGCAACTCATGGGCCAGGTCGTCGGAGAACTGCGACAACTGGCTCACGCCCTGATCGAGGCGGTCGAGCATCACGTTGATGCTGCTGGCCAGTTGCGCCAGTTCTTGCGGCAGGCCGGTCGCCGGCAGGCGATGTTGCAGGTCCTGGGCCGACACTTGCCCGGCAATGCGCCGGAAGCGCCGGAGCGGTTTCAGGCCGCGCTGCATCAGCCACCAGGCGCCAGCACCGATCAATAGCAGCAGCAGTGGCAAGGCGAGCAAGGTCGAATGCAGGTAGGCCTGCAGCAGGGCGTTGTCGTCGGCGCGGTTGAGCGACATCATCACCTTCACCGGCGTGTTGTCGCGCAGGCGCATCAGCCGGGTCACGCTGAGGAACTGGTTGCCGCTGCTGTCGCGCCATGCGTGAAAGGCCAGGCGGGCATCGGTGTGCAACTCGCTCACCCGCGACTCCAGGGCCGGGCCGAGGCTGAGCAGGTGCGGGTGGCGGCCGTCCAGGGCCAGTACGCTGAGGCTGAGGTTGTCATGCCCCATTACCAGGTCGAGCAGCGGATGGGCGCGGGTGCCCAAGTCCTCGCTGCGCAGATCGACGCGCAGGTTGTGTTCAACCTGCAGCATCTTGCGCGCCAGGTCTTTGCGGGCGCGGCTGTCCAGTTCGTGATCCAGGGCGAACACGGCCAGGCAGGCCAGCAGCAGCACCAGTGCGGCGCCCATCAGTGTCACGCTCAGGCCCAGGCGCAGTGACAGGCTGGCGTTTTTCAAGCGCGCGCCTCCAGTACATAGCCTACGCCGCGCAGGGTATGGATCAGCTTGTTGTCGAACGGGTCGTCGATCTTCGCCCGCAGGCGACGGATCGAAACCTCGACCACGTTGGTGTCGCAGTCGAAATTCATGTCCCATACCAACGAGATGATCTGGGTGCGCGAAAGCACTTCACCACTTTGGCGCATCAGCAGGTGCAGCAGGGCGAACTCCTTGGCGGTCAGGTCAATGCGCTGCCCGCCGCGGTAGGCGCGGTGGCGGCCGGGGTCCAGTTCCAGGTCGGCGACGCGCAGGGTGCTGGGCTGCAGCTGCTGATCGTTACGGCGCAGCAGGCTGCGGATACGCGCCAGAAGTTCAGGGAATTCGAAGGGCTTGAGCAGGTAGTCATCGGCGCCCAGGTCCAGGCCTTTGACCCGGTCGGCCAGGCGACCATGGGCGGTCAGCATCATGATGCGCGTGGCCGATTCGGCACGCAGCCGCTGCAGCACGGTCCAGCCATCGGTTTCAGGCAGGTTGACGTCGAGGATGACCAGGTCGTAGGGCTGTTGGCGGGCCAGGTGCAGGCCGTCGGTGCCGGTGTGGGCGCAGTCGACCACGTAGCCGTTTTCGCGCAGGCCCTGTTGCAGGTAATCGGCGGTACGCAGTTCGTCCTCGATGATCAGTAGGCGCATGGGAGGCTCGATATGATGAAAGGGGGGGATTCTCGACCCTGTAGTGACATCAGGGTCAAGGAGCAGGATGTTACGGCATGCATATGGCACTGCGGCGCAGATAACGGATTTGTAATCCTGCTGTTATCTGGCTGTCTGTCAGGGCCCTTTCGCGGGTAAACCCCCTCCCACAGATCCTGTAGGAGCAGCCTTGTGCTGCGAAGAGGCCCCGACAGGCAACACAAGGCCACATTGCAGGACTGTAATCCCCGCCTCACCTTGCTGTTAGCCGCCCCTGGCTAGGATGGCCGCATCTGATCGGTTATCACGAGGCAAACACGATGAACCTGACCAAATACCTGCTGTTGGCCACCCTTGCCCTGGGCAGTGCCAGTGTTTATGCCGAGGGCGGCGCGGAGCGTTCGAAGCAGTTCTGGCAAGCCTTCCGCGAAGACCAGCAGCGCCTGCACGGCGACAAGCAACAGGCCGTTGCAGAACGTGAGCGCAAAGCGCAAGAGAAGGCCCGCGAGGTGGCCAAGGATTGAGGTAACAAACACCTGCGCCGCGACAGCTCCTCGGCGCAGGTGTATTCAGGCGCCCAACCGGGCGCCTTCTTTTATTTGCGCGCCAGCAGGGTGGCGCGGCGTGGGGCAGGCAGGCCTTCGATGGTCTTGCTGTGGTCGTTCGGGTCGAGGAAGTCGCCCAGCGACTGGTAGCGCATCCACTCGGTGCTGCGCTGCTCCTCGACGCTGGTCACGCTCACATCGACGCAACGCACATCGCTGAAGCCGGCACGGCGCAACCAGCGCGCCAGGGCGGGTACCGACGGCAGGTACCAGACGTTGCGCATCTGCGCGTAGCGGTCCTCAGGGACTAGCACCTGGTTTTCATCGCCCTCGATCACCAGGGTTTCCAGAACCAGCTCGCCCCCTTTGACCAGGCAGTCCTTGAGCGCCAGCAGGTGCTCGATGGGGGAGCGGCGGTGATAGAACACGCCCATGGAAAACACGGTGTCGAAGCCTTCCAGATTGGCAGGCAGTTCTTCCAGGGCGAAGGGCAGGTGCCAGGCCGGCAGCTCCGGCAGGTACTGCTGTACGGCCTGGAACTGGCAGAAGAACAACCAGTTGGGGTCGACTCCGATCACCATCTCGGCGCCGGCACCGAGCATGCGCCACTGGTAGTAGCCGTTGCCACAGCCGACGTCGAGCACGCGTTTGCCCTTCAGGTCCAGGTGCGGGCCTACCCGCGACCATTTCCAGTCCGAATGCCATTCGGTGTCTACGTGCACGCCAAACAGATCGAACGGCCCTTTTCGCCACGGCGACAGGCCCATCAGTGCCTGACGCATCTGCGCGCGGGTAGCGTCGTCGCAGTCGCAGTCCAGGCGCAGCCCGTTGACCAGGTCGATTTCACTGGGTTTCAGGGCAGGCAGGGCGTCGAGCGCACCGCGCCAGCGGTCGAGGTCGCCGTGGCCTTTCTCCAGCTTGGCTTCCAGTTGCGCTTGCAGGCCTTGTGACCAGGAAGCCAGGGGCGTGCCCGTCAGGCGGCGGACGAGGGGGGACAGATCGATCATGGCAGGGCTATCAACGAGGCGAAGTTAAGGCATTGGAACCAGGGCACCACTTTGGAGAAGCCGGCGGCGCGCAGGCGTTCTTGATGGGCTTCGAGCGTGTCGGGGCGCATCACGTTTTCGATGGCGCTGCGCTTCTGGGCGATTTCCAGTTCGCTGTAGCCATTGGCCCGCTTGAAATCCAGGTGCAGTTCATTGAGCAGGTCCTGCGCTTGCTCATCGGCGAAGCGAAGTTTCTCCGAAAGGATCAGCGCACCACCCGGTAGCAGTGCCTGGCGGATGCGCCCGAGCAGTTCCAGGCGCTGGTCGGGGGCGATGAACTGCAGGGTGAAGTTCATCGCCACTACCGAGGCGGGCTCGAAGGGCAGGGCGAGGATATCGGCTTCCAGCACATCCACCGGCAGCAACTCCTGGAACATCGAGTCCTGGGCGGTGAGGTACTGGCGGCAGCGCTCGACCATGGCCGCAGAATTGTCCACCGCGATCACCCGGCAGCCGTCGCTGCGCACGTGGCGGCGCAACGACTGCGTGACTGCACCCAGCGAGGCGCCCAGGTCGTACAGCGCGGTGTGCGGCTGGGCGAAGCGGGCGGCCAGCACGCCGAGGTTTTCGACGATGGTTGGGTAACCGGGCACCGAGCGCTTGATCATGTCCGGGAACACGCGCACCACGTCTTCGTTGAAAACGAAGTCGGGCACCTGCTCCAAAGGTTGGGAGAAAAGGCGGTCGGGTTGTTTGCTCACGGCGAATCCAGGCGGCTGGTGATAGGCAGGGGGCGCATTCTAGCCAAACCGCAGCCTGGATGCATGGTCGGCTGACCAGCGCTGTGCGTTCAATTGACCCGGATGGCGCAATCGAAGGTCTGCACCGGGCGTACTTCCGGAGCCCAGGGTTGCTGGTAGACCAGTACCAGCTGGCCGTCGCCGGTAGCTCGGGCCTGGAAGCGCCAGGTCGAAATACCCGAGCTGCCGACGATACCGGCGTCTTCCGGCGCGCTGTAAACCTCGGGGCCAAGGCTTTGCAGCACGTTGGGTGCCGGGTTCTGTACCAGCCAGCGGTAGCCGGTGGTTGGGTTGCTGGGCAGGGTGAGGGTCAGCATCTGACCGACCTGCAGGCGCTTTGGGCATTCACTTTCGGCGTCCAGTTCTACGGGCTGCGTGGGGTGTTGCGTGCAGGCAGAAAGCAGGGCGAAGCTCAGGGGAACGAGCAGACGAGGGGCGGTCATGTTGGCTCCGGGGGGCTGACGATGACCTGAGGATAACCGATGATCGACGAGTTTTGTGTTGCCAGTGCCGGCCACTTCGAAGCCAAAGCCGCGAAGTGGCCGGTGCAGGTTAGAACAGGACTTTGGCCACGTCGGCAAAGCGCTTGGCAAAATGCACTGTCAGGCCTTCGCGCAGGTAGTCCGGCAGTTCTTCAAAGTCGCCACGGTTAGGCTCCGGCAGGATCAGTTCGAAGATCTTCTGCCGGCGCGCCGCAATCACCTTCTCGCGCACCCCGCCAATCGGCAGCACCTGGCCGGTGAGCGTCAGCTCGCCCGTCATGGCCACGCCCTTCTTCGGTGCCTGGTCGCGGGCGAGCGACAACAGGGCACTTGCCATGGTGACCCCGGCACTCGGGCCGTCCTTGGGCGTGGCGCCTTCAGGAACGTGCAAGTGGATGAACGCTTCGTTGAAGAAGCCAGGGTCACCGCCAAACTGCTTGAGGTTGGAGCTGACGTAGCTGTAGGCAATTTCGGCCGACTCTTTCATCACGTCACCCAGTTTGCCGGTCAGTTTGAAGCCGCGGTTAAGGGTGTGGATGCGGGTTGCCTCGATCGGCAACGTGGCGCCGCCCATGCTGGTCCAGGCCAGGCCGGTGATCACGCCTTTGCCCGCCAGTACCTGCTCACTGCGGAACACCGGCATGCCGAGTGCGGCTTCCAGGTCCTTGGTGCCGATCTTCAGCTTGGCTTCGGGGGTTTCCAGCAGCTTGACCACGGCCTTGCGCACCAGCTTGCCCAGTTGCTTCTCCAACTGGCGCACGCCCGCCTCGCGGGCATAGCCTTCGATCACCAGGCGCAGGGCGCTGTCGCTGATGCTCAGGCTGGTCTTTGAAACACCCGCTTTTTCCAGTTGTTTTGGCCACAGGTGGCGCTTGGCAATGGCCAGTTTTTCCTCGGTGATGTAGCCGGACAGGCGGATCACTTCCATGCGGTCGAGCAACGGCCCGGGGATCGAGTCGAGGGTGTTGGCGGTGCACACGAACAGCACTTTGGACAGGTCCAGGCGCAAGTCGAGGTAGTGGTCGAGGAAGTCGACGTTCTGCTCCGGGTCGAGGGTTTCCAGCAAGGCGGAAGCCGGGTCGCCCTGGTAGCTCTGGCCCATCTTGTCGATCTCGTCGAGCATGATCACCGGGTTCATCACTTCGACGTCTTTCAGGGCCTGTACCAGCTTGCCAGGCTGGGCGCCGATGTAGGTGCGGCGGTGGCCCTTGATTTCGGCTTCGTCACGCATGCCGCCAACGCTGAAGCGATAGAACGGCCGGCCAAGCGACTCGGCGATGGACTTGCCGATGCTGGTCTTGCCCACCCCAGGCGGGCCCACCAGCAGCACGATCGAGCCACTGATTTCGCCTTTCCAGGCGCCCACGGCGAGGAATTCGATAATGCGTTCCTTGATGTCGTCGAGGCCGGCATGATGCTGGTCGAGCACTTTGCGCGCATGCTTGAGGTCGAGCTTGTCCTTGCCGTACACGCCCCACGGCAGGGCGGTGGCCCATTCGAGGTAGTTGCGGGTGACGGCGTACTCGGGCGAACCGGTTTCGAGAATGGCCAGTTTGCCCATCTCTTCATCCAGGCGCTTGCGTGCCTGGGGCGGCAGGGTCTTGCCTTCCAGGCGCTGTTCGAACTGTTCAAGGTCGGCGCTGCGGTCGTCTTTGGTCAGGCCCAGCTCCTGCTGGATGACCTTGAGTTGCTCTTTGAGGAAGAACTCGCGCTGGTGTTCGCCGATCTGCCGGTTCACCTCGGCCGAGATCTCGTTCTGCAGGCGCGCGACTTCCACCTCTTTACGCAGCATCGGCAGGACCTTTTCCATGCGCTTGAGCATGGGCACGCAGTCGAGTACTTCCTGCAACTGGTTGCCAGTGGCCGAAGTCAGCGCGGCAGCGAAGTCGGTGAGCGGTGAGGGGTCGTTGGGGCTGAAGCGGTTGAGGTAGTTCTTCAGCTCTTCGCTGTACAGCGGGTTGAGCGGCAGCAGTTCCTTGATCGCGTTGATCAGGGCCATGCCGTAGGCCTTGACCTCGTCAGTCGGCTCGGCGGGCTGGCGCGGGTATTCAACTTCGACCAGGTAGGGTGGGCGGTGGTGCTTGAGCCAGTTGCGGATGCGTACCCGGGTCAGGCCCTGGGCGACGAACTGCAGTTTGCCGTTTTCGCGGCTGGCATGGTGCACCTTGACCAGCGTGCCGTACTGCGGCAGGGCCGAGGTGTCGAAATGGCGGTGGTCCTCCGCCGGGGTGTCCATGAAGAACAGCGCCAGGCAGTGGTCCGGAGACTTGGCGACCAGGTCGAGGGTTTCGGCCCAAGGTTCTTCATTGACGATGACAGGCAGTACCTGGGCCGGGAAGAACGGTCGGTTGTGGATCGGGATCACGTAGACCTTGTCCGGCAGGTTCTGGCCGGGCAGGGCGAGGGCATGGCCGGGTTCGGCCGGAGTGGTGTGCTCGACTTCGCTGTCTTCGTCGGGGTGTTCCGGGAAATCCTGCTGGTTGCTCATGGGGCACCTGCGTGAATGGCTATGGTGCTTAGATGGGGCGCAGGGGAATGGGTTTCAATGGTAGATGTAGGCAGCAGCCCAGGGGTTTCATCTTTGCTTGCCTGCCCCGGCCTCATCGCCGGCAAGCCAGCTCCCACAGGTAACCCACTATTTTCAAGGGCTGTGGAATATCTGTGGGAGCTGCCTTGCCGGCGATGGGAATGAGCCCCGCAAGCAGGGCTCGATACTTAAGTCAGTAACTTACTCAGCCAATTTGTAAGCGATGATGTAATCGCCCATTTTGGTGCCCAGCGAGCCATGGCCGCCAGCAGTCACCAGCACATACTGCTTGCCATCCTTGCCGGTGTAGGTCATCGGCGTGGCCTGACCACCCGCTGGCAGGCGAGCACTCCACAATTCCTTGCCGTTGTTCACGTCATAAGCACGCAGGTACTGGTCGAGGGTGCCGCTGAGGAAGCCGACGCCGCCTGCGGTAACGATCGAACCGCCCATGCTCGGCACGCCAACCGGCAGGCCGATCGGTACCGGGGTGCTGTCGCGGGTGGTGCCGTTCTTGTGCTTCCACACCACCTTGTTGGTGAACAGGTCGATGGCGGCGACATAGCCCCAGGCCGGGGCCTGGCACGGTACGCCCAGCGGCGACATGAACGGGTGCATGGTCACCGCGTAGGGCGCGCCAGTATTGGGCTGCACGCCGCTGGTCTCGCTTTCGCGCTTGCTGCCTTCGGCGACCTGCTCGCGCGGCACCATCTTCGACACGAAGGCCATGTAGTTGGGCGAGGTGAACAGCAGTTGGCGCACCGGGTCGACCGACACGCTGCCCCAGTTGAAGACCCCCACGTTACCCGGATAGATCAGCGAGCCCTGCTCGGATGGCGGGGTGTACTGGCCTTCGTAGCGGAGTTCGCGGAACTGGATGCGGCACAGCATCTGGTCGAACGGCGTGGCGCCCCACATGGCCTGTTCGGTCAGCTCAGGGCCGAGCAGATTGAGGTCGGAGCGCGCCTGGGTCGGCGAGGTGTGGTCGCCCTTCACTGCGCCTTGCGGGGTGGGGATTTCGCGGATCGGCACGATCGGCGTACCGTCGCGGCGGTCGAGTACGTACAGGCTACCTTGCTTGGTCGGCACGATGATCGCAGGTTTCACGCCATCGTCAGTCTTCAGGTGGACCAGGGTCGGCTGGCTGCCGACGTCCATGTCCCACAGGTCGTGGTGGGTGAACTGGTAGTTCCAGCGGGCCTTGCCGGTGGCCAGGTCCAGGGCGACCACGCCGGCGCTGTACTTCTCGGCGCCCGGGGTACGGTCGGCGCCCCACTGGTCCGGGGTCTGGTTGCCCAGCGGCAGGTAGATCATGCCCAGGTCTTCGTCGACGCTGGCAATCGACCACATGTTGGCCGAGTTGCGGCTGTACATCTTGCCTGGGGCCAACGGCTTGGTGTCTTCCGGGTTGTTGCTGTCCCAGTTCCACACCAGGTGGCCGTCGTGCACATCGTAGGCGCGGATCACGCCCGACGGCTCGTTGGTCGACTCGTTGTCGGTGACATGGCCACCGATGATCACCAGGTCACGGGTGACAGCGGCAGGCGAGGTGGAGTAGTAGCCGCCGGCGGTGAATGGGCCGATGCCGGTGGTGAGGTCGATTACGCCCTGGTTGGCGAAACCTTCGCACACCTTGCCGTTGTCGGCGTTGATGGCAATCAGGCGGGCATCTGCGGTAGGCAGATACAGGCGGCGCGGGCAGGCCTGTGCCACGGCTTGGCCTGCGTCGGTAATTTTCGGCGCCGGGCTGCCGTCGCGGCTGACATAGCGGTTTTCGTCATAGTACGAAACGCCACGGCAAGTCATGTGGGCAAAGCCTTTGAAGGTGCCGGTCGGGCTCTTGACTTGCGGGTCGTAGCGCCAGATTTCCGCGCCGGTGTCCGGGTCCAGGGCCAGCAGGCGGCTGTGTGCGGTACAGGCGTAGAGCATGCCGTTGACCTTCAGCGGGGTGTTCTGGTTGGTCAGCTCCACCGGGTCGTTTTCGGTCGGCAGGTCACCGGTTTGAATGCGCCAGGCTTCTTCCAGGCGGTAGGCATTCTGCGGGGTGATCTGGCGCAGCGGCGAATAGCGGTCGCCATGCTCGGTGCGGCCGTAGGCCTGCCACTCGCCGTCAGGCATGGCCGGGGCGGCGCTGGCCATTTCGCTGCTTTCGCGGCCCAGTTCGCCGAACACTTCGCCGGGGTGGGTGAACTGGCTGCCCAGGGCACATGCGCCCGAAGCAACCACGGCAACGCCCAGCAGTGCAGTGTTGGCCTTGCTGGCCGGGCCGGTCAACGGGCGACGTGCCCATGGCAGCAACAGCACCACGCCGATGGCAAACCAGATGGCCAGGCGTGGCACCAGTTGCCACCAGTCCAGGCCCACTTCAAGCAGGGCCCACACGGTGCTGCCCAGCAGCACCAGGCCGTACAGGCCCAAGGCAATGCGGCGCTGGGCCAGCAGCAGGATGCCCGAAAGCGCAAAGCCGATACCGGCGATCAGGTAGTACAGCGATCCGCCCAGCTGGCTCAGCTTGATACCGCCGGCCAGCAGGGCCAGGCCCATCAGCAACAGCAGCGCGCCGATCAGGCGAGGTAGCCAGCGGCTTCCTTGGTTGGCACCTTCAGTGCTCATCGTAGGTTCTCCGTCAGGTCAAAAAGGGGGTTAGAAACTGCTCTGGATCTTCAGGCCGCCGACCAGGGCGCCATCCACCTGCGACACCCCGCCCGGGTGGCGGATGTACTGCAGGTTGGGGCGCACCGTGAGCCAGTCGGCCAAATGGATGCCGTAGTACAGCTCGGCGCTGTACTCGGTGTCCTGCACGGGCAGGAAACCGGGGTTGTCGTAGTCGTAGAGGCCGGCGGCCTGGTTGGCCAGGCGGGCGTTTTTGCGGTAGGCAGGGTTGACGTGCACGCGGGCGAGGGCGAAACCGATGTCGTCCTTGGCCCGGGCGTCGAAAGGCCCTTTGTATACCAGTCCTGCCTGCACATAGTTGTCGATGGCATTGGTCTTCTTGTCATGCACCGTGGCGTTGGCGAACAGGCTCAGGCCACGCGACTGGTCGGAGGCCAGCGAAGTTACCTGCTGCTGGGCGCCGAGCCACATGCCGTGCTTGCTCGAACTGCTGCGGTAGGCGGCGCCGCTGACGGCGGCCGGCTGGCCGTTGCTGTCCTTGAGAACATCCTGTGCCTTGGCATTACTGTAGTAGTAGCCGGCGCGATATTCCCCTTTCAGGCCTTGGATGCTTGGTGTCCATACCAGTTCGATCGGCATTACCGCGCCCTGGGTGCCGCTGCCGCTGAGCTTGAAGCCGTTGCCGGATTCCAGGTTGGAGGGGTTCTGCTCGAACACGCCGACCTGGGTGTAAAGCTCGTCGCTGAGGTTGTAGCGCACGCGCAGGGCCCACTGGCTGACCGGCCAGTTGTACCAGATGCCACCCACCCAGTTGCCCACCTGCGAGCCGCAGAAGGCCAGGTTCTGGAAGTCGCAAGGGAAGCTGTTGAAGTCCTCGCCTTCGCCGAAGCGGCCGAATTTCACGTCCAGCGCGCCATCGAAGTACTTCTGCTTGATCCACATCTGCGTCAGCCGCCAGGTTTCGCCCCGGCCCCAGACTTCCTGGGCCGAGGTGAAACCGCCAACGCGGGGATCGTTGATGCGGTCGTTGCTGATGTTGTCGCCGTGGCGCTCGGTGATGGTCAGCTGGAATTCGGCGTCTTGCCAGCCAAGGATCCTGTTCAGGTCCAGGTGGCTGCCAAAGGTGAACTGGTCGCTGTAGCGCGCGGTACGGTCGTGGTCGTAGCCACCGTGCAGGTTGCTGCCCATCTCCCCGGTGTAGCCGAGGGTGAAGTCGTAGCCTTTTTCCAGCAATTCGCTGCGGGTGCCGCCCCAGTCGCCGAGCATCCATGGGGAGTCGCTGGCAAACATTTCGCTGGCGGCGGCGGGTGTCGCCAAAGCGCTGAGGGCAAGGCCGATGTAACAGGTTTTGGGCAGTTGGAGCATGAGATAGCGCTATCTTTTGATTATTGAAAAAACGGCAAGCGCATCGAAGGGCGTGCCCTTCAATGGATATGGCGACAAGATGGTTTCAGTGAAGCGATTCAGCTTCAGGCGGGGAGGATATAGCGGAAGTTGTAAGAAAAAAAGACAAATTGTCGCAGGGGATTGTTGTTCAGCGGGTAACAATGGTCTGAAGGGGGCGCAAAGCGCCCCCGCGATTTCAGAAGGTGGTACGCAACCCCACTTCCACACTGCGCCCCGGTGCCGGTGCGATATCGCGCAATATCGAGCTGGCATAACGCACGGTCTGGTCGGTCAGGTTTTCGCCGCGTACAAACGCCAACCACTGGCTCTGGCCAACTTCGAAGCGGTAGCCAACGCTTGCACCCAGTGTGGTGTAGCCATCGGTGCTGGTTTCGTTGGCCGGTTTGCGGTGCTGCGACGCGGCATGCTGCACATCGACCCGCGCCTGCCAGCGGTCCAGTTCCCACACCAGGCCGCTGTTCAGGCGCAGCGGGGCGATGCGTGGCAAAGGTTCGCCACTGTCGAGGTTCTTGGCCCGGGTGTAGTCACCGGACAACTCCAGCGCGAAGCTGCCGTAGCGGTTCTCGACCAGCTGCCAGCGGTCCTGCGCCTCGATGCCGTAGAAGCGCGCCCGCACGCCCTGGTACTGGTATTCCGGAAAGCCCTCGTGGTCATGATCGTGGTCGTGGTCATCCTCGCCATGGTCGTGGTCATGTCCGCCCTCGCGCAGGTTGCCGGTGCCGATCAGCCCGATGTAGTTGCGGAAGTGGCTGTAGAACACCCCGACACTGCCTTTGTGGGTGCCATTGTCGAAGCGCAGCGCCAGGTCGGCGGAAATGGCCTTTTCCTTGTTCAGGCTGGCGTCACCCACTTCAAAGGCGCCGGTGGCCACATGCGCACCATTGGCGTACAGCTCGTAGAAAGTCGGGGCGCGCTCGGTGTAGCCAAGGTTGGCGGCCAGCGACCAGATCGGGTCGAGCTGGTACACCGCACCGGTGGACAGGCTGAAGGCGTTGAAGCTGCTGGCGCTGTCGGCATCGACGAAGTTTTCGTTGCCTTTGGCGTCCGGGTCTACCCGGGTGTGCTCCATGCGTGCCCCCAGGCTCAGGTTCAGCCGCTCTGTGGCCTGCCATTGCTCCAGCATGAACAGCGCCAGGCTGTCGGTGTTGGTGTGTGGGACAAAGGCTTCCTCGCCGAGGGCAGAGAATTCGTTGCGGCTGACCTGGGCACCGATCACCCCCTCCACCGGCCCGAGCGGTTGATGGCGGGCTTCGATACGTGCTTCGTAGCCCTTGTTCTTGAAGGTGGTGTGCACCTCGCCTTCTTCGATCTCGCTGTGTTCGTAATCTGTATAGCCAGCATCGACCTTGACGGAGCTGAACGGGCCGTCCAGGTCGCGCAGCTCGGAGGCGAAGGCGTAGTGGTCCTGTTTCATGTCCAGGCGCACACCGGACTCTGCCACCGAGCCGTAATTGCTGTCGTAGCCGCTGTACGACAGGCCGGCGTAACCATGATCCCAGTGATAGGCACCACCGACTGCACCGCCGTCCTGGCGGCCGTCGCTGTTTTCCAGGCGGTGTTTGCTGCCGGGCTCATCGGCGTCACGCACCTTGGAACTGCGGGCGTAGCCGGGGATGCGCAGGTCGTTGAACTGACGGCTGTTGGCATCCAGGTGCAGGGCGAAGGCACCGTTACCTGCCTCCAGCTTGCCGGCGCTGCTGCGCGTGGTGTCGGCGCCACCGTAGCGCAACTCACCGGCACCGTGGATGCCTTCGATCGGTGCATCCGGGATGCGGTTGTCGAAGGTGTTGACCACGCCACCGATGGCGTTGCCGCCGTAGAGCAGGGCGGCCGGGCCACGGACGATCTCGACGCGGTCGACAGTGACCGGGTCCAGCGGCACGGCGTGGTCATAGGACAGCGACGAGGCATCCAGCGCGCCGACGCCATTGCGCAGGATGCGAATGCGGTCGCCGTCCAGGCCGCGGATTACCGGGCGGCTGGCGCCCGGGCCGAACCAGGTCGAGGCGACACCGGGCTGCTTGTTGAGGGTTTCACCGAGGCTACCGTGCTGTTGCTGCAGCAGGTTGTCGCCTTCGAGCACGGTGCTGGGGGCGGCCAACTGGCGGTTGCCCAATGGGTTGGCGGTGATGACCTGGGGTTCGAGTTCCACGGCCTGGCTGGGCGACGCAGCCAGCCAGAGCGCGACGGCAAGGGGAGAGAGGCGAAGCGGTGAGTACAGCATGGGGATGGGGCGTTCCTTGGCAGATGCTTTTATAGTGTTACAACATAACATAACTATTTCAGCACAGAGGTTTTGCCCCTGGCCAGCATTTTTTCTGTGGGCTTGACGCATCCCACCCGCCACTACACTCGTGTAAGGTGCGCATCTTTCCTACGGAGCACAGCATGAGCACGGCCCAACACAACGCGCTGCACGGCAAGACCCTTGAACAGATCCTCACCGAGCTGGTGGCGCACTACCAATGGCAGGGCCTGGCCGAGCGCATTGATGTGCGTTGCTTCAAGAGCAACCCCAGCATCAAGTCGAGCCTGGCCTTTTTGCGCAAGACGCCGTGGGCGCGAGAAAAGGTCGAGCAGTTGTACGTGAAGCTGCAGCGCAAGGCCTGATATGCCGCGCCGCCCCTGGCTGACCGGCATGGCCGTGCTGGGCTGGTTCGGCCTGACCGTGCAGGTATACCTGGTGCTGCTGGCGCGCTGGCAGGAACAGGCCAGCCTGATTGGCGGCCTGATCAATGTGTTCGGCTATTTCACCGTGCTGACCAACACCTTGGTGGCGACGGTGCTCAGTTATGCAGCGTTCGGTTGTGAAGGCCGCGCCAGGCGCTTCTTCCTGTCGCCGTCGGTGAGTGCTGCAGTGGCAGCCAGCATCGTGCTGGTGGCGCTGGCCTACAGCGTGTTGCTGCGCCACTTGTGGCACCCGCAAG
The DNA here is from genome assembly GCF_046534675.1 of Pseudomonas sp. SIMBA_067. Classification (NCBI taxonomy): domain Bacteria; kingdom Pseudomonadati; phylum Pseudomonadota; class Gammaproteobacteria; order Pseudomonadales; family Pseudomonadaceae; genus Pseudomonas; species Pseudomonas sp. SIMBA_067. The sequence continues at coordinate 112,809 of NZ_JAWRYH010000003.1, read as the reverse complement.
GCTGGCAGTGGCTGGCGGACGAGTTGCTGCACGATGTGATGCCGCTGCTGTATGCCTTGTACTGGTGGTGCGAGGTGCCCAAGGGCAGCCTGCGGCTATGGCACCTGGCAGTGTGGGCGATGTACCCGGCGGTGTACTTCGCCTATGCGCTGTGGCGGGGAAGCGAGATTGGCGTATACGCCTACCCGTTCATCGATGTGGCGAGCCTGGGATATGGGCAGGTGATGCTCAATGCCCTGGGGGTGCTGGCGGGGTTCTGGGGGATCGGGTTGGTGCTGCTAGGGCTGGATCGGTGGCGCGGGGTGCGGAAATTTGCATAGCCTGTGCTGGCCTCTTCGCGGGTAAACCCGCTCCCACAGGTACTTCACAAACCTTTAGGGCAGTGGAGTACCTGTGGGAGCGGGCTTGCCGGCGATGGGGCCGGTGTAGGCAACCAAGATCACTCGTCGTCCGCAGCTCCGTCGGCACGCCAGTAGGCCGCAGCCTTCAGCGCATCCTCAGGCACCCCTTTTTCCAGCAATAGCGCCTTGGCCTGGCGGGTCAGGGCTTTTTCCAGCGCCACCCAGCCATACAACCGGCCTTGCGGCAAGGTCAGGTTCTTCACCAAGGCCAGCAAATCTTCCTGCCGGCGGCGCACCCAGATAACTTCGACTTGCGCCTTGCTTGGCAGCGGCTGGCGCTCCTGCTCGTCTTCGATCTGGATCACCGCCAGCACTTGGCGGCCAGCCGGCAGTTCGTCCAACCGGCGGCCAATTGCCGGAATGGCGGTTTCGTCACCGATCAGCAGGTAGCTGTCGAAAATATCCGGCACCACCATCGATGCCCGTGGCCCGGCGATGTCCAGGGTTTGCCCCGGGGTGGCCTGGGCGGCCCAGGTGGAGGCTGGGCCGTCACCGTGCAGCACGAAGTCGATGTCCAGTTCATTGGCCACCAGGTCGATGCGCCGTGGCGTGTACTCGCGCATGGTGGGCCGTGCGCCACCGTCCCGGCCCATATTACGGGCCTCGATGGCCTGTTGTTGCTCCGGCGTTTCGGCGAACAGCAGCTTGATATGGTCGTCACTGCCGACGCTGCTGAAACCTTGCAGTTCGGCACCGCCGAGGGTGATGCGGCGCATGCGTGGGGTCAGCTCGGTGACGCGCATTACCTGCAGACGGCGTTGGCGGATCTCGTGGTTGACGCGGTGGATGGTGTCACTCATGGGAAGTCTCCCCGACAGGTTCGGCCGGCCCGGAGGCGATGGCCTTGGCGGTATGGTTGAGCAAGTCGCGGACCCGTTGGATTTCTTCCGGTGTCCAGCGGCCGCTGTGCATGTGCAGTGCGTGGCGCAGGTTGCCGACCGCTTCATGGATTTCTGGCGGGCGGTCGTGGCCGCGCAGGGCGCGTTTGCTGACTTCGATGCGCATGCGCACGCCGTCCAGCGCGACAGCTTGCTCGGCCAGGGCGCTGCGCCCGGCGTCGGTGATGGCATAGAGGCGTTTGCTGCCCTGCACCTGGCCGCTGATCAGCTCGGCCTCTTCAAGAAAATTCAGCGTGGGGTAGATCACCCCTGGGCTAGGGCTGTAGCTGCCGTCGAACAGGTTTTCGATCTGGCGGATCAGGTCGTAACCGTGGCCGGGCTGCTCGGCGAGCAGGTCCAGCATCAGCAGCTTGAGGTCACCGGGGGCGAAGACGCGTGGGCCGCGCTCGCCGCGGGCGGGGCGCCGCTCGAAGGGGTCATGGGGGGTGTGTTCACGCATGGGGGCAGGGCTCCGTCGTTTGCGATATATCTTAAGATATTACTCAAGATATATCTAAAGACAACCCCTTTAATGCAGATGATTATCATCTAGTCATTCGATACGTTCCCTGCCGGCGGTGGCGTATGTACCGCAGCCTGCGGCGGTTTGCATTCATTCGGATTGCCCGGCTGCAGGTATGGCATGAGGATCGGGGCCATGCCCTTGAGCACCTGCACCGGCAGCGCCGAGGTGAATTTGAACGCTTCTGCCGAGCGCCCTGGCACAAAGGCAGTGAGGGTGCCGAAGTGGTTGTCGCCCAGGAAGAACACGAAGGTGGCAGTGCGGTTCAGCGAGCGCGAGCCAATCAGCCGACCGCCGGCGCCGAAGCTTTCGATGCGGTTGTCACCGGTACCGGTCTTGCCCCCCATCACCAGTGGCGTGCCGTCCTGCAGCTTGAAACTGCCGGAAATACGCCGCGCAGTGCCTGCATCGACCACCTGCGACATGGCGCCTTTGAGTGCGCGTGCCACTTCCACCGGCAGAATCCGCACCCCCCGGTCCGGGTCGGTGATCAACTTGGTTTCATAAGGTGTGTTGGCTGCAAAGTGCAGGGTGTCGATACGCAAGGTAGGCAGGCGTATGCCGTCGTTCTGGATGATGCCGACCAGTTCGGAGAGGGCGGCGGGGCGGTCGCCCGAACTGCCGATGGCGGTGGCCAGCGAGGGCACTAGGTGGTCGAATGGATAGCCCACGCGTTTCCAGCGCTGGTGGATGTCGAGGAAGGCTTCGATCTCGACCATGGTGCGGATGCGGCTATCGCGGGCCCCTTGGTGGCGGCTCTTGAACAGCCAGCTGTACACCTCCTGGCGTTCGAAGCGGCTGGCGTTGACCATTTCGGTCAAGGTCGAGCTCGGGTTCTTCAGCAGGTAGCCGAGCAGCCAAAGGTCGAGCGGGTGGACCTTGGCAATGTAGCCTTGGTCGGGCAGGTCGTATTTGCCCGGGCCATAGGCGTCATACATCTCTGACAGACGGCCGTCAGTCAGCTTGCCCAGGGCAGCTTTGTCGCCCTTGATGTGGGCACGTACGAAGGCATTGAAAGTTTCCTGGCCTGCTTCGGGGAACAGGTAGCGGTGCACCGCCGCCAGCCGCTGCGGGGTCACGCGCATGCTGTCCAGGAAGGTGTCCAGGCGCTGTTGCGAGGTCTTGCGCTGGTATTTCTTCCAGAAGCGCATCAGGTAGTTGGTGCCTTCCTTGTCGGCGAAGCGGGCCAGGTATTCCTGGCGGCGAGGGTCGGCGTCGTCCTTGAGCAGCGGCACGCGGTTGTACGGCTGCTGGTAGGTCACGTAGCGCACCAGGTCGCGCATCAGGCGAATGAACGGCAGGTTGATCGATTCGCGCAGCGCATCCTTGAGCGTCGGGTTGCGGCTGTTGTCTTCCTTGCGGAAGTTGTTGAACACGTGCATGCCGCCGCCTGTGAAGAAGGCTTCACCGGTATTGGCGGAGTACTTGCGCTCCAGCGCGGCGTCGAGCATGGCGTCCAGGCTCTGGTTCTTGCTGTTCTGCGTCAGCCATTCCAGCGACCACTGGGTGATGCGGTCGAGTTCGGCGACATCGACCTTCTTCAGCTCGGCAGCGGGTTTGCCGGCGTACTTGTCGTGCAGTTCGGCGATGATCTCCAGGTACGTGGTCAGCACCCGCAACTTGGCGGTGGAGCCCAGTTCCAGCTTGCTGCCCTCGTTGATGTCGAAAGGCTGGTTGGTGCTGTCGGTCTGCACCCGCACCCGCGAGCCGTCGGCGGTGCGCTCGAACAGGGTGAAGCTGTAGCTGACCTGGTCGGTGGTCTTGGAGGTGAGCAGGCGCTCGCCGATCAACCCCATCTGCGCGGCAAATTCCGGGTCGGCAAGGTTCTTCAGGTACTGGCTGACCTGCAGTTGCAGGTCGGCCTGCAGGGTACTGGTGGCCGACACATCGAGGCGGTCGAGGTCGTACAGCGGGCGATTGAGCATGGCTGCCAGACGGTTGCGCGCCAGGCTGATGCCCTTGTTGGTAACGATCGGCACGATGGTTGGTTGCGCTACCCAGTCGCGATAGACCGCCTTGCTGGCCAGTGCGGCATCGGCCAGTGGCTGCTCGATCACTTTGTTGGCGGCGAGCACGCGGATGTGCGAATCGGTGAGTTCGGCCAACTCGACCCGGCCCTTGGTCAGGTAGTGGGACGGGCGGCGCTGGGCAATCATCAGCGACAGCACCTGGCGCAGGGCAAGGCCGCGTGCGGCCATGCTTTGAGCGTCACTGGCGGTGGAATTCAGGGCCTGGTTGACCTGGTCGAAGTCGGCGCCATACCACACCCGCAAGCCTTCGGCCATGCCGTGCACTTCGCCGTGCCCAGGCACGGCCGACAGCGGCACACTGTTGAGGTAGTCGCGCACGATGCGCTGGCGTGCTTCGGTGGTATCCGGGCCGCCCTGGTAGGCACGCACGCTGGCAGAAATCATCTGGCGGATTTTCTCGGCACCCGACACGGTCAGGCCGTCCGGTGAGTGGCGGTACTTTTCCAGCTGCGTCGCCAACGTGCTACCGCCCGCAGACTGACCGGGCAAAGCCAGGTACTTGGCCACCTGGCTGTAGGCGGCCTTGGCAAAGCGGGGCCAGTCCACGGCCGGATTGTTGCGCGGGTCCTGGGTATCGAGCAGGTCGCGGTTCTCGATGAACAGCAGGCTGTTGACCATCACCGGCGGGATCGCGGCAAAGTCCGGGTACAGGTGCTGCGGGTAGTTGTACTGGTACAGCGTGTCGCCGCGGCAGTCGGTGATCGACAGGCCGGCCTGAATCTTCTCGATATAGGGTGCGAACAGCCCATGATCGACGTAGTTCATCAGCGCGGGTGAGAACTTTACCTGCTCAGTGATGAGGTAGTCGCGCTTGAGCAGGCGTGGCAGGAATTCGCCCAGGGCACTGTAGCCAAGGCGTCTGTCGAACGGCCCGTCACCGGGGTAGATGATTGCATCACTAGGGCCGGGCTCCAGCGAGTAGGTCAGGGTACCGGCCAGTTTGCTGAACTCGCGTGATTGCAGTTCGGAGGTGCGGAATTCGTCATATGCAGCGAAGCCGATGGCCACCAGCGCCACCAGCAGGATGAGGATGATCAGCCGCCACCATAGCCGACGCTGACGGGGGGACTTCGGTTGTGGCGTCTCGGCCGGAGGTATCTCGGGTGCTTCCGTTCTGCTTGGTTCCGATTGCCACAGTGCGCCCATAGTCTTCAATCCGGCCAGGTGTTTTCGTCTTGCTTGACTGAAGCTTAGACGTTGAGCGGGTGAGGTGAAAATTTTGTAGGAGGTGGAGAAAAGCGGGGTAGGGATATGCGGCTTTGGTGTGGGTTTCTTGATACGGAGATGTTGCTATGGTGCCGGGGCAGCTTTCAGGGCCGCTGCACCCGCCAGAAAACTTGCTGATTATTCCTGTATATACAGCGAAATTCCCTGCAACGGTCTTCCTATACTGCTCGGCCCCTTCGCCCCGCCGGGCGCTCTACCCCGGCACACGGGCCGGCCCACGAGGCCAGCCTGGCAAGCCTACGTCACGCCTATCGGCATGGCCGGTGCTGCACGAAGGTCAAATCCAATAACAAAATGAGGTTGTATTGCTATGCCAGTCGGCAACCACTCTGCCCATGGCCAGGCCAATGAAGGCGGCCCGCTCAAGCGTGAACTGGGCGAACGGCACATCCGCCTGATGGCGCTGGGCGCCTGTATCGGCGTCGGTCTTTTCCTCGGTTCGGCCAAAGCCATCGAAATGGCCGGCCCTGCCATCATGCTGTCCTACATCATCGGTGGCCTGGCCATCCTGGTGATCATGCGCGCCCTTGGCGAAATGGCCGTGCATAACCCGGTCGCCGGGTCGTTCAGCCGCTACGCCCAAGACTACCTCGGCCCGCTGGCGGGCTTTCTCACCGGCTGGAACTACTGGTTCCTGTGGCTGGTGACCTGCGTTGCCGAAATCACCGCAGTGGCCATCTACATGGGCATCTGGTTCCCCGACGTACCGCGCTGGATCTGGGCCCTGGCGGCCTTGGGCAGCATGGGCGCGGTCAACCTGGTGGCGGTTAAGGCCTTTGGCGAATTCGAGTTCTGGTTCGCCCTGATCAAGATCGTCACCATCATCGCCATGGTCCTTGGCGGCATCGGCGTCATTGCCTTCGGCTTCGGCAATGACGGTGTGGCGTTGGGTATCTCCAATCTGTGGAGCAACGGCGGTTTCATGCCCAATGGCGTGACCGGCGTGCTGATGTCGCTGCAGATGGTGATGTTCGCCTACCTGGGTGTGGAAATGATCGGCCTCACCGCCGGCGAAGCACGCAACCCGCAAAAGACCATCCCGCAGGCCATTGGCTCGGTGTTCTGGCGCATCTTGTTGTTCTACGTCGGCGCGTTGTTCGTGATCCTGTCGATCTACCCGTGGAACGAAATCGGCAGCCAGGGCAGCCCGTTCGTCATGACCTTCGAGCGCCTTGGCATCAAGACCGCCGCCGGCATCATCAACTTCGTGGTCATCACCGCGGCGCTGTCGTCGTGCAACGGCGGCATCTTCAGCACCGGGCGCATGCTCTACAGCCTGGCGCAGAACGGCCAGGCCCCGGCGGCCTTCGCCCGCACCTCGAAAAACGGCGTACCGCGCAATGCGCTGCTGCTGTCGATTGGCGCGCTGCTGCTGGGCGTGCTGGCCAACTACCTGGTGCCGGAAAAGGTGTTTGTGTGGGTCACGTCGATTGCCACCTTCGGTGCGATCTGGACCTGGGTGATGATCCTGCTGGCGCAGCTCAAGTTCCGTGCCGGCCTGACTACCGCCGAGCGCAAGGCGCTGAAGTACCGCATGTGGCTGTGGCCGCTGAGCTCATACCTGGCGCTGGGTTTCCTGGTGCTGGTGGTTGGCTTGATGGCGTACTTCGAGGATACCCGTGTGGCCCTGTACATCGGCCCGGCGTTCCTGGTGCTGCTGACGGTGCTGTACTACGCGTTCCGTCTGGCGCCGAAAGACGTGCAAGGTGTAGCCAGTACTGCTTCCTGATCTGAAACCTCTGGGGCCGCTTTGCGGCCCCAGGGCTCTATCAGGCCGCCACTTCGCTGTGCGGCTCAAAGCTGTCGGCCCGGGCGAGCTGCCACATGCGCGAATAGAATTGCCCATCCACCTCGCCGGTCAGCAACTCCCCCGGCTTCAAGAACACATGCATCTGCGAGAACAGCTTGATCTCGGTGGCCGAGACGCGCCGCACCAGGTGCTTGGCCTCCAGCTGCGCAGGGTGCTCCAGGCCCGCCGCCGCCAGCATTTCGGCCAGGGCACGCAAGGTGTTGTGGTGAAAGTTCAGCACCCGTTGGGCCTTGTCCGGCACCACCAGGGCGCGCTGGCGCAGCGGGTCTTGCGTGGCCACGCCGGTCGGGCACTTGTTGGTGTGGCAGCTCTGCGACTGGATGCAGCCAATGGCGAACATGAAGCCGCGCGCCGAGTTGGCCCAGTCGGCACCGATGGCCAGCACGCTGGCGATGTCGAAGGCGCTGACGATCTTGCCGCTGGCCCCTAGCTTGATCTTGTCACGCAGGTTCAGGCCAACCAGCGTGTTGTGCACAAACAGCAGGCCTTCGCGCAGCGGTACGCCGATATGGTCGGTGAACTCCACCGGTGCGGCGCCGGTACCGCCTTCCTTGCCATCGACGACGATGAAGTCGGGCAGGATGCCGGTTTCCAGCATGGCCTTGGCGATGCCCATGAACTCCCACGGGTGGCCCAGGCAGAATTTGAAGCCGACCGGTTTGCCGCCGGACAGCTCACGCAGCTGGGCAATGAACTGCATCATCTCGATCGGCGTGGAGAAAGCGCTGTGGCGCGACGGCGAAATGCAGTCTTCGCCCATCAGCACGCCGCGGGTCTCGGCGATTTCCTGGGTGACCTTGTGTTTGGGCAGGATGCCGCCGTGCCCAGGCTTGGCGCCCTGGCTCATCTTGATTTCGATCATGCGCACCTGTGGGCTGCGCGCCTGGGCGGCGAAACGTTCGGGGTCGAAGCGCCCGTCCGCCGTGCGGCAACCGAAGTAGCCGCTGCCCAGCTCCCAGACCAGGTCGCCACCATGCTCGCGGTGATAGGGGCTGATGCTGCCTTCGCCGGTGTCATGGTGGAAGTTGCCCAGCTTGGCGCCCTGGTTGAGGGCGCGGATGGCATTGGCGCTGAGCGAGCCGAAGCTCATGGCCGAAATGTTGAAGATCGAGGCCGAGTACGGCTGGCTGCACTGCGGCCCGCCGACAATGACGCGGAAGCTGGCCGGGTCGACCAGCGGCGCCGGGCGCATGGAATGGCCGATGAACTCGAAGCCGGACTCGTACACGTCGATCAGGGTGCCGAACGGTTTGTCCGAGGCTTCGTTCTTCGCCCGGGCATACACCAGCGAACGCTGGGCGCGGGAGAATGGCAGGGCGTCGCTGTCGGACTCCAGCAGGTACTGGCGGATTTCCGGGCGAATGGCCTCGACCAGATAGCGGATGTTGCCCAGGATCGGGTAGTTGCGACGTACGGCATGGCGTTGCTGCAGCAGGTCGAACAGGCCGATCAGGCTGAGGATGCCAGTGGTCAGGGTGAACGGCCACAGCCATTCGTGGTGGGTGAAGGGCAAGCTCGCCAGGGTGAACAGTACACAGGCGGCGAAGAAGGCGTAGCGACTGAGAAGTGACAGGCTCATACAGGGTCCTTGCGATGGCGCGGTCAGGCTCAGGGCCTGGTGGGCAAACCCCGACCATAGCCAAGTTGCAGGGCCCTGCAAATTAAAATCGGGGTAGCGAAAATCATTCTCGAATCGGGCAAGACCTGCGCCGTGGCACTTATCCTGTAGGAGCAGCCTTGTGCTGCGAAGAGGCCATTGCAGCCAAAGACAATCTTCCGCCTTACCGGCCTCTCCGCAGCACAAGGCTGCTCCTACAGGTTTATGCGGTAGCCTGAGTGATGGTGCTGCTTTTCAGAGCGTGTTGCGCAGTAGCTTCCGGTGCCAGATTTCCTGCTCTTGTGCGGGCGCCTCGACCAGATACGTGTAACGCCCGGCCACCCGTACCGCCACCGGTACCCCGTCGCGATACAACAAGCGGTTACCACCCACCGCCGGCACTTTCGCCCCGGGCAGCAACGAGCCGATCAGGTTCAGCGGGTCACTGGCACTCACTACCAGCAACGTCCCGTCCGGGTCGCGGCGGCGCACCTGCCGCAGCAACCCCACCGCCTCCGGCAAGGCGAACTGTTCACCCGCCAGCCCGGCAATGAAGCGCCCGCCACGGATCTCGCCACGCGCCTCCAGCCGGTGATAGCAGCGCAGCAGTTCACGCCAGGGCGGCAGCACATCACTCTCGCGCTCAAGCAGCCGCCAGCAGATCACCCCATAGCGGCGCAGCAGGGTGCGAGCAACGTCCTCCAGGCGCTGGTCGTGATCCGGCGGCGTATCGCTGCGGCGCAGCAGTGCCCAGCGCCCGGCATGCGCCATGCTGCTGGAAAGCGGCGGGTGACCTCGGCGGCTATTACGTGAACTGCGCTTGGCCGCAGGCGTGATCAGGCTGCGCAAGCCGGTGAAACTGTCAGCGCCGACCAGGCCCGAGCCCACCAGTTCCTGCAGCGCGGTTTCCAGTTCGGTGGGCAGCAGGTGCGCCTCCTGCGCCAGTTCATCGAAGAACAGCGCCCCCTGGGTTTTCAGCGCTTCGTACACACGTTGCGCACGCAGGCCAAGGGCATCCACCGTTGGTGCGGGCGCCAGGCTGCGCCATGTGTTCAGCTGGTCGCGCGGCAGCAGCACCACTGGGGTACTCGATAGGGTGCTGCTCGCCACCGTTGCCGCCAGCCGGCTCCAGGCGAACTGGCCGCTGCGGCAGGCATCGTCCAGCCAGTGCGGGCTGTAGTCTTTGATGCGCGAAGGCAGCAGTTCCGCCTCCCACGCACCGGCGGCGCTGGGGAACCCCTGCAACTGGCCCAGTACTTCGGCCACCGCCTGCGGGCCACGCAGATGCTCGTCGGGCGCCAGGTGCTGCCAGTCGAACAGAAAGCGCATGAAGTCCTGCAGGCTGACCGGTTCGATCTCGCGGCGCAGGCGCTTGACCGTGTAGCGGTGAATGCGCGCCAGCAAATGGCGTTCGCACCATTGCAGGTCGGTGGCACCAGGGCTGAAATGCCCGCGCAGCACATAGCCTTCGGCTTCCAGGCGGGCCAGCGCCTGTTCGATTGCTTGCAACGGCTTGCCAAGCGGTGCCGCAATCTGTGTCGCGGTCCTGGGGCCATGGCCACTCAGGCGGGCACGTAACAGTTCACCCAGGGCAAGGTCCGGGTCGATGGCCTGATCAAACCCTGGCAACACCTGCAACGCAGGCTCCAGTAGAGCATCCGAATACAGCACCCTCAGCAGGCCCAGTCGCTCACGCGCCAACCACAGTTTTTCGTCCGCCAGGCGCAAGGCCCGCCCGTTCTTGGCCAGTTGCCTGAGCAGCAGGTCCCAGCTGGCATTGCCTTGCACTTCAGCTTGGCTGATCGCGCCCAGGCCCATCAGCGCTTCGTGCATTTCGTCGGCATTGCCCGGTTGCGGCCAGGCCTCGGCCGCGACGGCGGCAATGGCATCAGCGTCCAGGGCGCCTAGGTCGTCGCCACTGCGCACTTCGCTCCAGCGTCGGTTGAGCACAGCCTGGGTGCGCCGTTCTTCCAGCGGGGCATCGTCCAGAAAAGCGTACGGCCTGGCGTTGAGAATGGCCGACGCCAGTGGCGAAGGGGCGGGCAGGTCGCGGCACAGCAGGCGTACCGCCCCGCTTTCCATGCGTCGCAACAGGGCCAGCCAACCTTCGCTGTCCATCGCCTCGTGCAGGCAGTCGTCGAGTGTTTGTTCGACCAACGGGTGATCGGGTATCTGCCGTTCGCCGGCAATGTTCTCCAGGCAGGCGATCTGGTCTGGGAACACGGCGGCCACCAGGTCTTCGCTCTTCATGCGCTGGATCTGCGGCGCTACCTTGCGCCCGCCCACGAAGCGTGGCAGCGCCATGGCCACGCCAGCGTTCCAGCGCCAGCGCACGCCAAACAGCGGTGCATCCAGCAGGGCCTGGACGAGGATCGGCTCGGCGCTGCGGCTGTTCAGGTAACGCCACACCTCGTCCAGCTCGAAGCTGTGGCTGGTCGACAGTGAAAGTACGATGGCATCTTCGCTGGCGGCAGCCTGCAGCTCGAAGTTGAAGGTGCGGCAGAAGCGCTTGCGCAAGGCAAGGCCCCACGCGCGGTTGATGCGGCTGCCGTAGGGTGAATGGATGATCAGCTGGGTCCCGCCCGACTCATCGAAAAAGCGCTCCATCACCAGCGTGTCCTGCGAAGGCAGGGCGCCAAGCACCTCGCGGGTGCGGGCCAGATAGTCGAGCAACTGGCTGGCGCTGTCTTCGCCCAGTTCAAAGGTAGCCTGCACCCAGGCGAGTACCTTCAGCCTGTCGCCGTCAGCCTGATCCAGTTGCTGGTCGATTCTCGCCTGCAGCCGGGCTACGGCGGCAGACAGCTCGTCACTGCGCCCCGGCGCTTCACCCAGCCAGAACGGAATGGTCGGCGGCAGGCCATGGGCATCTTCCACCCGTACGCGGCCCGGCTCGACGCGCAGGATGCGATAAGAGGCGTTGCCCAGCTGGAAGATATCGCCGGCAATGCTCTCCACGGCAAAGTCTTCATTGACGCTGCCGATGTTCAGCGCCTGCGGTTCCAGCAGCACGGTGTAGTCGGCGTTGTCAGGGATGGTGCCGCCGCTGGTCAGCGCCGTCAGTTGGCTGCCGCGACGGCCGCGCAGCGTGCCGCTGACCGCATCGCGGTGCAAATAGGCGCTGCGGATGCCCTGGCGGCCGTTATAGCCCTCGGCGAGCATGGTGAGCAGCGCCTGGTAGTGGCGCTGGTCGAGCTCGGCATAGGGGGTGGCCTGGCGCAGGCAGTCGAACAGGGCTTGTTCGTGCCAGTCCTGGTTGCTGGCTTCGGCGACAATCTGCTGGGCCAGTACGTCCAGCGGTGCCCGGGGTATGTGCAACTCGTCCAGTTCGCCTTGGCGCACGCAGTCCAGCAGGGCCACGCATTCGATCAGGTCATCGCGTGAGGTGGGGAACAGGCGCCCCTTAGGCACACCGTCAACCTGGTGGCCGGCGCGGCCAACCCGTTGCAGGAAGGCGGCAATCGAACCCGGCGAGGCGATTTGGCACACCAGGTCGATATCGCCAATATCAATGCCCAGCTCCAGCGAAGCGGTGGCTACCAGCACCTGCAAATGGCCGCTCTTGAGCCGCTGTTCTGCGTTCAGGCGCAACTCCTTGGACAGGCTGCCATGGTGCGCGGCTACCGCCTCCTTGCCCAGCCGGTCGCTGAGGTGACGGGTGATGCGCTCGGCAAGGCGCCGGGTGTTGACGAATACCAGCGTGGTGCGGTGTTCGCGCGCCAGGGTCGCCAAGCGGTCGTAGACCAGGCCCCAGACATCGTTGGCCATCACCGCGCCCAGTGGCACCGGCGGCACTTCGATGGCCAGATCGCGCTGGCGCGCATGGCCTACATCGACGATGGCGCAGGGGCGCCCGCTGCCGGCCAGAAACTCTGCCACCCGCTCGACCGGGCGTTGTGTGGCGGACAGCCCGATGCGCCGCAGTGGCCGTTTGCACAAGGCTTGCAGGCGTTCCAACGTCAGCGCCAGATGGGCGCCCCGCTTGTTGCCGGCCAGGGCGTGGATTTCGTCGACGATTACCGTATGCACGTTACCCAGGCCTTCACGGCCTGAAGCAGAGCCCATCAACACGTACAGCGATTCGGGGGTTGTCACCAGAATGTGCGGGGCCAGCTTGCGCATGGCGGCACGTTCCTTTTGAGGCGTGTCGCCCGTGCGTACGGCCGTGGTGATGCGTGGGGCTTTCAGGCCTTGGTCTGCGAGGGCCTGGCTGATGCCTTCGAGCGGGGCTTGCAGGTTGAGGCGGATGTCGTTGGACAAGGCCTTCAGCGGCGAAACGTAGATCACCTGGGTTTGCGCGGGCAGTTCGCCTTGGTGCTCCAGGCCTTCACGGAACAGTTCGTCGAGCACCGCCAGGAAAGCACTGAGGGTTTTGCCCGAGCCAGTCGGCGCGGCGAGCAGCATCGACTGGCCGGCGTGGATCAGCGGCCAGGCTTGTGCCTGGGCTTCAGTGACCGTGGCGAAATGGCGACGGAACCAGGTGCGCACGGCAGGATGGAACAGCTCGAGCACCGGGTGGTGTTTGGCGGGCAGGTTCATGTGTTGGTTATGGAGGGTATGCGGCGGGTTGGCAAGAGGCCGTTCGTCGCGGATGCTATGTTGCCTGCGCCGGCGATAGAGCCGGCGCAGGCGATATCTTCTTTGATTTATTAAGTGAGCTGATCCATGCCGAACATAATCCGCATCGCCGCCGCCCTGCTGATCGACCCTCAGGGCCGAACCCTGCTGGTGCGCAAGCGCGGCACCGGCGCTTTCATGCAGCCAGGCGGCAAGATCGATGCCGGTGAAACGCCGGTGCAGGCACTGGTGCGCGAGTTGCACGAGGAGCTGGGCTTGCACATCGACCCGGCCCAGGCCGTGCACCTGGGCCAGTTCAGTGCCCCAGCCGCCAACGAGCCAGGCTTCGAAGTGCAGGCCGAGCTGTTCCGTGTCGACAGCGCCGCAGCCGTGGTCCCGGCTGCGGAGATCGAAGAGGTTGTCTGGCTGGCCGCTGACCAGGCGCCCGTCATGCAACTGGCGCCGCTGACCCGCGACCTGATCCTGCCGCTGTACCGCCAGGCACTCAACGCACCGCGCTGACCCCATCGAGGGTGGCGAACGAGGTGTCTTTGGCGGTCAGCAAAAAGTCGCGCATGTAAGGCGCATCGAGCATGTCGGTGCGCACGGCGGCATAAAGGGTGGCGAACAGGCCTTTCTCACCCAGGCGTTTGCCCTTCACATAGCCGCGCGAGCTGTACTCGTGCAGTGCCCAGTGCGGCATGCCGCATACCCCACGGCCGCTGGCTACCAGCTGCATCATCATTACCGTCAGCTCCGAGGTGCGTACGGCGGCCGGCTCAATGTCGGCCGGCTCCAGGAAGCGGGTGAAGATGTCCAGGCGGTCGCGCTCCACCGGGTAGGTGATCAGCGTCTGGTCAAGCAAGTCTTGTGGCACGATGTAGGGCTTGCTGGCCAGCGCATGCTGGTTGGCCACTGCCAGCATTGCCTCGTAGGTGAACAGCGGCACGTACGTGATGCCTGCCAGGTCCACCGGGTCGGAGGTCACCACCAGGTCCAGGTCACCGCGGGCCAGTGCTGGCAGGGGGGCGAAGGCAAAGCCGGAGGCCAGGTCCAGCTCAACTTCCGGCCAGGCATCGCGGAACTGGTCGATGGTCGGCATCAGCCACTGGAAGCAGCTGTGGCATTCGATGGCCATGTGCAGGCGCCCGGCAGTGCCACCGGCCAGGCGTGCGATGTCACGCTCGGCGCCGCGCAGCAGTGGCAGGGTGGCATCGGCCAGTTGCAGCAGGCGCAGCCCGGCGCTGGTGAAGCGGATCGGCTTGGTCTTGCGCACGAAAATGGGCAGGCCCAAGCGCTCTTCCAGCTCCTTGAACTGGTGCGACAGCGCCGACTGGGTCAGGTGCAGGCGTTCGGCGGCCTCCACCAGGCTGTCGGCTTCGCGCAGGGCATGAAGGGTTTTCAGGTGACGGATCTCCAGCACTGCTGACTCCGGGGTGTAGGTTTGAAGAAACAGGGAATGAGTTGAGTTTCTCTCATGTTGACGCAGCTGTCGACTGGGCGTTCGGCCGCACCGCCTGGCGGGAGTCATGAAACTGTCACCGAACTGTGGCAGCGCGCCCGAACAGAATTCATCAGACTCGCGCTCTACTGGGGATCTGCATTCTGGTGTTTCTTCCATGCGGGCTTTTTGGCTTTTTCTTTTCTTGATATTCAGCGTACCTGCGAGTTTCGCCGAACAGCGTTGTGACGCCCAGGTACCGGTGCAGCGTGCCGAACTGGGTGCGGTCAGCCTGGTGTACCAGAGCGTTGGGGCGCCTGGTGACCCGGCCTTGCTGCTGGTCATGGGCCTGGGCGGGCAACTGATCCATTGGCCGGACGATGTGGTCGAGGCCTTGTGCCGCCAGGGCTTTCGGGTGATCCGTTATGACAACCGCGATGTTGGCCTGTCGCGCTGGAACCAGATGCCTCCGTCGGCCAACCTGACGGTCGAGCTGTTACGTTATAAGCTGGGCCTGCCGGTGGCGGCGCCCTATACGCTGACGGACATGGCCGATGATGGCTTGCGCCTGATGGACGCGCTGGGCGTGCGCCAGTTTCATGTACTGGGCGTGAGCATGGGCGGCATGATCGCCCAGCATCTGGCGGCCGTGGCACCCGAGCGCGTGCGCAGCCTGACCTTGGTCATGTCCAGTTCAGGGGCGGCTGGGCTGCCGGCGCCGGATCCGGCATTGGTGCAGTTGCTGGCCCGGCGCAGCGCGCCCAACCGCGAAGTGGCCATCGAGCAGCAGGCCGACCTGCTGGCGGCCCTGGGCAGCCCCGAGGTGCGGGACAACCGCGCTGTGTTGCTGCACCAGGCGGCAGTCGCCTATGACCGGGCGTTCAACCCCGACGGGGCCAAGCGCCAGATCATGGCGATACTGGCCGAACCGAGCCGTGTCGAGCTTTTGAATCAGCTTCGTGTGCCGACCCTGGTGGTGCATGGCACGGCCGACCCGTTGTTGCCGGTTATGCACGGTGTGCACCTGGCGGCGCACATTCAAGGCAGCCAGCTGCGGCTGATACCGGGGCTGGCGCACCGCTTTCAGGAGCCGTTCAAGGCGCCGCTGCTGGGGGCCGTATTGCCTTATTTGCAGGCGCATAGGCAAGAGGTCAAGCACATCGCAGGGCTGTGACTCCGCGCTGGCTTCTTCGCGGGCAAGCCCGCGAAGAAGCCAGCGCGAATTTTGATCAGTGCATCCGCACCCACAAGGTCACCAGCACGGTCGCGGCTATCAGCCACGCTACTGTGGCCAGCGCCAACGACGCCTCCAGGCGCAGGCGGTCGACCAGCACGTACAGGGTCGCCAGGTACACGAAATACGGAATGATCGACCACATGCCGAACAGGATGGTGGTCTTCAGGTCGGCAATGCTGCGCCCCTTGCCAACGATGTAGTGGGCAATCAGGGCAAAGGTGGGAAACAGCGGCACCAGCCCGGCGATATAGTAGTTGCGCGTCTTCGAAAGCACCGCCAGCAGCAGCACCACGCCAGCGCCCAAGGCAGCTTTGAATACCAGATCCACGTTGTCTTTCCAGTTCAGGTTGAGGTCAGCCGAGGCCGTACTTTTTCACTTTGTCGAACAGCGTGGTCTTGGCCATGCCCAGCTCCTGGCTGGCCTGGCTCAGGTTGCCCCCCGTGCGTTGCAGGGCATCGCCGAGCAGGTTGCGTTCGAATGCTTCCACCGCTTCGGCAAAGCCCAGGCCCTGGCTGGCGCCGCCGCTGGGGCCTTTCTTGAAGGCTGGCAGGCCAAGGGCATGGCGTTCAGCCACGTTGCGCAACTCGCGCACGTTGCCCGGCCAGTCGTGGGCCATCAGGCGTGAGAGGATCTGGCTGTCCAGCGCCGGTGCTTCACGGTCGAAGCGCAGTGCGGACTGCTGGAGGAAGTGCTCGAACAGCTGCGTGATGTCTTCGCGGCGCTCGCGCAGGGGGGGCAGCTCGAGGGTCACCACGTTCAGGCGGTAGTACAGGTCGCTGCGGAACTGGCCGCTCTGGCCCATGCTGTCGAGGTCGGCTTTGGTCGCGGCGATTACCCGGCAGTCCACCGGGATGCTTTGGTTCGAACCTAGCCGCTCCAGCGTGCGTTCCTGCAGTACGCGCAGCAGCTTGATCTGCAGGTTGATCGGCATGCTCTCCACTTCATCGAGGAACAGCGTGCCACCATTGGCGTGTTCGATCTTGCCGATACGGCGTTTGCCGGCGCCGGTGAACGCGTTGGCCTCGTGGCCGAAAATTTCGCTTTCGAACAGGTTCTCCGGCAGGCCGCCACAGTTCAGCGCGACAAAGGGCTGGCCCTGGCGCCGGCTGAAATCGTGCAGGCAGCGGGCGACCAGTTCCTTGCCGGTGCCGGTCTCGCCTTCGATCAGCACGTTGGCCGACGTATCGGCGACGTTGGCAATCAGTTCGCGCAAGTGTTCCATGGCCGACGAACGACCGATGATGCGCCCCTCCAGGCTGCTCTGCTCGGCCAGTTGGCGGCGCAGGGCCACCACTTCGCGCGACAGCCCGCGATGTTCGAGGGCGCGGCGCACCACGTCGACCAGGCGCTCGGGGGAGAACGGTTTTTCCATGAAGTCGTAGGCACCATTACGCATGGCGCCGACCGCCATGTCGATATCACCGTGGCCGGTGATCAACACCACCGGCAGGCTGCGGTCACGGGCCTTCAGGCGGTTGAGCAGCTCCAGGCCATCGATGCCCGGCAGGCGGATATCGCTGACGACGATGCCGGCGAAATCGTCGCCGATGCGTTCCAGCGCTTGTTCGGCGCTGCCCACGCCTTCACAGGCGATATCCTCCAGGGCCAGGGCCTGCTGGCAGCCGAGCAGCACATGCGGGTCGTCTTCGACGATCAGGACGGTAAGAGGCGCTTGGTTCATGGGTGCTCTGCCGATTCGCTAGGGGGGGAGACCAGGGGCAGGGCCAGGACGAAGGCCGTGCCGCCGGTGACGGGGTGCTCGACGTTGAGGCTGCCCTTGGCGGCGGCGGCAAGGCTCGCCGACAGGGTCAGGCCCAGGCCCAGGCCATGTTCGCCCGGTTTGGTGGTGAAGAACGGTTCGAACAGGTGCTTGCGCGCCTCGGCGTCGATGCCGTGGCCATTGTCGCGCACCTGCAGGCGGTACTTGTCGCCTTGCAGCTCGCCTTCCAGCCACAGCTCGGGCAACGGTTGCGCGGCCATGGCATCGAGGGCGTTGCCGATCAGGTTGACCAGGATCTGCTCCAGGCGGGTTTGGTCGATGGCCAGTTGCTGGTCCTCGAACTGGTGGTGCAACTGCAAATGGCAGGCGCTGATGCGGTTGGCCAGCACCTGCAAGGTGGCTTCAACTGCCTTGGCCAGCGAGGCCTGGCCGCTGTCGTCACCACGCCGGGCGAACGAGCGCAGGCTGGCGGTGATACGCCCCATGCGGTCGATCAGGTCGTTCATGGTGCGCAGGTTGGTGCTGGCGGTTTCCAGTGCCCCGCGTTCGAGGAAGCGCACGGTGTTGCCAGACAACGTGCGCAGCGCGGCCAGCGGCTGGTTCAGCTCATGGGCAATGCTGGTGGACATCTGCCCGATGGCGGCCAGCTTGCCAGCCTGCACCAGCTCATCCTGGGCTTGGCGCAAGGTCTGCTCGGCATGCCGGCGCTCGCGAATCTGGCCTTTCAGGCGTTCGTTGCTGGCGCGCAGGTCTGCCGTGCGTTCGGCAATGCGCCGTTCCAGCTGGCTGTTGGCTTCCTCAAGGGCCTCGCGGGCCGCCAAGCGAGTGGCGATGACCTTGCGTCGCTCGTTCCAGGCAATGCCGAGTATTGCCAGCAAGGCAAATGCCACGCCCACCAGGATGCCCTGCACCATGGATTCGCGGCGCAGGTCCTGCAGCGGGGTCAGCAGGGTAAAGTGCCAAGGCGTGTCGGCCAGGCGCCGGGTCTGGGCCAGGTAGGCGACTTCGTGCGGCTTGCCCTGGGCAGTTTCGCTGTTTGCCGGGAAGGTCAGTTTTTCCACGCCATCGGCCAGGGTTTCCCGGGCCAGTGGCTGCAGTTCGTTAAGCGGCCACCAGTAGTATTGCAGGCTGCGCGCCAGGCGCTCCTTGATTTGCGGGGTCAGCGGGCGCACCGATTTCAGGCGCCGGGCCGGGTCACTGGAAAGGATGATGATGCCGTTTTCGTCGCTGACGAACGCCTCCAGGCGGGCACGCTGCCAGCGCTCTTCGAGGGTGTCCAGGCGCACCTTGATCACTGCCACGCCAATGATCTTGCCGTGCTCTTCAAGCCCATGGGCCAGGTAATAGCCGGCCTCGCCCGTGGTGCTGCCGATGCCGTAGAAACGCCCGGGCTCGCCGCGCACAGCCGTCTGGAAGTAGGCGCGGAACGACAGGTCTTCACCGAGGAACGAGTCAGCGTCGCGCCAGTTGCTGGTGGCCTGTACCCGGCCATTGGTATCGAGGACGAAAATGGCGCGGCTGCGGCTGCGCCTGTTCAGGCCTTCGAGGTATTCGTTGACCGCCTGGCGGGAGCCGCCGTCCGGGTCGGTGAGCAGGTGCGAGACACTGTCTTCCAGCTCCAGCAGGCTCGGCAGGTAGGTGTATTTGCTGATTTCGCTTTCGACCGTGCGCGCATGCAGCTCCAGCTGGCGTTCGCCGTTTTCGCTGAGGGTGCGGATGCCGTTGCTCTCGCTGATCAGGTAGCCAGCCAGCCCTAAGCCGACCATCAGCAGGATGATCAGTGGCGGTAACAGCAATTGACGGATCAGACGGGATTTCACGGCAGGCTTGGCAGGGCGAAGTAGCGAGGGGTCGCATTTCATCACAGTGGCCTTGTCACGACCAGCATCCGCTGCCCGGTGGGTCCCGTGGCAGCGGATGCTGTGGCCGGATCAGTGCTGCAGGATCTTGCTGAGGAAGTGCTGGGTGCGCTGGTCGCGGGCACTCTGATCGCCGAAGAACTCTTCCTTGGTGCAGTCTTCGATGATGCTGCCCTTGTCCATGAAGATGACCCGGTTGGCGACCTTGCGGGCAAAGCCCATTTCATGGGTCACGCACATCATGGTCATGCCTTCGTGGGCCAGTTGCACCATTACGTCCAGCACCTCGCTGACCATTTCCGGGTCCAGTGCCGAGGTGGGTTCGTCGAACAGCATGACGATCGGGTCCATTGACAGCGCACGGGCGATGGCCACTCGCTGCTGCTGGCCGCCGGAAAGCTGGCCAGGGTGCTTGTGCGCATGCGCTGACAAGCCCACCCGCTCAAGCAGGGCGAGGCCCTTCTTGGTGGCTTCTTCCTTGCTCCGGCCCAGTACCTTGATCTGCGCGATGGTCAGGTTCTCGGTGATGGTCAGGTGCGGGAACAGTTCGAAGTGCTGGAACACCATGCCCACCCGCGAACGCAGCTTCGGCAGGTTGGTTTTCGGGTCGGAGATCGACGTGCCGTCGACCACGATGTCGCCCTTCTGGAACGGCTCCAGCGCGTTGACGCATTTGATCAGGGTGGACTTGCCCGAGCCCGACGGGCCGCAGACTACCACCACTTCACCTTTCTTGACCTCGGTGTTGCAATCGGTCAGTACCTGGAAGTCGCCGTACCACTTGTTGACGTTCTTGATGGAAATCATACGGTGATCCTTTTTTGCAGGCGCTTGACCAGCCACGAAGCGGAGAAGCTGATGATGAAGTAGACGACGCCGGCGAAGATCAGGAACTCATGGGAGCGCCCGATGATATCGCCGTTGGAACGTGCCGAGTTGAGGAAGTCCACCAGGCCCACGGTGTACACCAGCGAGGTGTCCTGGAACAGGATGATGCTTTGCTGCAGCAGCAGCGGGGTCATCTTGCGGAAGGCCTGGGGCAGGATGATCAGGCGCATGGTTTGCGCGTAGTTCATGCCCAGCGCCTGCGCGGCGCCCATCTGGCCTTTGGAAATCGACTGCACGCCAGCACGCACGATTTCGCAGAAGTACGCGGCCTCGAACATCATGAAGGCCACCACGCAAGACGTGAACGCACCCACTGGCGTGTCTTCGCCGGTAATCCAGCGCAGCACGAACGGCACCGCCAGGTAGAACCAGGTAATTACAAGCAGCAGCGGGATCGAGCGGAAGTAGTTGACGTAGGCCCCTGCCACACGTGACAGCAGCTTGCTCGACGACAGGCGCATCAGGGCCAGGAGGGTGCCCAGTGCAATACCACCGACAACGCCCATGACCATCAGCTGCAGGGTCATGACCATGCCTTCCCACAGGGCAGGCAGGGCCGGGATGATTTCGCTGAAATCCATGTCCATTTACTTGCCCCCCACGGAAATCAGGCCAGGCACGGCGACTTTCTTCTCGACCATGCGCATCAGCAGCATCAGGCCCATGTTCAGGGTGAAGTAGATCAGCGTGGCCAGGGTGAACGCCTCGAACAGGTTGGCGGAGAACTCGGCGGTCTGCTTGGTCTGCGCCAGCAGCTCCATCAGGCCGATCAGCGACGCCACCGAGGAGTTCTTGAAGACGTTGAGGAACTCGGAGGTGAGCGGCGGAATGATGATCCGGTAAGCCTGCGGCAGCAGCACGTTGTTATAGATTTGCGGGAGGCTGAACCCCATGGCACGCGCGGCGGCTTCCTGGCCTTTGGGCAGCGCCTGAATACCGGTACGCACCTGTTCGCAGACGCGGGCGGCGGTGAACAGGCCCAGGCAGACGACCACGCTGATCAGCGCCGAGGTGGTCGGGTTGAGGTCCTGCTTGAACCATTCCTGCAAGCCTTCCGGCAGCAGGTCCGGTACCAGGAAGTACCAGATGAACAGCTGCACCAGCAGTGGCACGTTGCGGAACAGTTCCACGTAGGCGGTAGCGATGCCCGATACCAGGCGGTTCGGCACGGTACGCATGACACCGAGGAGTGACCCCAGCAGCAGCGCAATGATCCAGGCGGTGATGGCGATGGCGATGGTCCAGCCCAGGCCGGTGATGTACCAGTCCAGATAGGTTTCGCTGCCCACGCCGGTGGACTTGAAGAACACGCCCCAGTCCCAGTTGTAATTCATCGGGATTTCCCCTCAGACGGTTGTTTCACGGGCACCTTCGAGCATCCGGGGGCGCTTGGCGCCCTCGGATGAAAGGTTAGACACTAATGAGTGGCCTGCAGAATTGATTCGTGCTGTTGAGCACCAGGCCACTATCTGAGGATCAGGACTTCTTCTCGTCCGCAGCCTTGTCGGTCGGCTCGGCGATCAGCTTTTTCAGCTCGTCGCTCATCGGGAACTGCAGGTTCAGGCCTTTTGGCGGGATCGGCTGATTGAACCACTTGTCGTAGCTCTTGTTGACCTCGCCCGACTTGAAGTAGCCCACGATGGCGTCATCGACCGCTTTCTTGAACGCAGCATCTTCCTTGCGCACCATGCAGCCGTAGATTTCGTACGATTGCGGGGTACCGGTGATGACCCAGTCGGATGGCTTGCGCGCCTTGGCCATTTCACCGGCCAACAGCGCGTCGTCCATCATGAAGGCCACGGCGCGGCCGCTTTCGAGCATGTTGAAGGCTTCACCGTGGTCCTTGGCGGAAATCACGTTCATCTTCATCTGCTTGTCGGCGTTCATCGCCTTGAGGATGCGCTCGGAGGTGGTACCGGCGGTGGTCACCACGTTCTTGCCGGCCAGGTCCGGGAAGTCTTTGTATGCAGGCGCACCGTCCTTGACCTTGGTCAACAGGCGGGTGCCGACTTCGAAGATGCCGACCGAGAAACCGACTTGCTGCTGGCGCTCGACGTTGTTGGTGGTGGAACCGCACTCAAGGTCGACGGTGCCGTTCTGCACCAGCGGGATGCGGGTCTGGGAGGTGACCAGGTTGTAACGGACCTTGATGTCCGTACCCAGTTGCTTCTTCAGGGCGTCGACGACAGCCAGCTGGATGTCATGCGAGTAGCCCACGGGCTCGGGTTTGCCGGCCAGGTAGGAAAACGGGATGGAGGAGTCGCGGTGGCCCAGGGTGATGGTGCCCGATTCCTTGATCTTCTTCAGGGTGCCAGTCAGTTCTTCGGCCATGGCCGGCGAAGCGATCACAGCGGCCGCGATGGCGGCGCCCAGCAATTGACGAACGATACGCATCAAATTTTCCTCGACGTGTTTGTTTTTTTTATGGAGCCGTTGGCGGACTCTTTCGTTCAACGAATACAGCAAGAAGCGAGTGCATTCGGCTTCCAAGTGTAGAGCATGACTCGTGCCAAGCCATGCGTCGACCCTAAACCACCTGTATTGCTCGCGCTTGACAGACTAGAGCTCCCTGCAGAGTTCGTTTGACCGAATGAATTCATTTTTACCGTTCGGTTATCCGAACGTATGGTGCTGCGACACCTTCCATGAAAGTGCTTGCTGTAACTATGCATTGCCCGGTTCGGGCTCAGGCGTGGTGAGCTGTCCACTTTGCCTGGAGAGCTCCGCAGATGTCACCGCCCCAGCCCCCGCACGATTCCATCGATAGCCTGATTGCCCAAAACCTGCCCCGATGGCTCGTCGATCATGCGCAACCGGAAAGGCTCGATGCGTTACGTAGTGCTTTGCGCCGACAGGCGAACTGCGAGGCTCGGCTCGGCCCGATCCTTCAGGCCATCCCTTCACTGCAGGACTACGCAGCTGAATTGCTCACAACCAAACTGCGCAAGAGCGGCATCAGCAACCCGGATGTGACTGGTTGCAAGGTGCGGATCTCGCAGCGGTTATTGCTGCCCAGCGCTTCGCCTGTTCTGCTGCGGCCAACCTATGTTCGTCGCTCCGGGCGATCTTTGCTGGCGGCGGCGCTGCATAACTATCATCGCAAGGAGACGCGCCCCGGGCACATGCTCAAGGGTGAACTGGTCGATGGCGACGGCAAACGCCTGCCAATGAGCTTCCATGCGTTTGCCTCGGCGTGTCGTGAAATAGATGCCGGTGGCAAGTATCAGGCGTTGCTCACCCAGCACCTGCAGCCTGAGGATGGCCCCCAGGATGAGCCGGGCCAGGCCATCGCTCGCTTGCACGGGCAGTTCGAGGGGAGTTTCAGGGCCAATTTCGAGGTGGCGATGCGGGTTGCTGCGTTCAAAGGCGAAATTGACGAGCGCACGTATTGGTTGCTGTTGCCCCTTATCGCCGAAAAACCGGTGGTGCCTGTGCTGGTTGGCACTGTTGTACCCCGACAGTTGTACCTGCTGGGCCGCCCCATTCAAGGTGTACTGACGCTGGAAATGCGCCCTTCGGCGGATGGCGCAGTAGAGTCGGTGGTGCTTTGGATACCCGGTGACCCACTTGAGCCTGTCTCCCAACACGTCAGCTGGGACGCACTCGACACCTACCTCGGAAAACGTTTTCGCAAGCCGGCATATCGGCGCTTTTTCGCACGCTTCATTACCGAGCGAGAGCGGGTCAATTTCTATCGCGTATTGAACGAACGGGTCGCACAGGCGCATGCGGCCGGGGTTGAACTTGACGCTCGTTCTGCAACGATCACTGATGCGCCGTTCGCACACCTGCGCCGGCAATTCATCGCCAAGGTCAGGGACGACGCCAAAGTGCTCGCCGTGCCCACCGATGTCGAGGATGATGAAGACCGCGAAGCGCGCATGCGGGGCTACAAAGAACTGGGTATGGACTTGCTGAACGTGGCGGGGTTCTTCGTGCCAGTGCTGGGTGAAGTGTTGCTGGTGGCCAATGCGGTACAGCTGGCTGATGAAGTGTATGAAGGGTACCAAGATTGGCGCATCGGGGATCGCGAAGGGGCGTTGAACCACCTGTTCGACGTTGCCGAAAACGTTGTGGTAGGCGGGATGATCGCCGCCGGCAGCCACATCGCCCTGCGCGCCCTGGAGCGTGTGGCCTTCGTGGATGACTTGGCGCCGGTGCGCCACGCTGCTGGCAAGGTCAAGCTCATGGCCACGGATCTGTCAGGTTACGATGCCCAACCGTTGCGTGGCGTCGGCGCGCAGGAATGGCTCTGGCACCTTGATGAGGGGGGTTACAGGGTGATGGAGGATCCGCACGATGGCCGCTCCAGGATCCTGCACCCTCGCCGTCCCAGTGCCTACCGGCCGGTGATCGAACAGAACGGAGCCGGCGGCTGGCGTCATGAACTCGAAGCTCCCCAGAGCTGGGAAGGGCGGGCCAATCTGGTCCGCCGCTTGAGTACACCGCTGGCAGAGCTACCGGCGCAGGCTTGTGATTACCTGCTGCAGGTGACTGGGCTGAGTGAAGCACAGGTTCGCCGTTTGCATGTCGAACACACGGGCGCACCTGCACGGTTGCTCGATGCCCTGGAGCTTTATCAGGCACATGAGCGCCACCCGGACTTCAGCGCACCACAACTGGCGCAACACGTTGCTGCCCGGCAAGTACGGCCCAACGGCATCGAGCGGCTGTTGCAGCGTACTTTCCCAGGCCTGTCGGCACGCTGTACGCATGAGCTGCTGCAGCACTGCAGCGGGGCGCAGCTCGATACTCTCAGCGCCATGCAGCGGATTCCTTTGGCGGTGGCCGAGCGTGCACGGTGGTCACTGCGCGAGAGCCGTCTGGACAGGGCATGCGCTGGCTTGCGTCTGCCGCGTTGCGTCAATCCCGACACTGAACGCCTGGCCTTGGGCTTACTGAAGCGTCAAGTGAATTGGCCGGACGACTTACGCATCGAAGTGCGCGACGGTAGCCCGGGTGGGCGGTACTTGGCCGGCATGGGCGCCGAGGCTGCGCAGGACGTACGGTGTATCGTACGCCGCAGCGACGGCTACCACTATGCCGGCCAAAACACGACCGGTTCATATCTTGCGGCGTTGTTGGCTGCTCTGGATGAGACGCAGACAGCCGATCTTGGCGACGCAGCTGCCAGTCCTGACGCCTTGGGCACGTTGCTGATCGAGGCCGCTGCCAGCGACCGTACCCAGGCGGCCGAGCTCTGTGGCATGCCCCGGCTGGGCGTGGGCCTGCGCCCCCCGGGCCGTTTGGGGGATGGGCGTATCGGTTATGTCTTGAGTGGGCGAGGTGAAAGCAGCCGACGTGCCATTGGCCGGGGTATTCACCAAGTGTTTCCGACAATGACTGACGGGGAACTGCAAGCCTACCTGCTCGACCTCATGGAACGGCGGGTCGGGTTGTGGGAGCACTATGGCCAGCTCATGGATCAGCTCACGCGCCTGCGTGAAGGCCTGCGTCAGTGGCGTAGGGACGCCAGTAACCCGCTGGAGGTTCTACGCCGCCGCCGGGTCGCTACTGCCATAAGGCGCAGTTGGCGGCGCAAGATAACCGACGAGGCCGGGGACCACGCGCTGATCATCACCGGGGAGCGTATCGGTAGCCTGCCCCATTTACCGGAGGGGGTGAGCTTTGTTCATGTGCGACGGCTGATCCTCAGCGACCTGGGCCTTGGTGAAATCAATCAGGATTTTCTTCGGCGCTTTCCCAATCTGGTTGAGCTCGACCTGTCCGGCAATCGCTTGACTGCTGTTCCTCAGGGCATTGAACGGTTGTCCCATCTGCGCCATTTGAACCTGAGCCGCAACAGGCTGGTGATGGACGAGGCCGGTGAATTGCGTCTGGCCGGGAGTGCCGCCCTGCGGCACCTGGACCTGAGCCACAACCCGCTGGGAAGGGCGCCGGTCCTCACTCGCCTCGGCAATCTGCGTGAAGTCAACCTGCGCGCTGCGAACCTGGAAGCGTTGCCTGAGCGGATTTCGTTTCGTGCCCATGTGGACTTGCGTAACAACAACATCCGCGCACTGCGCCAGGAGTTGCACCAGTTGCGCTTGCAGGTGAACCATTTGTCCTTGCATGACAATCCACTGAGCGAAGCTGACAGATTGCTGCTGGATGAGGCGCGCGGTGTGACGCCGGGAAGTTGGGGGTCAGCGTCCGCGCGCCACCGTGCAATCGACAGCGATCTCTTCGACAACTGGGCCAACCGTGCAGGCGACAGTGAACGTGATCGCCAGCAAGCAATATGGACAGCGCTGCGTGGGGAACCGGAGTCGGGAGGGTTGTTCCAGTTTTTGGCGGACTTCGCCATTACCGAGGACTTCGAACAGCACCCTGGGCATTATCGCAGCCGGATCTGGCGGATTCTGGAAGCATGCGAACAGCACGAACGGTTGCGCCAACAGTTGTTTCTCGAGGCCT
Source organism: Pseudomonas sp. SIMBA_067 (assembly GCF_046534675.1). Classification (NCBI taxonomy): domain Bacteria; kingdom Pseudomonadati; phylum Pseudomonadota; class Gammaproteobacteria; order Pseudomonadales; family Pseudomonadaceae; genus Pseudomonas; species Pseudomonas sp. SIMBA_067. The sequence continues at coordinate 86,226 of NZ_JAWRYH010000003.1, read as the reverse complement.
CTGGCCCACGCAGCTGTATAGACCGGTTACTGATTTTGCTGGAGCAGATGGAGCTTGGCGTTCTGGTAGTGCGTGCCGTCGAAGATAGCCATGGCAACCAGATCGAAGCCCGTTTGCTGAACCTTGGGCGCGGGTTGTTTCGACTGGACGAGGTCGACCGCCTGGCGACGCTGCACGTGCAGCGCATGCGTGCCGAGCACGCCCCACTCATCGATGAGATCGAGACCAGGCTTTTCTATCGGCAGCGGCTGGCCCACCCGCTGGGCCTGCCCATCGAGATCGACGAAATGCATTTTCCCGGTTTTGCAAACATCAGCACCAGTGACCTGCTGCGAGCGCAGGACACGGTGTTGCAGAATGAAACGACCGATGCCTTGATTGCAGCGTTGGCGCAGCGGCCTTTCTGGGGGCGATACGCGCGGGAGTTTTATGCGCAGCGCTTTGAAGACTTGGTGCAACCACTGCACGAGCGCATGGAGGCCTTGCAGGCTCAGGTGGATGAACAAGTGATCAACGAAAGCGAATTCCTTCAGCGCTGTGAAGCACTGAGGACTGATTACGATCGCAGCGAGCGGGCATTGCTGTTGCGGTTGGCGCGCGAAGCCCATGAGCGCTGGCCGGGTAAGCCCTCTTGACCCATCAAGAGGGCTTCATGGTCACTGTCAGGCTGCGCGGCTATTGGCGCGCAGCTTGCGGGCTTGCTGCAAGTACGCCTCCAGAGCCATCTGCTCCTGCGCGGTCAGCGACAGGCCCAGCTTGGTACGACGCCAGAGGATATCAGCGGCTTGCACGGCCCATTCTTCCTTCAGCAGGTAATCTACCTCGCGGGTGAACAGCCCGGCCCCGATAGCCTGTCCCAACCCCTCGGGCCCATCAATGCCATCGAGCAGCCGCCACACCCGGCTGCCGTAGGTGAGCACCCAGCGTTTGGCGATGTCGGCAGGCAGCCAGCCACAACGTGCCAGTACGGCATCGATCAGCGCCGGCACCGTGGTCATCCCCTCGGCGCCTGGCAGTGGCGCGTCGGCAGTCCAGCTGCCGCGCATCTGGGTAAAGAAGGGCTTCAGTTCAGCCATGGCCGATTCGGCCAGCTTGCGGTAGGTGGTGAGCTTGCCGCCGAACACTGACAGGAGCGGCGCCTGGCCTGTTTGTGCGGAGAGGGCGAGGGTGTAGTCGCGGGTCACTGCCGAAGGGTTGTCCGACTCATCGTTGCACAACGGCCGCACCCCGGAGTAGGTATGCAGGATGTCGGCTTGGCTCAGTTGATGGTTGAAGTGCTCGTTGACGACCTTCAGCAGGTAGTCGGTTTCCTGCTCAGTGATCGCTACCTTGGCAGGGTCGCCGCTGTACTCGCGGTCAGTGGTGCCTATCAGGGTGAAGCGGTCCAGGTAAGGGATGCAGAAGACGATGCGCTGGTCTTCGTTCTGCAGGATGAAGGCATGTTCCCCTTCGTACAGGCGCGGCACGATGAGGTGGCTGCCCTGGATCAGGCGGATGCCGTACGGCGCATCCAGCTTGAGGTCGTCCTTGATGAAGCTGGCGACCCACGGGCCAGCGGCGTTGACCAGTGCGCGGGCGCGAATGCTCTGCAGGCTGCCATCGGCATGCTGCAACTCGACCTGCCACAGGCCGTCCACGCGCTCTGCGCGCAGGCAGCGGGTGCGGGTGTGGATGTGCGCGCCGTGCTCACGGGCGGCCATGGCATTGAGCACCACCAGCCGCGCGTCGTCTACCGCGCAGTCGGCGTATTCGAAACCGCGCGTGATCGCTGGCTTTAGCGGGTAACCCGGGCCAAAGCGCAGGCTGCGCGAGGCACCCAGGCGCTTGCGTTTGCCCAGATGGTCATACAGGAACAGGCCGGCGCGGATCATCCACGCCGGGCGCAGGTGTGGGCGGTGCGGCAGCACGAAACGCATCGGTTTGACGATATGCGGCGCCTTGGCTAGCAGCACTTCGCGTTCGGCCAAGGCTTCGCGTACCAGACGGAATTCGTAGTGTTCAAGGTAGCGCAGGCCACCGTGAATCAGCTTGCTGCTGGCTGATGACGTGTGCTGGGCCAGGTCGTCCTTTTCGCAAAGGAATACTTTCAGACCCCGCCCGGCGGCGTCGGCAGCGATGCCCACGCCATTGATGCCACCGCCGATCACGGCGAGGTCATAGCAGTCGGCAAGTGGTGGCTGTGACGAAACGGGCTGGGACACGGGCAAGGCCTCCTGGGAGCTGTTCACATCGAAAGTGAACATTAATGTTCGTTTGCGAAAATACTAGCGCAACAGAACGCCCGTAGCCAGCCAGTCTTTATAGAAAAAACTGATCAGATGACAATAAAGTGAACATTTTCGAAAATTTCGGCTGGGCGGTCTGTATGCCACACCGGTTGCGGCAAGCACCCGCCACCCTCTAAACCACGTCGAGGCGGATCTTGTAGTGGTTCAGCAACTGAGTGAGGGTGGGGGTAGGCGCCTGATCGGTCACCAGGCAGTCGACCAGGCTGATCGAGCCCAGGCGCACCATGGCGTTGCGCCCGAACTTGCTGGAGTCGGCGGCAAGGATCACCTGCCGGGCATTGGCGATGATCGCCTGGGATACCCGTACTTCCTGGTAGTCGAAGTCGAGCAGGCTGCCGTCCTCGTCGATGCCGCTGATACCCACCAGGGCGAAATCGACCTTGAACTGGTTGATGAAGTCGACACTGGCCTGGCCCACCACTCCACCATCCCGGCGCACCGTGCCACCGGCCACCAGCACTTCGAAATCGTCCTTGGCAGCCAGGATCGCCGCCACGTGCAAGTTGTTGGTGATGACCTTCAGGTGGTTGTGGTTGAGCAGTGCGCGGGCGATGGATTCGGTAGTGGTGCCGATGTTGATGAACACCGAGGCATGGTCGGGAATCTGCCGGGCCACGGCGTCAGCGATACGCTGCTTTTCATCGCGCATCTGGTCGGCACGCATGGCGTAGGCCGTATTCTCGATACTCGAGTCATAGGCCGCGCCACCGTGGTAGCGGCGAAGCAGGTTGAGCTCGGCAAGCTGGTTGATATCTCGACGGATGGTCTGCGGCGTCACGACGAACAGCTGCGCCATTTCTTCGATACTGACGTAACCGCGCTCGCGCACCAGTTCGAGGATTTGTTGTTGGCGGGGGGGCAGATTCATGGGCGGTCCTTTGGGGCAGCCGGACAAATTCTGCAATGATGCCGTAGGAAGGGGATGACGGCCAGTGGACGATTGGGGCCGCGTGGCGGCCCCAATGTGTTTTACGCCTCGTGCTCTTCCCAGTCACGGGTACGTTCGACGGCTTTCTTCCAGCCGGCATACAGCTTCTCTTTCTGCGTTTCATCCAGCTGCGGGCTGAACTCGCGCTCGATGATTGCCTTGTCGCGCAGTTCGTCCAGGCCGCTCCAGAAGCCGCAAGCCAGGCCGGCCAGGTAGGCGGCGCCCAGGGCTGTGGTTTCGCGCATTTGCGGGCGCTCCACGCACGTGCCGAGGATGTCGGCCTGGAACTGCATGAGGAAGTTGTTGGCCACTGCACCACCGTCCACACGCAATTCGGACAGGCGCTGGCCGCAGTCCTGCTGCATGGCATCGAGCACGTCGCGGGTCTGGTAGGCGATCGACTCCAGCGCGGCGCGGATGATGTGGTCCACCTTCACGCCACGGGTCAGGCCGAACAGCGCGCCACGGGCGTACGGGTCCCAGTACGGGGCACCCAGGCCGGTGAATGCCGGCACCAGATAGACGCCGTTGCTGTCCTTGACCTTGCTGGCGAAGTATTCGGTATCCAGGGCGTCGTTGACGATCTTCAGCTCGTCACGCAGCCATTGAACGGTGGAGCCACCGTTGAACACCGCGCCTTCCAGTGCATAGGCCACCTCGCCACGGGGGCCGCAGGCGATGGTGGTGAGCAGGCCATGGGACGATTTTACTGCCTGCTCGCCGGTGTTCATCAGCAGGAAGCAGCCGGTGCCGTAGGTGTTCTTGGCCTGGCCGGGTTCTACGCACATCTGGCCGAACAGTGCCGACTGTTGGTCACCTGCGATGCCAGCAATGGCAATGCCGCTTTTTGTCTGGCCGTACACTTCTGAAGAAGAGCGAACCTCGGGCAGCATCTGCCGCGGGATGCCGAGGATTTCCAGCAGCTTGTCGTCCCACTCCAGGCTATGGATGTTGAACATCAGCGTGCGCGAGGCATTGGTGTAGTCGGTGACGTGCACCTTGCCGCCCGAGAACTTCCAGATCAGCCAGGTATCGATGGTGCCGAACAACAGTTCGCCACGTTCGGCGCGTTCGCGGACGCCCTCGACGTTGTCGAGGATCCACTTCAGCTTGGTGCCGGAGAAGTACGGGTCGGTGACCAGGCCGGTGGTGTCGCGAATGTAGTCTTCATGGCCGTCGCGCTTGAGCTGGGCGCAGATCTCGGTGCTGCGGCGGCACTGCCAGACGATGGCATTGTAAACCGGGCGGCCGGTTTCCTTGTCCCACACCACAGTGGTTTCGCGTTGGTTGGTGATGCCGATTGCGGCTACCTGGGCATGGCTGATGCCTGCCTGTGCCAAGGCCTCGACCATGGTCGCGCTCTGCGTGGCGAAGATTTCCATCGGGTCGTGCTCGACCCAGCCCGCCTGCGGATAGTGCTGGGCGAACTCGCGCTGGGAGGTGCCCACCACATTGGCGTCGCGGTCGAAAATGATGGCACGCGAACTGGTGGTGCCCTGGTCCAGGGCGATGATGTAGTTCTTGTCCTGGGTGTCTGTCATGGTCGTAGGCCTTGCGAGAATAGGAGGTCAGGGCTGGGCATGTAGCCGGCATCAATTGGCTTGAGTATCGCCCTGGCGATTGTCATTTGTCTCAGGGTTCGCGGCAGCTGCCATTGGCAGGTTGCGGGCAATCAGGCCGCGATAGGTCGCGGCACCCAGGCAAGCGCCAAGGATCGGTGCAAACACCGGAACCAGGAAATACGGTATGTCCCGTCCGCCAGTGAAGGCGATTTCGCCCCAACCGGCCAGGAAAGTCATGAGTTTTGGCCCGAAATCGCGAGCAGGGTTCATGGCAAAGCCGGTCAGCGGGCCCATGGCGCTGCCAATCACCGCGATCAGCAGGCCGATCAGCAGCGGGGCCATGGCGCCGCGCGGCAGGCCGTTGTTGTCGTCGGTCAGGGCCATGATCACGGCCATCAGGATAGCCGTGATGACGACTTCAACCAGGAACGCCTGGCCGGTGGACAGCGAGGGATGTGGGTAGGTGGAGAACACCGAGGCCAGCTCCAGGCTGGCTTCGCTACCGCGCAACATGGCGTGGGCCTGTTCGAAATCGAAGAACAGGTTGCTGTACAGGGTGTAGACCAGCGCCGCGCCGCAGAACGCGCCGCATACCTGGGCCAGCATGTAGAAGGGCAGCTTGCGCTTGTCGAAACCGGCGAACAGGGTGAGGGCGATGCTCACTGCCGGGTTCAGGTGCGCGCCGGAAATGCCGGCAGTGAGGTAGATCGCCATGCTCACGCCGACGCCCCAGATGATGCTGATTTCCCACAGGCCGAAGCTGGCGCCGGCGACCTTGAGCGCGGCAACACAGCCGGTGCCGAAGAAAATGAGCAGGGCTGTGCCGAGAAACTCGGCCAGACATTGGCTGGACAGCGTGGGTTGGCGTAGAGCAGTCGTCATGTATGACCTCGTTTTTTTTGTTGTGAGGCGCGTGGCGCTCGACAGCAAAGCCCGGTGTCGATCCCCATTGACCCCGGGCAAATACAGGAAACGCACCTTAAAAGTGCGCCATTTGTTCAGAAGCGAAAAAATATAGACAAGAAACGCTGATGTCAAAGGTCGAAAGTGAACGACCAGTCACGAAATGGTCGCTAAAATTGGCTGCGAATCCGCGTACTAGAGGTGCGCCATTGCGGTGTGCTGGCTGCGCTGTGGGAATTGTCCTAAAGTAGCCGCCGAGCCGTCCCAGACCGGAGCCCTTGCATGACCCCCGCCTTAGACCTGTTGAAGAAGCATCGCGCCGAGCACCGTGTGCACAGTTATGAGCATGACCCCAAGTCGGCGTCCTACGGTCTGGAGGCGGCGGAAAAGCTCGGGCTCGACCCGCAGCAGGTGTTCAAGACCTTGCTGGCGAGCAGCGAGAAAGGGGAGTTGCTGGTGGCGGTGGTGCCGGTGGTGGGCACCCTGGACCTCAAGGCCCTGGCCCATGCTGCCGGGGTAAAGAAATGCGAAATGGCAGACCCGGCGGCGGCGCAGCGGGCTACGGGTTATCTGGTGGGGGGGATCAGCCCTTTGGGGCAGAAGAAGCGCTTGCGAACCTTCATTGATGAATCAGCGCAGAATTTTGCAACCATCCATGTCAGCGCTGGACGGCGTGGGCTGGAAGTGGAGTTGGCGGCGGCGGTGCTGGCCGAGCATACCCAGGGCAAGTTTGCCGGAATCGGCAGAGGCTGAGCCGGGCAAGCCCGCGAAGGGCCGCAAAGCGGCCCCACGGATCAGCAATCAGGTCGCGGAACTGTACCGACGCACGCCATTCTCCTGCCGCGGCAACTGCGCCGCAACGCTACCCGGCACCGGGAACAGCACCAGGTGATCGGCTTTCACCGCAATCCCCACATCTTCACCGACCTGAAGGTCGTTATGGCTAGGGAAGATCGCTTCCAGCTGGCTGCCAGTCGGCAGTTGCAGGCGGTACAGGGTCGATGCCCCCAGGAAGCTCTTGCCAACGATGTTCGCCTGTAGCGCGCTGCCCGGTGCATACACGATATCGTCGGGCCGCAGCAGCACGTCCACCGAACTGCCCGGTGCCATGATGTAGGCACGGTTGCCGCGCAGTTCACCCAGCTCGGTATTGACGGCCTCGTGGCTGCTCATCTGCCCACGGATGAAGTACCCCTGGCCAATGAAGCTGGCCACGAACGGCGTCTGTGGTTCGTGGTAAAGGTTGTAGGGCGTGTCCCACTGCTCCAGGCGGCCTTCCTTGAACACACCGACCTGATCGCTGACGGCAAAGGCTTCTTCCTGGTCATGGGTAACCAGGATGGCGCTGGTGCCACGGCTCTTGAGAATATCGCGAACCTCATGGCTCAGGCGCCGGCGCAACTCCACGTCAAGGTTGGAGAATGGCTCGTCGAGCAGCAGCAACTGCGGCTCCGGCGCCAGCGCACGGGCCAGGGCGACCCGTTGCTGCTGGCCGCCAGACAATTCGTGCGGGTAACGCCCGCCCAAACCGCCAAGCTTGACCAGTTCGAGCATCTCTTCGATGACGGCGGCCTGGCGTGGGTGCTTGGCGATGCCAAAGGCAATGTTCTGCGCCACGGTCAGGTGCGGGAACAGCGCATAGTCCTGGAACACCATGCCGATGCGGCGCTTTTCCGGGGCCAGGGTGAAGCCGGCGCGGGAGATGACCTCGCCGGCCAGCTGGATCTCGCCTTCGTGTACCGGTTCGAAACCGGCAATGGCGCGCAGCGTGGTGGTTTTCCCGCAACCGGATGAACCCAGCAGGCAACCGATGTCGCCTGCGTTCAGGTGCAGATTGAGGTTCTGGACGATGCGCTGGTCGCCGTAGCCGCAGGCGAGGTTGCGCAGGTTGAGCAGTAGGGGTTGACTCATGCGTGGTGGTAAGCCGGTTCTACAAGGAATTCGAGAAGCGCCTTCTGTGCATGCAGGCGGTTTTCAGCCTCGTCCCAGGCGACCGAACGTGGGTCGTCGAGCAGGTCCTGGCTGATTTCCTCGCCACGGTGGGCGGGCAGGCAGTGCATGAAGAGGACATCGGGTGCCGCCAGGTCGAGCAGTTCGCGGGTGACCTGGTAAGGCGCGAAATGCGCCAGGCGCCGTGCAGTTTCCTCCTCCTGACCCATGGAAGTCCAGACATCGGTGACCACCAGGTGTGCATCACGCACGGCTTCCTTGGCATCGCGGATGATCTGCACGCGGTCACCGCCCAGCGCCATGAAGCGCTGATCCGGCTCGTAGCCTTCGGGGCAGGCGATGCGCAGCTGGAAATCGAACTGCCTGGCGGCCTCGATATAGGAGTTGCACATGTTGAAACCGTCGCCGATCCAGGTCACGGTCTTGCCCTGGATCGAGCCGCGGTGCTCGAGGAAGGTCTGCATGTCAGCCAGCAGTTGGCACGGGTGCGACTCGTCGGACAGGCCGTTGATCACCGGCACGCGCGATTTGGCGGCGAATTCGGTCAGCGTGCTGTGGGCGTGGGTACGAATCATTACCACATCGACCATGCTCGACAGCACGATGGCGCTGTCACCGATCGGCTCGCCACGGCCCAGCTGGGTGTCGCGTGGCGACAGGAAGATGGCCTGGCCGCCCAGCTGGATCATGCCAGCCTCGAACGACACGCGGGTACGGGTCGAGGATTTCTCGAAGATCATGCCCAGCACGCGGTTCTTCAGAGGCTCGAACAGCACGCCTCGTTTGCGCAGGTCCTTCAGCTCGATGCCGCGGCGGATCACCCCGAGCAATTCGTCGGTGGTGAAGTCCAGCAGGGAGAGAAAGTGCCTAGCGCTCATGATTGACTACCTTATCTGCAACGGTATGCAGGTCGACCGTATGGTTTTTTTTGACAACGGGATTGACCTGCGGCGTAAGCCGCACGGGGCGGACGAAAATAGGGAAAGGCGCAATACTATAAGTAAATGTCGCCTGAAGCCAAGGGGGAACAGCGGCCTGATTGCAAAGGGTGTTGCAAAGGGTGTCTTCACCCGTCGGCCTGTGCTGTTTTTTATTTGCTACACGAGGTTGTACAGGGCTTGCTGGCAATTTGGCAAATGGCTGTCGCAAATCGTGTGCCTGATGTCGGTGGATTCACGAGGCGAAGGGCGCTGGCCGGGGGCAGGGGGCGGGCGCATAGTCAGTGTTCGACAACAACAAGGCAGAGGCGGCCATGACCAAGACCCTGCATCACCGTGCCTGTCACCTGTGCGAAGCAATCTGCGGGCTGAACATCGAAGTCAGCCATGAAGACGACGGGCGGGCGCTAATCAGCTCGATCAAAGGCGACCCCCAGGACCCGTTCAGCCGTGGCCACGTCTGCCCCAAGGCCGTGGCCTTGCAGGACATCCAGAACGACCCTGACCGCCTGCGCCAGCCCCACAAGCGGGTAGGGGAGCGTTGGCAGGCCATCGGCTGGGACGAGGCCTTTGCTCTGGCCGCGGATAAGTTGTGGGCGGTCCAGCAGGCCCACGGGCGCAATGCCGTGGCGGTCTACCAGGGCAACCCAAGCGTGCACAACTACGGTTTGATGACCCACAGCAACTACTTCCTCGGCTTGCTCAAGACACGCAACCGTTTCTCGGCCACCTCGGTGGACCAGCTGCCACAACACCTGGTCAGCCACCTGATGTACGGCCATGGCCTGCTGCTGCCGATTCCGGATATCGACCACGCCGACTTCATGCTGATTCTTGGCGGCAACCCGCTGGCCTCCAACGGCAGCATCATGACCGTGCCCGATGTGGAAAAGCGCCTCAAGGCCCTGCTTGGCCGGGGCGGGCGCCTGGTGGTGGTGGACCCTCGGCGCAGCGAAACGGCGGCCATGGCCGATACCCACCTGTTTATCCGTCCGGGTGGGGATGCAGCCTTGTTGTGCGGCATGCTCAACACCCTGTTCGAGGAGGGCCTGGCGCAAGGTTCGCACTTACCCATCAACGGCCTGCAGCAGGTGCGTGAGGCCCTTGCCCCCCTCAGCGCCGAAGCCATGAGCCCGCATTGCGGCATTGCCGCTACGCAGATCCGCCAGCTGGCACGGGACTTCGCTGCGGCAGAAAAGGCCGTGTGCTATGGCCGCATGGGCGTTTCCACCCAAACCTTCGGCACCCTCTGCCACTGGCTGGTGCAACTGATCAACCTGGTGACCGGCAACCTCGACCGTGAAGGCGGCGCTTTGTGTACCGAGCCCGCCGTCGACTTGGTGGCCACAACCTCGGGCGGCCATTTCAACGCCTGGCAGAGCCGGGTGTCGGGTTTGCCCGAGTACGGTGGCGAGCTGCCAGTGGCGGCCCTGGCCGAAGAGATGCTGACACCTGGCGAAGGGCAAGTACGCGCCTTGGTGACAGTGGCCGGCAACCCGGTGCTGTCCACGCCTAACGGTCGCCAGCTGGATGCGGCCCTGGAAGGCCTGGAATTCATGCTCAGCATCGACCTCTACATCAACGAAACCACTCGGCATGCCGACCTGATCCTGCCTTCCACCTCCTCGCTGGAAAACGACCACTACGACAGCACCTTCAACTTGCTGGCCGTGCGCAACGTCACCCGCTTCAACCGGGCGATCCTGGCCAAGCCTGACGGCGCGCTGCACGACTGGGAAATTTTCGTCGGCCTCGCCCAGGCGTTTGCCAGGCGTACCGAGCTTGAGTTGAAACCGACCTGGGCACCTGCGCAGATGATCGATCTGGCCTTGCGCAAGGGGCGCTATGGTGAAGCAACGCCTTGGCGGCTGTCACTGGCAACGCTGGATGAGCACCCACACGGGCTTGACCTCGGGCCATTACGCAGCAACCTCGCTGCGCGCCTGGCGACTACCAGCAAGGCTGTCGAAGCGGCACACCAGGTGTTGCTGGACGACCTTCACCGCCTGACGCAACTGGCACCGCCCGTACCGGGTGAGCTGCTGCTGATCGGCCGCCGCCATGTGCGCAGCAACAACTCATGGATGCACAATTTCCACCGCCTGGTGAAAGGCAAGCCTCGCCATCATCTGTTGATGCACCCGCAAGACCTGCAACAGCGACAGTTGCAGGACGGCCAGCGGGTGCGTATCCGCTCCCGCACGGGTGATCTCGAAGTCGAGGTGCAAGCCTGCGAGGACATGATGCCCGGTGTGGTCAGCCTGCCCCATGGCTTCGGTCACGGTCGTCAGGGCGTGCACATGCAGATCGCCCAGGCGCAGCCCGGGGTGAGCGCCAATGACCTGACCGACGAGCGCTTGCGGGACCAGGTTTCCGGCAACGCTGCGCTCAATGGCGTACCCGTGCAGGTGGAGGCCGCGTAAGGAACAGCAAGGCCGAGCACGCTGCTCGGCTTTCCGTTACAATGCGCCACCGTGCCGACAACAGCGTCGCAAAGTTAAGCCGAGGTGCTACATGGATATCATCGAAACGATCAAAGAGCAGATTGCCAACAACACCATTCTGCTTTACATGAAAGGCTCGCCGAATGCCCCGCAATGCGGGTTCTCGGCCAAGGCATCGCAAGCAGTGATGGGTTGTGGCGAGAAGTTCGCCTACGTCGACATCCTGCAGAACCCGGAAATCCGTGCCAACCTGCCAAAATATGCCAACTGGCCGACCTTCCCGCAGCTGTGGGTAGCCGGTGAGCTGGTTGGCGGTAGCGACATCATGCTGGAAATGTTCGAGAAGGGTGAGTTGCAAACCCTGATCAAGGACGCTGCTGCCAAAGCCAAGGCTTCCGAAGCCTGAGCTTCCGGCAAGCATAAAAAAACCCGCTGATAGCGGGTTTTTTTATGCGGCGAATAATTATTCTTCGCCCATCTGCGACTGCAGGTAGTTTTCGATAGTGATCTTGTCGATCAGCCCCAGTTGGGTTTCCAGCCAGTCGATGTGCTCTTCCTCGGATTCGAGGATCTCTTCAAGCATGTCACGCGAGCCGAAGTCGCCAGCGGTTTCGCAATGGGCGATGGCTGCCTTCAGGTCGGCCAGGCCTTTCTTTTCAAGCTTCAGGTCGCACTCGAGCATTTCCTTGGTGTGCTCGCCGATCAGCAGCTTGCCCAGGTCCTGAACGTTAGGGATGCCTTCGAGGAAGAGAATACGCTTGATCAGTTTGTCAGCGTGCTTCATCTCGTCGATGGATTCCTTGTACTCGTGCTTGCCGAGCTTGTTCAGGCCCCAATCTTCGTACATGCGTGCGTGCAGGAAGTACTGGTTGATCGCGACCAGCTCGTTTCCGAGGATCTTGTTGAGATGCTGGATGACGCTTACGTCGCCTTTCATTACGGGTTCCTGCCCTGTAGAAGTGTGCCAATACAGTGAAGTTTGAGCCCGATACTTAGTAGTGTCAAACCTAAGTTGTTGAATAATAAGTGAAAATTAATAGGAATAAGAATGTTTGTGAACCGCGTTGGAGCGCTAACTTATTGAATTCAAGGCATAAAAAAACCGGACACAGGGTCCGGTTCATTGAATTCTGGGGTTTCAGGCCGCGGTAAATTCCACGGGATAGGGCAGGGCTGCCTGGCTGACCTGAAGCTCGGTCAGGGTCTCACGGACCACTTCCTTGGCCAGGCAGGCGCATTTGCCACACTGGCTTGCGACATTGGTCGCGGCTCGCACTTCCTTGTAACTGCAGCATCCTTCATAGATCGCATCGCGGATCTGTCCGTCGGTGACGCCGACACAAAGACACACATACATAAGGGCTGACCATCGCGGGTTGAGTCGATGGATTGGAGCTTAATGTTAATGAGAATGCTTGTCAAAGTGCTTTCTGAAAAGGCTGTGCTTGAGCGACCGGTGGTTGCCTGCCTGATGGATTCGGCCTGTCATCAGAAGCCGTGTATGATGGTCTGCCTTTGTTGGATGTCGGGCAAGCCCGTCTGGCCCGGCAAACGGTTTTTCACCCTCATCAGGAGATTACAATGAGCGTACTCGTTGGTAAGAAAGCCCCCGATTTCACCGTTCCAGCCGTGCTGGGCAATGGCGAGATCGTCGACAGCTTCAACCTGGCTTCGGCCATCAAGGGCAAGTACGGCCTGGTGTTCTTCTACCCGCTGGACTTCACCTTCGTCTGCCCGTCCGAGCTGATCGCCCTGGACAACCGCATCCCGGACTTCCAGGCGCGCAACGTCGAAGTGATCGGCGTGTCGATCGACTCGCACTTCACCCACAACGCCTGGCGTAACACCCCGGTCAACAACGGCGGCATCGGTCAGGTGAAGTACACCCTGGCTGCCGACATGACTCACGAAATCTGCAAAGCCTACGACGTAGAGTCCGAAGGCGGCGTGGCCTTCCGTGGCGCCTTCCTGATCGACACCAACGGTGTTGTCCGCTCGCAGATCATCAACGACCTGCCACTGGGCCGTAACATGGACGAGCTGCTGCGCCTGGTTGACGCCCTGCAGTTCCACGAAGAGCACGGCGAAGTCTGCCCTGCCAACTGGAAAAAAGGCGACAAAGGCATGAACGCTTCGCCAGAAGGCGTCGCAGCCTACCTGAGCGAGAACGCTGGCAAGCTGTAATTGCCGCTCGCATAAAAAAACCGGCCTTCGTGGCCGGTTTTTTTGTGCCTGGACTTCAGGGCTTTCAGTGCCTGTCCTGGCTCTTTCGCGGCACAAGGCCGCTCCTGCGGGAGTACGCATACCCTGGAGGAGCGGCCTTGTGCCGCGAAAGGGCCGCAACGCGGCCCCCGGACTCAACTCAATCGTTGAAGTCGCGCCAGCCGCCCATCTCTTTCCAGCGGTTGACGATGCCGCAGAACAGCTCGGCCGTCTTCTCGGTGTCGTACCGCGCCGAGTGCGCCTCACGCCCGTCGAAGTCGATGTCCGCGCTCTGGCAGGCACGCGCCAGCACGGTCTGGCCATACGCCAGGCCCGCGAGGGTAGCGGTGTCGAAGCTCGAAAACGGGTGGAACGGGTTGCGCTTCAGGTCGTTGCGCGCCACCGCCGCATTGAGGAAGCCCAGGTCGAAGCTGCTGTTGTGGCCGACCAGGATCGCCCGCTTGCAGCCATTGGCCTTGAGTGCCTTGCGTACGCCGCGGAAGATGTCGGTCAGCGCGCTTTCCTCGCTGACGGCCATGCGCAGCGGGTGGTCCAGCTTGATGCCGGTAAACTCCAGCGCGGCGGCTTCGATGTTGGCGCCCTCGAACGGCTCTACCCGGTGGAAGTAAGTGTGCTCGGGGAACAGGAAGCCTTTCTCGTCCATGCCGATAGTGACGGCGGCAATTTCCAGCAGGGCATCGGTGGCGCTGTTGAAACCACCTGTCTCCACATCCACCACTACCGGCAGGTAGCCGCGGAAGCGCTCGGCCATCGGGTGGCGCGAACCGCTGCTGCCTTGGGTGTCCATGTCGTCTTCGTAGAGTTCTTCGCTCACGCGTTTTCCTCCAGCAGGCGCCAGCGCAGTTTTTCACCGGCGCGCAGCGGGATTACGGTCTGCTCGCCAAATGGCAGGCTGTCCGGGGCGGTCCATTCTTCACGCACCAAGGTAATGGTGTCGGTGTTCGCCGGCAGGCCGTAGAAGGCCGGGCCGTGCAGGCTGGCAAAGCCTTCCAGCTTGTCCAGCGCGTTACGCTGCTCGAACGCTTCGGCGTACATTTCGATGGCCGCGTAGGCGGTGTAGCAACCGGCGCACCCGCAGGCGGCTTCCTTGGCGTGACGAGCGTGCGGTGCCGAGTCGGTGCCCAGGAAGAACTTCGGGTTACCGCTGGTGGCCGCGTCCAGCAGCGCCACCTGGTGGGTGTTGCGCTTGAGGATCGGCAGGCAGTAGAAGTGCGGGCGAATGCCGCCAACCAGCATGTGGTTGCGGTTGTACAGCAGGTGCTGCGCGGTGATGGTCGCGCCGACGTTGGCCGAAGCCTCGGTAACGAACTGCGCGGCATCGCCGGTGGTGATGTGTTCGAACACCACTTTCAGCGTCGGGAAGCGCTCGACCAGACGACGCATGTGCTCGTCGATGAAGCGCTTCTCGCGGTCGAAGACGTCGATCTCGCTACGGGTCACTTCGCCATGCACCAGCAGCGGCATGCCAACTTCCGCCAGCGCCTCGATGGCCGGGAAGATGTTGTCGATGCTGGTCACGCCCGAATCGGAGTTGGTGGTAGCGCCGGCCGGGTACAGTTTGGCGGCGTACACGATGCCGCTGGCCTTGGCCTCGCGGATGTCGTCGGCGCTGGTGCGGTCGGTGAGGTACAGCACCATCAGCGGCTCGAAGCGGCTGCCGGCAGGGCGGGCGGCCAGGATGCGCTCACGATAGGCGCCGGCCTCGTCGGCATTACGCACCGGAGGAACCAGGTTAGGCATGATGATGGCACGGGCAAAAGTGCGCGCCACGTCGCCAACGGTGTGGGGCAGGACGGCACCATCGCGCAGATGGATGTGCCAGTCGTCGGGGCGCAGGAGGGTCAGGCGATCGGACATTGGGGATTCCAGGCGGGTCGAACTCAAGCCCCAATGCTACCGGAAAACCCTGGGGCGAGCACGGCTATCAAGTTTTCCGGCAGGCGTCCGATAGCCTGCAGGTAAGCCGTCAGAATTAGTGGAGCCGCCCGTGCGCCAGCGTTACCTAACCCTGTTGACCCTGTTCGCCAGCCTGCCGGCCGGCGCACTGACTTTCCAGACGCGCATGGAGAACATTGCCTGGAAGGTCGAGGGTGACCAGTTCGAGTGCCGTCTTATCCAGCCAATAGAAGGTTTTGGCAGCGGCGAGTTCGTGCGTCGGGCAGGTGAACAACCTGTGTTCCAGCTGCGTTCGGACAGCAACGTACTGGGTGCAGGTACGGCCAGCCTGCTGGCGGCGGCGGCGCCGTGGCAGCCTGGGCGGGGTGATATCAACCTGGGCAGTGTGCGCATGGCCCGCACCGGAGTGCTGTTCAGTTCCTCCCAAGGCCAGGCCAGCCGCCTGATCAACGGCTTGCTCGACGGGCGCAGCACAGTGGTGCGCAACTACACCGGTGAGGCCGGCAGGCCGATGGAAGTGCGCGTGCTGCCGGTCAGCTTTGCCAAGGCCTACAGCGACTACCAGGTTTGTGCCAGCAAGCTGCTGCCTATGAATTACGATCAGGTGCGCCAGACCCAAGTGGGCTTCCCGGGTGGCGGCACCGATCTGGACGCGTCGGCACGTGCACGGCTGGATGTGATCCTGGATTACATGAAAGCCGACCCGACGGTAAACCACATCGAGCTGAACGGCCACTCCGACAACAGTGGCAACCGCCTGACCAATCGTGACCTGTCGCGCCGTCGCGCGCTGGCGGTGGCTGACTACTTCAAGGCCCATGGCTTGGCTGAAGACCAGATCACGGTGCGCTTCCATGGCGAGCAGTACCCGTTGGTGAAGAACAACAGCGCTGCCAACCGGGCGCGCAATCGCCGGGTGAATATCGAGCTGGATCGGGTTTCGGTGGTTGAGAAACCTGTGGAAAAACCGGCTGAGCCAGCGGCGCCTGCCGCCCCGGCCCCAGCCCCAGCCAAACCGGCTGCTGCCGCGCCGGGGGCGAAGGCGCCCTGAGATCGGTGTGGCTCCAGGTGTTTGCCACGACATTTCCAGCGCCTGTGAGATCGAGCGCCGCCCGCGCGGCGCTTCGCAGCACGAGGCTGCTCCTACATCTGTTTCGGGCCAGTTATTCCTGAAGTTGCAGCGCTGCGCCTTGGCGTCCACATCGATATCGTGCCAGGCGAACAAGGCGTTCGCGTGCTCAGGCACAGGCGTGACTGGCCGGAAACAACTGTAGGAGCAGCCTTGTGCTGCGAAGCGCCGCGCGGGCGGCGCTCGATCTCACAGGCGCTAGAGATGGTCATGCATACACCCGTCGCCCTTCCGACAGTTCCTGTCGCTTTGTCGTCAGAAGCTGTCGCCCCACTGTAAATTTATCCGCAAGGTCGTTAGAATCGATCCCTTTCCGTACAACCCCGTGGAGTGATGGCATGGCGGACGTAAAAAAGGTCGTACTGGCGTATTCCGGCGGCCTTGATACTTCGGTGATTCTCAAGTGGCTGCAGGATACCTACAACTGCGAAGTGGTGACCTTCACCGCTGACCTGGGTCAGGGCGAAGAGGTCGAGCCGGCCCGTGCCAAGGCCCAGGCAATGGGTGTTAAAGAGATCTACATCGACGACCTGCGCGAAGAATTCGTGCGTGATTTCGTGTTCCCGATGTTCCGCGCCAACACCGTATACGAAGGCGAGTACCTGCTGGGTACTTCCATCGCCCGCCCGCTGATCGCCAAGCGTCTGATCGAAATCGCCAACGAAACCGGCGCTGACGCCATTTCCCATGGCGCCACCGGCAAAGGCAACGACCAGGTGCGTTTCGAGCTGGGTGCCTACGCCCTGAAACCAGGCGTCAAGGTCATCGCCCCGTGGCGTGAGTGGGACCTGCTGTCCCGCGAAAAACTGATGGACTACGCCGAAAAGCACGGCATCCCGATCGAGCGCCACGGCAAGAAGAAGTCGCCGTACTCGATGGACGCCAACCTGCTGCACATCTCCTACGAAGGCGGTGTCCTGGAAGATACCTGGACCGAGCACGAAGAAGACATGTGGCGCTGGAGCGTCTCGCCTGAGAACGCCCCGGACCAGGCGACCTACATCGAGCTCACCTACCGTAACGGTGACATCGTTGCGATTGATGGCGTCGAGAAGACTCCGGCCACCGTCCTGGCCGACCTGAACCGTATCGGCGGTGCCAACGGCATCGGCCGCCTGGACATCGTCGAGAACCGTTACGTCGGCATGAAGTCGCGTGGCTGCTACGAGACCCCAGGCGGCACCATCATGCTCAAGGCCCACCGTGCCATCGAGTCGATCACCCTGGACCGCGAAGTCGCTCACCTGAAAGATGAGCTGATGCCGAAGTACGCCAGCCTGATCTACACCGGCTACTGGTGGAGCCCGGAGCGTCTGATGCTGCAACAGATGATCGACGCTTCGCAGGTCAACGTGAATGGCGTGGTACGCCTGAAGCTGTACAAAGGCAACGTGATCGTGGTCGGCCGCCAGTCGGACGACTCGCTGTTCGATGCCAACATCGCGACCTTCGAGGAAGATGGCGGCGCCTACAACCAGGCAGACGCGGCCGGCTTCATCAAGCTGAACGCACTGCGCATGCGCATTGCTGCCAACAAGGGCCGTTCGCTGCTCTGATTGCTGGCACGTGTCGTAGAAACCCCGGCTCAGGCCGGGGTTTTTTTCTGGCTGCAGAAACGTCCGGGCTTTTAGCGCTCGTCGTTCACGACGTTGCCCTCGAGTGCGCTGATCGACAGCTGCGCACATTGCCGCCTGTCCAGATTGCAAAAGCGCCAGGTACGCGCTGGTACGGGGGGGTGGGCTAGTGCAGACAGGAGTTGCTGTTCCATCATGCGGTTGGCGTCGGGGCCGGAAAACATGAACGTGACTGGCTCGCCCTTGGTCGCTTCGTGGGGACTGTTGGTCATGGCAGGAGTGGCCACGTTGTTGGGGATCGGCATGTTGTCATCCGTCGTTCTGCCGGGCGATGGGCTGTAGAACGACTTGTAGTTGAAATTGAGCGTCAGGAAGAACAGTGCTGTGAGAAAAAACGGGAAGCCCACCAGAAACCAGGTGTAGAGTTTTTGGCTGGACTCGCTGAGAAACGGCAGTGTCGCGAGCGCGGAGGCTTCGATGATCCCCGCGAAGATGGCAATGATCGTCAGCGGGGCGACAGGTTGTGCTTGGGTCATTTGGGCCGTCTCCAGCGGTTTTGCCCATCTATACCTGACCGTTGAACTCAACTAAAGACTGGACTGGTTTCCGGGTGAGAACTCATCGCCGAATAGCCTGGTTGCCTTGATTTTTCAGCGTGTTTGAGTTGGAGATTTCTTCAAGTGGGCGTCAGTTTTTCAACTGGTGCGAAATTGCGGGCGGGTGATACCGTCAGTTTGGTGATAAAGAATTTAGTTATTACAACTGCAGTAATTATTTGTAGGAAATTTCCGTAAGTTTTGTAAGTTTCATCTGCTCATCAGTTTCGCTGGGAATTCGCCGCGCCATCGGACGCCCTGTCGGTTATCGTGGCGTGCCAAAGCAAAAACAATGAATCAATGGATATCGCATGAATAAAGTGCTTATCGTGGATGATCATCCGGTCATACGCCTGGCCGTGCGCATGCTGATGGAGCGGCATGGGTATGACGTGGTGGCGGAAACCGACAACGGGGTGGCTGCACTGCAACTCACACGGCAACACCTGCCGGATATCGTGGTACTGGATATTGGCATCCCCAGGCTTGATGGCCTGGAGGTGATCGCGCGCATGGCAACGTTCAGCCCGGGGAGCAAAGTCCTGGTACTGACGTCGCAGGCCCCCGGCAACTTCTCGATGCGCTGCATGCAGGCGGGGGCATCGGGTTACGTGTGCAAGCAGCAGGAACTCACCGAATTGCTCAGCGCCATCAAGGCCGTGTTGTCAGGGTATAGCTACTTCCCCAACCAGGCCTTGCATGCGTCGCGTGGCAGGGGAGGGGGGAGCGAGACGGATATGGTCAACCGTCTTTCAGCGCGCGAGATGACCGTGTTGCAGCAGTTGGCGCGGGGGCGCTCGAACAAGGAAATTGCCGACAGCATGTTCCTCAGCAACAAGACGGTCAGTACCTACAAGTCCCGGCTGTTGCTCAAGCTCAATGCGCGGTCGCTGGTTGACCTCATCGAACTGGCGCAGCGGCAAGGTCTTAACTGACTGCCAGGCCGCAAAGCCTCCCGTCAGGAGGCTTTGCCAGGGCTCCCGAGCAGCGCTACAGGTCGTAGTCGAAATCGGCCAGTTGCTTTTGCAGGCGCCGTTCTTCCAGCATGTTGTCGATGGTGCGGCGTTTGCTCAGGTTGGTCTTGGCGCTTTCCACCTGGGGTTCCGCTTCATCCTCTGTGGCAACAAAATCATCTTCGATCGACAGGTCGTCTTTATCGGTGCTCATGAGTCGCTCCAAGCCAAGGGGCCATTGGCCGTCCTTATAACCAGAAAGCAGACGCTGGTAAAAAAGATTTTTTCAATCGCCGCGAGTGGTTTTGAGCTATCGGCTCAATCGTCACTGGTCTTGTGGTTGTATTCGCACAAGTCTTCGATCCGGCAACTGCCACACCTTGGCTTGCGGGCCTGGCACACATAGCGCCCATGCAGGATCAACCAGTGATGGGCGTCGAGCAGGTAATCCTTTGGCACGAACTTGACCAGTTTCTTCTCCACCTCCAGCACCGTCTTGCCTGGCGCGATGCCCGTGCGGTTGCTGACCCGGAATATATGGGTATCCACCGCCATGGTCGGCTGGCGAAAGGCAGTGTTAAGCACCACGTTGGCGGTCTTGCGGCCCACGCCGGGCAGTGCCTCCAACGCTTCGCGGGTTTGCGGCACCTCGCTGCCGTGCTGCTCTATCAGCATCCGGCAGGCTTCGATGACGTTTTTGGCCTTGCTGTTGTAAAGGCCGATGGTCTTGATGTATTCGCTCAGGCCTTCAACGCCCAGGGCATGGATGGCCTCGGGGGTGTTGGCGACGGGGAACAGGCGGGCGGTGGCCTTGTTGACGCCGACGTCAGTGGATTGCGCAGACAACGTCACGGCGACCAGCAGTTCGAACGGGGTGGTGTAGGCCAGTTCTGTCTTGGGGTCGGGGTTGTCTTCGTGCAGCCTGCGAAAGATCTCCAGGCGTTTGGCGGCATTCATGAAATCAGAGCTTTCCTTGACGACGTGGGTGGGCAGGGCCCGGACGCAGGCGATTGTACAAGGCCAGCAGCAGTCCGAGCAGTAGCAGCGCGCCGGGGGCCAGGCTGGCCAGGTGCAGGCCGGTCAGCTCAGCCAACCCTTGGCGGCTGGCGCCGAGCAGCATGCAGATGCCAAGCACAGCGCCAAGGTGCCTGACGAGCAGGCGCCAGCGGCCCTGATCAGGCAACAGGTGGTCGTAAGCCAGGCATGGCAGGCAAAGCAGCGCTGGATAGTGGCCCAGGGCTATGGCCAGTGGCAGCAGCCACGCACGCAAGGCCAGTTGCAGGCAGCTTGCCAGGGCGGCCAACAGCAACAGGCTCGCCAGCACGTACGCCCAGTTGGCCAGCCGCTGGCGCAAGGGTGCCAGCAACACCTGGTGCAGGCTAACCATCACGATCGCGCACACGCCGATGGCGGCGCCCTCGCGCAGCGTTACGGTGGCACCGAGCATGGGCACAAGGCTTGCTGCCAGCCAGTAGACGCTATTCATGCGGGGTGACCTCCAGCAGCGTGCTGCGCTGCTCATCGAAGTAGCTCAGGGCCTCCTGTAGTGCCGTGATCACGGCCCGTGAGGTCACGGTTGCGCCGGCCAGTTGGTCAAAGTCGCCCTGGTCCCGCTTCAGCGCCCAGTGGTCGCCCAACTGACGGTTGTCAAACTGCTCCAGCCAGTGCACCTGTGGGTCTCCCAGGCGTGCGCCCAACCCCGGGCTTTCCTGTTGCTCGACCACTTGGCTACCGATCAGCCGGCCGTCGGCGGCGATGGCGATGCTCAGCACGATCGGCCCGACATAACCTTGGGCCTGGGTGATCAGGATGATTGCGGTGGGCTCGCCGGCTCGGGTGGCCCGGTAAGCTGCCAGGATCCGGCTGTTTGGCCGCTGGGCGGCGGGCCTTGGCAGGGGGCTGTCCAGTGGCTGGTTGTCGTAACTGCCTTCAGGCAGCACCGCCAGCCGCTGGCGGCTTTGCAGTCGCTTCTCGGCGCTGACGATGGCGGTACTGGTCCAATGTCGCCAGGTCAGCGTGGCAGACACAGCCAGTGCCCCGGTCAGCAGCAGCAGGCCTGCGTCACGCGCAAGGCGGTTCATCGGGGGGCCTGCTGGCGCTGCAGGGCCAGGCGCTCAAGGCTCGGTGCCATGAGGTTCATCAGCAAGATGGCGAATGCCGTGCCATCCGGGTAGTTGCCCCAGGTGCGAATCAGGTAGATCAGCAGCCCGGCTCCCAGGCCGAAGCACAACCTGGCCCATTCATTCTTGGGGCCGGAGACGGGCTCGGTAGCAATGAAGAACGCCGCCAGCATGGTTGACCCAGAGAACAGGTGCAGCAAGGGGGAGCCGTTGGAGTCCGACCCCGAACCGTTCCAGCCCAACAGGCTGAACACGAATAGCCCTGCCAGCAAGCCCGCAGGCGCGTGCCAGCTGATCACCTTGCGCTGCAGCAGGAACAGGCCGCCAAGCAGGAACGCCAGGTTGGCCCATTCACTGCCCCTGCCGCCAATACTGCCGAAGCCCGGATGACTGGCGAACAGCTCGTCAATGGTCAGGCTGCGATTGTGGCGCAGGCCGTCGAGCAGCGTAGGCCGAGCCCAGGCATCAATGTGCTGACCACCTGTAAACACCTGCTGCAGGCTTTCCAGCAGGCCAGGTGCAGGCCCTGGCCAATGGTTCATCTGCAACGGGAAGCTCAGCAATACGAAGGCATAACCTACCATGGCCGGGTTGAACAGGTTGCGCCCGACACCGCCAAACGCTTGCTTGCCGATGCCGATGGCAACGCTGGTGGCGACCACAGGTAACCACCAAGGGGTGAGGGTGGGCAGGGCGCACGCCAGCAAGATGGCTGTCACCAGTGCGCTGCCATCGCTCAGCGCCGGCTTCGGCGGTTGCCCGCGCATTGCAAGCAGCAGGGTTTCGCACAGTATGGCGGCACTGGCGCAGAGCAACAGGTTTACCAGCAAACCCCAGCCGTGCAGCCACAGCAGTGTCAGCAGGCCAGGTATGCAGGCCAGCAAGACCAGGCCCATGCTGGTGCGTAGTCGCGGGTCGGGGCTGGTGTTCATTGTGCAAACAACCCATTGAAGCCGGAAAATGCCATGGCCATTACCCCGGCACCGATCAATTCGATAGGCAGGCCGCGCAGCACGCCGGGGATATCGGCATGGGCACTGCGCTGGCGCAGGTCAGTGAACAAGACCAGCGCCAGCCAGAAGCCACCACCGGCCAGCAAGGCTTGCAGCAGAATGGCGGGCCACGTGCTGTCGTCGCTGGCCTGCTGTAGCGCCAGCCCAAGCGCTACGGCATTGCTCAAGAGTAGGCCTGGCAACCCCGTCACGGGCCAGGTCGGGCGCCATTTGGCCAGCAGCCACGGCACACCCCATGCCAGCAATGCCAGCCAGGGCAATAGCACGAACAGGGCAAGGTCTTGGATGTGCAACGGGGCAAGCACCCCTCGCACCAGCAACTGGGCACCGATCACGCCCAGCGCAATGCACAGCGCGCAGGCCAGGCCGTGCACATGCAAGTGCAGCCTGGGGGCTGACGGTTTTAGCAGGCACAGGTGATTGACCAGCGCCGCGCTGATCAGGACCAGGATGTAGTCGCTCATGAGATGACGATAGCCGGGAATCAGGGTGGTTGTCCGGCAAGCAAGGCGCAGAAGGAACTGCCCCGGCACGAGGGCCGGGGCAGGGGCGTTACTTGATGCGCTGGCCTGGCTTGGCGCCGCTGTCCGGGCTCAGCAGGTAGATTTCTTCACCGCCAGGGCCGGCGGCCATGACCATGCCCTCGGACACGCCAAAGCGCATCTTCCGTGGCTTGAGGTTGGCAACCATCATGGTCAGGCGGCCTTCCAGCTTGGACGGGTCGGGGTAAGCCGACTTGATGCCGGAGAACACGTTGCGGCGCTCGTCACCGATATCCAGGGTCAGTTGCAGCAGCTTGTCGGCGCCGGATACGGCTTCGGCCTTGACGATCAGTGCCACGCGCAGGTCAACGGCAGCGAATGTGTCGAACTCGATTTCTGCCGAAAGCGGGTCCTTGGTCAGCTCGCCATTGCCGGCCGGGGCCTTGGCTTCGGCGGCCAGCAGGTCTTCCTTGCTGGCTGCGACCATGGCTTCGACCTTGGCCGGTTCGATGCGGCTCATCAGTGCCTTGAACGGGTTCAGCTGGTGGTTTTCCAGGCGCGACAGGTGGTCGTTCCAGGCCAGCGGGGCAACGTTGAGGAAGGCCTCGGCGTCGGCGGCCAGCACGGGCAGCACGGGCTTGAGGAAGATCACCAGCTGACGGAACAGGTTGATGCCCTGGGCGCAGATGGCCTGCACTTCATCCTGCTTGCCTTCCTGCTTGGCCAGCGACCACGGTGCCTTGTCGGCGATCCAGGCGTTGGCGCGGTCGGCCAACGCCATGATCTCGCGCATGGCGCGGCCGAAGTCGCGGCCTTCGTAGGCTTCGGCGATAGACGGGGCAGCGGCCAGGAAGGCCTCGGTCAGCTCCGGTGCGGCATCGCCGGCCACCATCACGCCTTCATTGCCTTTGTGGATGAACCCGGCGCAGCGGCTGGCGATGTTGACTACCTTGCCCACCAGGTCGGAGTTGACCTTCTGCACGAAGTCTTCCAGGTTCAGGTCCAGGTCGTCGACACCACGGCCCAGCTTGGCTGCGTAGTAGTAACGCAGGTATTCCGGCTGCAGGTGGTCAAGGTAGGTGCGGGCCTTGATGAAGGTGCCGCGCGACTTGGACATCTTGGCGCCATTGACGGTCAGGTAGCCGTGCACGTTGACCGCGGTCGGCTTGCGGAAGCCGGCGCCTTCGAGCATGGCGGGCCAGAACAGGGCGTGGAAGTTGACGATGTCCTTGCCGATGAAGTGGTACAGCTCGGCCTTTGAGTCTTCCTTCCAGAAGGCGTCGAAGTCCAGCTCGGGACGGCGTGCGCACAGGTTCTTGAAGCTGGCCATGTAGCCGATTGGCGCGTCCAGCCACACGTAGAAGTACTTGCCCGGTTCGCCCGGGATCTCGAAGCCGAAGTACGGCGCGTCACGGGAGATATCCCACTCCTGCAGGCCGGAATCCAGCCATTCGGCCAGCTTGTTGGCCACCGCATCCTGCAGGGTGCCGCTGCGGGTCCACTGCTGCAGCATGGCCTGGAAGTCGGGCAGCTTGAAGAAGAAGTGCTGCGAATCACGCAGTACCGGGGTGGCACCGGAAATCGCCGACTTTGGGTTCTTCAGCTCGGTAGGCGCGTAGGTGGCGCCGCATTTTTCACAGTTGTCGCCGTACTGGTCTTCGGCCGCGCACTTGGGGCAGGTACCCTTGATGAAGCGGTCGGCCAGGAACATGCCCTTTTCCGGGTCGAAATACTGGGTCACCGAACGGGTGGCGATGTGCCCGGCTTCACGCAGGCGCGTGTAGATCATGCTCGACAGTTCGCGGTTTTCTTCGCTGTGGGTGGAGTGGAAGTTGTCGAACTCCACCAGGAAGTCTGCGAAGTCGCCGCTGTGCTCGGCCTGGACGTTGGCGATCAGCTGTTCCGGCGTGATGCCTTCTTTTTCGGCACGCAGCATGATGGCCGAGCCGTGGGCGTCGTCGGCGCAGACATAGATGCACTGGTTGCCGCGCATTTTCTGGAAGCGGACCCACATGTCTGTCTGGATGTACTCGAGCATATGGCCAAGATGGATGGATCCATTGGCATAGGGCAGGGCGCTGGTGACGAGAATCTGACGTGGCTCGGACATGGTGGCTCGGCTACTTATCTGGCTACGGGGTAAAAATGAGGGTGATCGGCCACTATAAAGGGCCGGCGAAGATATTTCACCCCGCATGCGCATCTGCTGACGATTGACGGGTTAGGATAGGCGCCTGTTCTACATCAAGTTTGCCAATGGGAGTCTCCATGAGTGCCGTCACCCGTGCCGCCGTCGAAGGCGTGCTTCGCCAGTACACCGACCCCTACCTGAACCAGGACCCGGTCAGCGCCGGTTGCGTGCGCGCCATTGATATCCAGGGCGCGCAGGTCAGCGTGCAATTGCAGTTGGGGTATGCCGCCGGGCTGTTCAAGAGCGGCTGGGCCCAGGTGCTGCAGACCGCCATCGGCAACCTCGAGGGCGTCAGCAGCGCCCAGGTGTCGATCGATTGCCAGGTGGCCGCGCACAAGGCCCAGGCCCAGGTACCGGCCATGGCCAACGTCAAGAACATCATTGCCGTGGCCTCGGGCAAGGGTGGGGTAGGCAAGTCGACCACCGCGGCCAACCTGGCCTTGGCGCTGGCCCGCGAAGGCGCGCGCGTGGGTATTCTCGATGCCGACATCTACGGCCCAAGCCAGGGCGTGATGTTCGGTATTGCTGAAGGCACCCGCCCACAGATCCGTGACCAGAAGTGGTTTGTGCCGATCAAGGCCCATGGTGTGGAAGTCATGTCCATGGCGTTCCTCACCGACGACAATACGCCGATGGTCTGGCGAGGCCCGATGGTCTCTGGTGCGCTGCTGCAACTGGTGACCCAAACCGCATGGGACGACCTGGATTACCTGGTGATCGACATGCCGCCGGGTACCGGCGATATCCAGCTGACCCTGGCGCAGAAGGTGCCGGTGGCCGGCTCTGTGATCGTTACCACCCCGCAGGATCTGGCATTGCTGGATGCCAAGAAAGGTGTGGAGATGTTCCGCAAGGTCAACATCCCGGTGCTCGGCGTGGTCGAGAACATGGCCGTGCATATCTGTTCCAACTGTGGTCATGCCGAGCATCTGTTCGGCGAAGGCGGTGGTGAGAAGCTGGCGAGCCAGTATGGCGTCGACCTGCTGGCATCGTTGCCGTTGTCGATGCTGATCCGCGAGCAGGCCGACAGCGGCAAGCCCACGGCGATTGCCGAGCCGGAAAGCCAGATTGCCATGGTCTATCAGGAACTGGCCCGCCAGGTGGGTGCACGGATCGTCTTGCAAGAAGCGGCGGCACCGGCGATGCCGAGCATTACCATCAGCGAAGACTGACGCATTTCCTGTGGGAGCGGCCTTGTGTCGCGAAAGGGCCGCAAAGCGGCCCCAGCAGTATTTGGTTGGATCACATATCTTGGGGGGTGCTTCGCCCCCCTTCGCGACACAAGGTCGCTCCTACACAGGCATAAAAAAACCCGCCAGAAGGCGGGTTTTTTTGAAAGCCAGGAAGCGAGATCGACTTAGGCGATCTGAACTTCTTCAGCCTGCATGCCTTTCTGGCCGCGGGTAGCGACGAAAGTAACAGCCTGGCCTTCTTTCAGGGTTTTGAAGCCGTCAGCTTGGATGGCTTTGAAGTGCACGAACAGGTCGTCGCCCGACTGAGGGGTGATGAAGCCGTAGCCTTTTTCATCGTTGAACCACTTAACGGTACCGTTTTGACGGTTGGACATTTTTCTGTCTCCTTGGACAATTTAAGAACGGTCAGGAAAAACCCTGCCCGGGACTGAGCGCAAAGAGAGCAGAAAATTCAGCGATGGGCCGATCAGGATCGTGCATCAAACTAGAGATTCTCGGTGTCACGTGCAGCACAGTGGCGCCACCTTACCCCACTTTCCGCAACCTGCCAATGGTCTGAGGATGCATTAGGCAAATTCGGATCGACGGTGGCTGCAGCCTCCGCTTGGCGCGGGATGCGGCATAGAACTTTAACCTGGGCGCCGGGACCGGTAAGATGCGGATCACGATTTTTACCACGCAACTCTTCAGGACACCCCCGCCATGAGCATCAAATCGGACAAGTGGATTCGCCGCATGGCGCAGGAACACGGCATGATCGAACCGTTCGTCGAGCGCCAGGTGCGCGGCGAACAGGACAGCCGGGTCATTTCCTTCGGTGTCTCCAGCTACGGCTACGACGTGCGCTGCGCCGACGAATTCAAGGTTTTCACCAACATCAACTCGGCCACCGTCGACCCCAAGAACTTCGATGCCGGCAGCTTCGTCGATATCAAGAGCGACGTGTGCATCATCCCGCCGAACTCCTTCGCCCTGGCCCGCACCGTCGAGTACTTCCGCATTCCGCGTGACGTGCTGACCATCTGCCTGGGCAAGAGCACCTATGCCCGTTGCGGCATCATTGTCAACGTCACCCCGCTTGAGCCAGAGTGGGAAGGCCATGTGACGCTGGAGTTCTCCAACACCACCACGCTACCGGCAAAAATTTACGCCAACGAAGGCGTGGCACAGATGCTGTTCCTGCAGTCTGACGAAGAGTGCGAAGTGTCCTACAAGGACCGTGGCGGCAAATACCAGGGCCAGCGCGGCGTTACCCTGCCACGTACCTGACCCGACAAACGCGGGGAATTCCCCGTGCCTTTGGCACTCCAACGCAGTAATGCCGGTGCGCATGATGTGCATCGGCCTTCGTCAGGAGCCGCCAATGAAACTCCATCCCGCAATCAGTGCCAAGCTGGCAGGCCTGCAGCCAAACCACATCGGGTTGTTGCCCTGGTCACTGCTGGCGCACCCGCTGCCGATGCAGGCGGGGGGCGTGCCCCATCAGCCTGATCCCGATACGCCACAGCCACCGGAACCGGGTGAAACGCAACCCATGGAGCCGGGTGAGCCAACGTTGCCGGACGAGCCGCCGCCAGCGCCTGTAGCCTGAGCACCGTTACAGCGCCCAGACCCGCCCTGCGCCGGCCAGGTATATCCGGCCGGTTGCGCAGGGTGCAATTGTCCAGCCGCCGGTGAATTCTCCGAATGCCGGTAGCAGGCTGACGCCTTCATCGATCAGGAAGCATGGCAATCGCACGCGCTGACGGGCCTTCCCGCGCAGGACGAATGCCGGGTGTACATGGCCTGCCAGCACCGGGTGCATCGTGTGGGGCCGGGGCTCGTGCTGTAGCGCAAACGGCTCCAGTATCCAGGGTTCGTCCTGTACTTCAATGCGCAGCGAGGCGGGTGGATCGCCAGCGTTGCGATCGTGGTTGCCGCGTATCAGCACGATATGCAGGTGCTCATGCCGCTCCCGCCACACCTGAAGCCTGGCCAGCGTTGCGGGTGCGCGGGCGGTGCGCGCATGGAGAAAGTCGCCAAGGACGATGAGTTGCTCGCAGTCGTGCGCTGCCAGCAGGGCGTCTAGGCGGGCGAGGGTCGCTGCGGTGGTGCCGCGCGGTACTGGTTGATGCAGGGCGCGATAGCTGGCGGCCTTGCCGATGTGCAGGTCGGCAACCAGCAAGGCCCGGCGAGCAGGCCAGTAGATGGCCTTGTCGGCAAGCAGCCAAAGCGTCTGACCGCAGTGCTCGATGGGCTGATGGGTCATTCTGGCCCGCCTGCCGCGCGTTCAAGCTCGGCGACCATCCGGGCAATGCGGTCCGCCAGTTTTTCGGTGCTCAGGGTCTCGCGCATGCCCTCCACCAGCAAGGCAAACGCCAACGGCCCTGGCCGTTTCAACATACGCAAATCCAGTTGCAGGCCGTTCATTTTCAGCAAATGCCGATGCAGCCGTTCGATTTCCAGCTCCTCGCTCAGCACCTCATCCCGCGCCTGACCCAGCAGCAGATTCCCGGCGTCATGCTTGCGGAAAACCTCGTAGAACAGCCCACTGGACGCCTGGATCTGTCGGGTGCTTTTTTGCGCCGCCGGGTACCCGCCAAACACCAGTCCGGCAATCTGGGCGATCTCACGAAAGCGCCGCAACGCCATTTCTCCCGCATTCAGGCTGGCCAGCACATCTTCCAGCAGTTGCCCGGTTGCAAGCGCCTGAGGTAAGTGCGCCGCCCAGTCCACGTTACCGGGGCTGAGCAGTTCGAACCCGTAATCGTTGACAGCAATGGACACCGACAGTGGCTGCACGTGGCTGACCCGCCAGGCGATCAGGTTGGCCAGGCCCAGGTTGGCCATGCGCCCGGCAAACGGGTACAGGAACAAGTGCCAGCCCTGGCGGGATTTGAACGTCTCGGCCAGTAATGTGCCGGTGGTGGGCAACGCTGACCATTGGGCCTGTAGCGCCAGCAGCGGGCGCACCGCACGCATCTCAGGGCCGTCGAAGCGTTCATGGGCTGCGGCATCGAGCTGTTCGACCAACGCGTCGGCCAGTTCGCTCGACAGCGGCATGCGCCCGCCATTCCAGCGGGCCACCGCAGCCTTGCGCGCAGTGCTGCGACGCACATAGGCCGTCATGTTTTCCACGCGCACCAGTTCCAGCACGCGCCCGGCAAATACCAGCGTATCGCCGGGCCGCAGGCGTGAAATGAATGCCTCTTCAACACTGCCCAATGTCTTGCCCCCGCCGCCCTTGGACCAATATTTAAGTTGCAGGTTGGCATCGCTGACGATGGTGCCGATGCTCATGCGATGGCGCCGCGCCAGGCGCTCGCTGGCGACCCGGTAAATGCCATCGGCCTGGCGTTCGACACGCTGGTAGTCCGGGTAGGCGCTGAGTGAGCCGCCGCCGCGGCAGACGAAGTCCAGGGCCCATTGCCACTGGCTGTCGCGCAATGCGGCGAACGCCCAGGTGCTGCGCACTTCGGCCAGTAGCTGTTCGGCGTCAAAGCCACTGCCCAGGGCCATGCTGACCAAATGCTGCACCAGCACGTCCATGCACAGCCGTGGCGAGACGCGCGCTTCGATGTGCCCGGCCGCAAGTGCCTGGCGCGCCGCTGCGGCTTCCACCAGTTCCAGGCTGTGAGTGGGCACCAGGGTTATGCGCGAACGCCGCCCCGGTGCATGGCCGGAGCGGCCAGCCCGCTGCATCAGGCGGGCAATGCCCTTGGCCGAGCCGATTTGCAGCACCCGCTCCACCGGCAGGAAGTCCACGCCCAGGTCCAGGCTGGACGTACAGACCACTGCCTTCAGGCTGCCCTGCTTGAGGCTGCGCTCGACCCAGTCTCGGGTTTCCCGGGCCAGCGAGGCATGGTGCAAGGCAATCAGCCCTGCCCAGTCGGGGCGGGCTTCAAGCAGGGCCTGGTACCAGAGTTCGGCCTGGGCACGGGTATTGGTGAACACCAGGCAGCTGGCACTGGCATCGATCTCCTGGCTGACCTGGTCGAGCATCTTCAGGCCCATGTGGCCGGCCCACGGGAAGCGCTCTATTGCCGCCGGCAGCAGGGTATCGACCTGCAGCGCCTTGTCCTGGCGGCCCTGCACCAGCAGGCCGCCTTGCGGCAACAGCACCTCCAGCGCGTGTTGCAGGTTGCCAAGCGTGGCAGAGAGGCCCCAGGTGGGCAGGTCGGGGTGCCACTGGCG
This sequence comes from Pseudomonas sp. SIMBA_067, assembly GCF_046534675.1. Classification (NCBI taxonomy): domain Bacteria; kingdom Pseudomonadati; phylum Pseudomonadota; class Gammaproteobacteria; order Pseudomonadales; family Pseudomonadaceae; genus Pseudomonas; species Pseudomonas sp. SIMBA_067. The sequence goes on along the minus strand of NZ_JAWRYH010000003.1, from coordinate 55,670 downwards.
CAGGTGGGCCAGCGCCAGTTGCAGTTGTACACCGCGCTTGTTGCCCAGCAGTTCGTGCCATTCATCCACCACCACCAGGCGCAGCGTGGCGAAATCTTCGCGCGCCTGTGCCCGGGTCAGCAGCAATGTCAGGCTTTCGGGGGTGGTGACCAGCACGCTGGGCAGGCGCCGTGCTTGCCGGGCGCGTTCGGCGCTGCCGGTGTCGCCGCTGCGCACGCCTACACGCCAGGGCAGTTCAAGCTCATCGAGCGGCGCCTGCAAGGCGCGCGCAGTGTCGGCGGCCAAGGCCCGCATGGGCGTGACCCACACCACCTGCAAGGGCACAGGTTGGCTGCCCTGGGGCTTGGGCTTGAAAGCGCGAAGCGCGGCGAGCCACACGGCGTAGGTCTTGCCGGCGCCGGTGCTGGCGTGCAGCAGGCCAGACTCACCACGCTCGACAGCTGCCCACACGCGTCGCTGGAAAGCGAACGGCTTCCACCCTCGTTTGGCGAACCAGGCATTGGCAAGGTCGGTGGCGGCGGGCATGAGGCAGTGGTCCGTCGAAGGGTGTGCTTCTACAGACCATCCGCCAGGGGCAATGGTTTTACCGAATCAGTTGCCCAGCAGATAGCCGCTGCGGCACACCTGCTCGCCGGCCACATGGGCGATGACCATGCCAGCCGTTGCCATGCGCCGCACGCTGCGGGCGTACAGCAGGCCCGGCTGGCTGTTACGCACTGCGGTCACCCGGTCGCTGAGCGGGTCGATGATTTCCGCGATCAACTGGCCGGCTTCCAGGTGCTGACCGGGTTTGGCGTGATACACCAGCAAGCCGCCGAGTGGCGTCGACACCGGTTCCACAGCGGCCAGCGGCGTGGCGGGGTGGAGCAATGCTGGCAAGGAGGGGCTGGCGCCTTCGATTACACCCGCGTGGGTCAGGAAGTTGATTATCGCTTGGCAATCCTTGCTGGCCAGGTCATGACAAACATCCGCCTGGCCGCGCAACTCGACGGTCACCGAGCAGCAGCCCAGCGGAATCGGGAAGCGCTTGCCGAAGCGTTGCTGCAACTGCCACCAGACCAGGCTGAAGCATTCGTCGAACGACTGTCCGCCCGAGTCGGTGGCCAGCAGGCTGGCCTGGGCCCCCAGGTAGCGGGCCAGCGGCTCGATCTGCGGCCAGGCGTCTGGAGTGGTGTACAGGTGCTCGACCGCCTCGAAATCGCAGTGCAGGTCCAGCACCATGTCGGCGTCGCAGGCCAGCCGCTGCAGGATCAGGCGCTGGGCCTGCAGGGGTGTGCGGGCCGGGTGTGCGTCCAGCCCACGGCGCAGGTATTCGCGGATAAGTGCGATGTTGTGGGCCGGGTCCTGGGCCAGGTGTTCTTCGATCTGGTCGCCGATGCTGTCCGACAGGTCGACGAAATTGCGGTTGAAGTTCTCGCCGCTTTGCAGTTCGAAGCGCCCCAGTGGCGCATCCAGCAGCACTTGCTCCAGGCCGACCGGGTTGGCCACCGGTACCAGGATGATTTCACGTTGCAGGCGGCCTTGTTGTTCAAGGTCCGCCAGGCGGCGTTTGAGGTGCCAGGCCACCAGCATGCCCGGTAGCTCGTCGGCGTGCAGCGAGGCCTGTATATAGACCTTGCCACCACCGCGGGGGCCGAAGTGAAAGCTGTGCAGTTGGCGGGTGATGCCCGGAACGGGTGAGAGCAGGTCGTGTGTTGAATGGTGCATGGTGGTCCTGGATGCGTGGCGAATACGGTCTGCGACACGGGTCGGCACAAAGATAGAAGCATAGTTTTTGGCCTTGCGCCTCCATCGCTTGCGCCTCGATCACCGTGCTGGCCTCTTCGCGGGCATGCCCGCGAAAAGGCCCTCCGGGGGCCGAAACTGCCTCAGGCCAGCAATGCCTGCAGGGTCGCCAGGTCATCCGCCTCTTCCACCGGCTTGTCCAGCCGCCAGCGCAGCATGCGCGGAAAGCGCACGGCGATGCCGCTTTTATGGCGTTTCGATAATGCGATGCCTTCGAAGCCCAGTTCGAACACCAGCGTCGGCGTCACACTGCGCACCGGGCCGAAGGTTTCCACCGTGGTCTTGCGGATAATGGCGTCGACCTTGCGCATTTCTTCGTCACTGAGCCCGGAGTAGGCCTTGGCAAAGGGCACCAGTGCGCGCCCCTGGGTGCCGGCCGGTGCGTCCCACACGGCGAAGGTGTAGTCGCTGTACAGGCTGGCCCGCCGGCCGTGGCCGCGCTGGGCGTATATCAGCACGGCATCGACGCTGAACGGGTCGATCTTCCACTTCCACCAGGTGCCCATGTCCTTGGTGCGCCCAACGCCGTACAAGGCTTCACGTTGCTTGAGCATCAGGCCCTCGACACCCAGGCTGCGTGATTGCTCGCGCTGGCGGGCGAGGTCGGCCCAGTCCGGGCCATCAAGCAGGGGCGACAGCAGCACCGGGGCCAGTGGGTGGTCTTCCACCAACCGTTCCAGTTGCCAGCGGCGCTCGTGCTGCGGCCGGTTGCGCCAGTCCTCGCCTTGCCACTCCAGCAGATCGTAGGCTTGCAGCACCACCGGGGCATCGCTCAGCAATTTTTTGCCCAGCGTCTTGCGCCCGATGCGCTGCTGTAGCAGGGCAAAAGGCTGGACGGCCAGTTCAGCGGGGGTATCGCCTGGCTTCCATACCAGGATTTCACCATCCAGCACCACGCCATCGGGTAACGTCTGCGCCAGGCTGTGCAGCTCGGGGAAGCGTTCGGTAACCAGCTCTTCGCCACGCGACCAAACCCACAGTTGGCCTTCGCGCTTGACCACTTGGGCGCGGATGCCGTCCCATTTCCACTCGATCTGCCAGGCACTTGGCGGCCCAAGCAGTGTGTCGAACTGTTCCGTTGGCGCTTGCAGCGGGTGCGCCAGGAAGAACGGGTAGGGCTGGCCGCCGCGCTGGCTGTGTTCATCGGCCGACTCGGCTGCAACCAGCCTCTGGTAGCTGGCCGCTGTTGGACGGTGGCTGATATCGGTATAGCCGACCATCCGCTGGGCGATGCGTTTGGCGTCCAGCCCGGCCAGTTGTGCCAGGGCGCGGGTGACCAGCAGCTTGGACACGCCCACGCGAAAACTGCCCGTGATCAGCTTCAGGCACAGCATCAGGCTGGGGCGGTCCAGCTGCGCCCACAGCGGCTGCAGGCGCTGCTGAACCTGCTCAGGCGATAGCACGCGCAGCGGCAGCAAATATTGCTCCACCCAGGTGGCAAGGCCTTCATTGCTGCCATCGGCGTGTACGGGCACCAACAGCGAAATGGTTTCGGCCAGGTCACCTACTGCCTGGTAGCTTTCTTCAAAGAGCCAGTCCGGCAACCCGGCCTGTGCCGTTGCCTGTTCGCGTAACACGCGCGTGGGCACCAGCTGGCGCGGGCGCCCGCCGGCCAGAAAGTACACGGCCCAGGCCGCATCCTCGGCGGGGGCACTGGCGAAATAGTCGCGCAGGGCCTCAAGCTTGGCATTGCTGGACGTGGTCGCGTCCAGGCGCAGGTACAACGTGGCGAAGGCTTTCATGGTGCAGGTTCGGTAGTGGCGACGTCGTCCTCGTCGCCGTACTCGGTGGCGAAGGCGCGGGCATCAAGGCCTTGTTCGTTGAGGTAGCGCACCAGCACATTGACCGAGCCGTGGGTAACCATCACCCGTTCGGCGCCGGTCTGGCCGATTGCCCACAGCAGGCCGGGCCAGTCGGCATGGTCCGAGAGCACGAAGCCCCGGTCCACGCCGCGCCGTCGGCGGGCGCCGCGCAACAGCATCCAGCCGCTGGCGAAGGCGTCGCTGTACTCGCCGAAGCGGCGCATCCAGCTGCTGCCACCGGCCGAGGGTGGTGCCAGGACCAGCGCCTGGCGCAGCAAAGGGTCGTTGCGCGGGATATCGCCGGCATAGTGGGTCTGCGGCAGGTGTATGCCGGCGTCCCGGTACACCCGGTTGAGCGGCTCGACGGCGCCATGCACGAGGATCGGGCCGATGCTGGGGTCCAGCCCATGCAGAATGCGCTGGGCCTTGCCGAAGGCGTAGCAGAACAGCACGCTGGCCTTGCCCTGTTCGCTGTTGGCCCGCCACCAGGCATTGATGCCGGCGAAGATCTCACCCTGGCTTGGCCAGCGGTAGATCGGCAGGCCGAAGGTCGATTCGGTGATAAAGGTGTGGCACGGCACCGGTTCGAAGGGGGTGCAGGTGCCATCGGGCTCTACCTTGTAGTCACCAGAGGCGACCCAGACTTGGCCCTGATGCTCCAGGCGCACCTGCGCCGAGCCCAGCACATGCCCGGCCGGGTGCAGGCTCAGGGTCACACCGTGGTGTATCAGGCGCTCGCCATAGGGCAGGGTCTGCAAATTGATACCCTGGCCCAGGCGGCTGCGCAGGATACCGGCGCCGGGGCTGGCGGTCAGATAATGGCCATTGCCGGTGCGTGCATGGTCACCGTGGCCATGGGTGATCACGGCGCGGTCCACCGGCCGCCAAGGGTCTATGTAGAAATCACCGGGCGGGCAGTAGAGGCCTTCGGGGCGGGCGATAACGAGGTCCATGGCATGGGCGCCGGTTTGGAGTTACCAGTTAGGAGCCATGCGGGTGAAAGGAAGTTCGACAGGAAATGGTTGGGGCTGCCAAGCAGCCCCAAAGCAGGCAATGCCGTTTATTTGCCGGGCACCAACGTAAGCCGCGGGTTGCCATACGCCCTGCCGAAGTTTTGCGGCTGTAGCGGCAGGCTCATGAAGCGCCCTTTGAACCAGGCATCCAGCCCGTCACTGTAGTGCGCGCTGGCCGGATTGCCGGACTGGCCGCTGCTGGTCAGCACCTGCAAAGGTTCGGCCTGGCCGAAGTCGACGATCATCCGCGCCGAGGCCGGCAGACGGGTGTCGAAGTCGCTGCCCCAGGCATACGGCGTGAGGGCCAGGGTCGTGAAATCGCCGCCAGCGGCCAGCGGCGAACGGCTGGTGGCATCGCCCAGGCCATGGTAGGCCGGTGCCGGCCAGCGGTACTGGTGCAGCTTGCCCCACTGCCAGGCGCGGCGGTCGGCACCCAGTTGTGCGGTGCCGGCATCCACCGCGCCAGCCAGGCTGCGGGCGAGGATGGTGGGTTTGTCTTCTTTCTGCGGGGTGCTGCGGTCATCCCAGAACGGGCTGTCGTCGCGCCCCAGCAGGTGATCGGCCTGCGCCGAGAACGACAACCGGGCATTGCTGACGAACGCCTGCCACGCCGGGCCGGACTCTGGGCCGAGGTCGTCGAGGAACGTTTGCCGTGCAACTTCCTGGAGGAACAGCTCGTACAGCGCTGCATCCGCCGACACCGGGCTCAGACGGCCGTCGAAAGCTTTCAGCCGGGCCAGCGCGTCTTTGGCCTTGTCGCGCTGTGCGGCGGGCAGGGCATCGATCGCCTGTTTCAGTGGCTGGGCCATGCCAGGGGCATCGAACATCTGCTTGAGCTTGGCGGCCAGCAGGGTCTCCTGATCGTTTTGCAGGGCCATCAGGCTGCGGCTGTCGTGGCGGCCATTGCCGGCCAGCTGGGCCAGGCGTTCAGCGCGTTCCGGGTAGTACCAGGTGCTGGACAACTGCATCCCATAGCCACGTGGCAGGCTGCGCTGGTTGGCGTGGCCGATCCAGCCGGCGGGTGGGTCCTGGTCGTAGGGGTGCAGCATTGGGTCGGCATAGCCGTCCCAGTCATAGCGCCCGTCCCAGCCCGGCGAGGGCAGCAGGCCCTGGCCTTCGCGGCGGTTGGGGTAACGGCCGCTGACCTGCCAGCCGATATGGTCGGGCTCGGCGAAGACGAAGTTGAGGGCGGCGGCGGTCACTTCACGGGTGCTGTCGAAGGCGCGCTCGACGTTCTTGGCACGGGTCAGGTCAAACAGTGCATCCAGGCTGCGGTCGCCCTTGAACTGTGGCAGGTTCAGCGCCAGGCCCAGGCTGGCGTTATCAGGTTGGGCCAGCAGGGTACCGTGGCGGGTGTCGTACATCACCTCGCGCAGCGGGCGCTGGCCCCGGACGAAGAAGGTTTCGCTACGGGCGCGGGCCGGCAGCCATTTGCCATCGGCGAGGTAGGTCAGCTGGCTGCCCTGGCGACGCAGTTGCTCCAGGTACAGGTCCTGGTTGTCGGCCATCACGGCGCTGCTGCTCCAGGCCAGCTTGCCGTTGTAGCCAGCCAGCACGATCGGCAGGCCGGGCAACGACAGGCCGGCAACCTGGTACTTGCCCGTGTGGATTTGTACCGGGCTCAGGGCCCAGGCGGCGCGGCTGTCGCTGGCCAGCAGGCTCTTGCCGCTGCGGCTGCGCTGCGGGCCCAGCGCCAGGTTGGCAGAGCCCGGGCTGCCGAGCAGGTCAAGGTCGGCCAGTTTCTGGCTGGCGGCCGCCAGCGCTGGCAGGCCCGGCAACTGGCTGGCCAGGTTCAGGCCCTTGAGCTTGTCCACTTCCGTTTCGGCCAACGGCTCATCCGGTGCACCGGGCAGCAACCAGGCCAGCTTGTCACTGCCGGCTTTCTGCGCCAGGGTCAGGGCGCTCAGTTCTTCCTGCAGGTTCACCGACTGGCTGAACGCGTACAGGCAGAAGATCAGCGCCGAGTCTTCGGGCTTCCAGTACTCGGGGCGATAGCCGCTGTTGGCAAGGTCGGCCGGCAGCTTGTCGCGGTAGCGGAACAGGTAGGCGTTGACCCCGCGTGCATACACTTCGAAGAAGCGCTTGAGCCGTGGCGATGCGTCGGCGTATTGCTGGGCGGCGCTCTGCTTGAGGTTGGCTGCGCGCATCAGGCGGTCGATGTCCAGCGCGTCGCTGCCGGCCAGTTCGGCCAGGCGGCCCTGGGCGAGCAGGCGCATGGCGACCATCTGTTCGATACGGTCGCCCGCGTGCACGTAGCCCAGGCTGAACAGCGCATCATGGAAGCTGCTGCTTTCGATCAATGGCGCGCTCATGGCGTTGCGGCGGATCGAGACGTTCTGCGCCAGGCCTTTGAGCGGCTGCACGCCGCTGGTCGGTGGCACGCTGTCCTGGTGGCCGCCCGTCTGGCAGCCGGCCAGCCCGAGCATGCCGAGCAGCGTGGCGGCGGTTGCAAACCGCAGGCGGAAGGGAGGAAAGGCGGGGGCGGCCATGACAAGGGCTCCTGCAAGGCGAGGCGGGTTTCGAAAGGCGCTAAGGTAGTAAGCGCGCAGGCGCCGTGCAAGGTCCTGTGTCGGTTTATTTGCCTGCGCGGGCTCAAACGTTGAAGTGGTCTGCCAGCGTGTCGGAAAAATGCGTGCAATTGATACGCGCATAGCGTCGGTAGTCACGGGTGACCGCGAATGCAGAGCCGGGCATCAGCAGAATCTTGTGCTGCTCCAGTTTGCGCACCAGGGGTTGCAGGTCGGGCAGGTCCGGGTGGTAGACCCAGAGGAACATGCCCCCTTGCGGCGCGATCTCGAACTGCCAGCCGCGCTCGAGCAACAATCGTTGTGTCTGGACTTGCTGCCGGATCAGGCGCTGCTGTACATCCTTCATGTGCCGGGCGTAGGTGCCGTCCGACAATATGGTGTTGACGAAGCGCTCGCAAAACGCAGGCACGGCCACGCAGGTCAGCAGTTTCAGGCGGGTCAGCGGTTCTATCAGGTCTTGCGAGCAGGCGATGAAGCCCACGCGCAACGAGGCGGACAGGCATTTGGAAAAACTGCCGATGTAGATGACCCGGTCAAGGTTGTCCAGCTCGGCGAAGGTCTGGCGCACGGCAGGGCTGAAGTCGCCATACACATCATCCTCGACCACGTAGAACTCGTGCTCCACCGCCAGGCGTAGCACGCTGAAGGCGTTGTGCGGGCTGATGTTGCTGCCGGTCGGGTTGTGGAAGGTGCTGTTGCAGAAGAACGCTCTGACCTTGTGGATGGCCAGGTAGCGCCGCATTTCCTCCACATCCGGCCCGTCCTGGGTCCGCCGGATACCGACGACGTGCCCACCCGCCAGCTGGATCAGCTTGATCAGGTTGCCGTTGCCCGGCTCGTCGACGAACACGTGGTCGCCTGGCTTGATCAGCAACCGGGCAACCAGGTCCAGGCCTTGCGTGGCGCCCAGGGTTGTCAGCAACTGGTTGGGTCGGGCTTCGACACGGGTCAGCCGTTTCATGTGCACGCACAGCTGCTTGCGCATGGGCAGGTAACCCTGGATGTCGCCGTACTCTGCCAGCGAGCTTTGCTCCAGCCGCGCGGTGCGGCGAATCGCCTTGGCCAGCAGCTCGGTGTCGCGCCACGCCGGCGGCAGCCAGCCGCTGCCCAGTTTGGTGTAGTGCTGGCCGCCCTGCAGCAGCCGGAATAGCGGATCGCCGGCCATGCACTCGGGCTCGTGGATCACGCTCGTCTGCCGGCTGCGGTTGGCGACGAAGTAGCCGCGGCCGGGCGAGGCCGTCAACACACCTTCGCTGACCAGCTGGGCATACGCCGATACCACGTCGTGGTAACTGAAATCGACGGCGGCCGTGAGTTTGCGAATGGAGGGCATGCGTTGCCCTGGCGACCACTCGCCTGCATCCAGGCGCTGTTTCAACAGGTGATGAAGGCTGGAGGGGTCCATGGCAGGTCCGAAACCGTTAGAAAAAAAAGCCTAACAGTTAACGGAAATGCTTGTCGACTGTTCGTTTGCAAATGGCCAGTACCTGCCACTATCCCCTTGTCGGAACTTTCGGCTGCCAGCAAAGGCGGCACTTTTAGCGTCTGTGCAGACCAGACAACTGGATATCAAGCCCATGCATACTATGGACATGCAATCTGCCGTCATTGCCAGGCTCCCTTTGCCTGACGAACTGGCGTCATTCAAAGTAGTCAAGAATCTTGTGACCTCGGCGTTATTGGAATGCTGTTCAATCGACGAGTTCGAAGCGCTGAAAGAAACACTGATTATTGAAAGTGTTTCCGAACAGGCCCATGCCGACTTGCAGGCCTTTGCCCAAAAAGATCCAGCGGCTGGCCGCGACCTGGTATTTATTGCAAGAACTTACACCTCTTATTCTGCGGTTTTGCATTATCGGCTTGCCCACTGGGTCTATTGCAATACGGCCTCTACCTACGGTGCTGGCGGCCAGTGCCTGGCCGCCATGATCTCCAGGCGCGGAAAAATGCTCTCGGGGGCGGAAATTCATTTCCGCAGCCGTATCGGTGCGCGATTCATCATCGATCACGGCATGGGCACCGTCATTGGTGAAACATCGACCATTGGTGACGATTGCTACGTGCTGGGCGGCGTCACCCTGGGCGCCCGCGGTATCAGTGACAACCCTTCGAGCCCCAGGCACCCGACCTTGGGCAACCGGGTACAGATCGGCGCGTTCGCCAGTGTGCTGGGTGCTATCCACGTCGGCGACGGCGCCTTCATCGGGCCGGGCTGCATCATTACCAAAGACGTCCCTGCCGCTGCCCGTGTGCAGGTAAAAACATCACTGCAGGTGGTATTGGAACCATGAATTCTCTGAATTATGAAGTGTTGCGCAATACCGAGAAACTTTATTACAAGGACCAATACCTGGCGGGTGCCAATACTCAAGTAACGCGGGTACACAGTGACGGTATCGAATTGCAGAGTACCGTGGCCTATCCCGAAGGTGGCGGCCAGGAAGCTGACGTCGGCACGATTGAACTGCCGATAGGCACTGTGCGCTTTGTCTGGGTTAAAAAACTCTACGGTAGCCCTATTCGCCTGGAAGGTTTCAAAGGCGGAAAACTGGGCGGCATCATTATTCACAGCCTGCACCCTGATGACTTGCACCTGCTGGATGAAGTCACCGTCGGCATGCCGGCCCGCGTCACTATAGATATCGACCGACGCGAACGGTTGACACTGTCTCACAGTGCCAGTCACTTCCTGTATGCCGCCGCCATCAGCCTGCGTGAAGAACTGAAACAGTGGACCATCGGCTGCCATATCAAGGAAGACTCGGCGCGTTTCGACTTTCTGGTCGAAGACGCATTCACTGCCGAAGACGTGGTGGAGATAGAACGGCGTGCAAATGAGCTGATCGCCTGCGATGCGCCCATCGAACACTACGCGGTGCAGGGCCTGGAAGACGCGCGCCTGTGGACCTACAACGGCATCGAAATCCCGTGTGGCGGCACACACCTTGAGTCGCCTCGGCGGATCGGGCGCATGTCCGTGCGCCGCAAACGCCTGGGCAAAGGCAAAGAGCGGCTGATCTGCGTGTTCCCCGATGCCGAAATCGATGTTTCCACCTATCACGAGCCTGCGTTATGAACAGCACACTCCCGCGGCGTACCTACCTGTACTTCACCGCACAGTCGATCAACCTGACGACCGCTGTCATGTCCGTGACCATGGCCGCCATCGTCGGGGCCGCATTGGCGCCGGCTGCTGCGTGGTCCACCGTGCCCTACGGGTTCCAGTTTCTCTGCCTGATGCTGGCAACGTACCCAGTCTCCAGGTTGATGAGCCGTATCGGTCGCAAGAAAGCCTTCATGCTGGGGTCGATCCCCTTGGCGGCTTCTGGTGTCAGCGGTTATCTGGCCGTGGAATACCAGCACTTCCAGCTGCTGGTACTGAGCCATTCAGCGTTGGGCGTTTATATCGCCTTCGCCAACTTCAACCGCTTCGCGGCCACTGACAACCTGGCCCAGAGCCTCAAGCCCAAGGCCCTTTCACTGGTGGTGGCGGGGGGCGTGATTGCAGCCGTGGTGGGGCCGACTCTGACGGAGTGGCTCAGGGACGTGGGTGGGTACCCGCTATTTTCGCTGTGTTATGCCTCGTTCGTTGGCCTTGCGCTGATGTCGCTGTTGATTGCCGTTTGCCTGCCCGACGATGCCGGCATCGCCAAACCCAGTCAGCACGCGGAAAAATCGGCCACTCCCCGCGAACCGTTCAGCCCGTCGGTGAAAGTTGCCATGGCGGTTGCGGCGCTGAGCTACGGGATCATGAACCTGCTCATGATTCAGGCATCGATGCACATGAAACACATGCATGAGGACTTCTCTGATGTCCGCCTGGCCATCCAGTGGCATGTGGTTGCCATGTTTGCACCGTCATTCTTTACCGGCGCAATCATTCAGAAGCTGGGCATCAAGACCACCATCTGTGCCGGGCTGGCACTGTTGATCGGTTGCTCGGCGCTGAATATCTGGTCGCACAGCTACGCCATGATGACCCTGGCGCTGATTGCCCTCGGGCTGGGCTGGAACCTCACGTATGTGGGCGGCGGCGCATTGCTGGCCCAGTCGCTGCAAAACAGCCCGGCAGCGATGCAGATGCAGGGCAAGAACGACCTCGCCATTGCCATTCTGGCAACCGTCGGTGCGTTCAGCCCTTCGCTGTTGCTGAGTACGGTTGGCTGGGATGGCACCAATGCCATCTGCATGGCCCTTTGCATCGGTTTGCTCTTCGCCACTGCCGGCCTGCTGCAGAACAAGGCCTGTCTGCACACTTCAATGGAAGGTAGCCGCAAATGAGCGAGCTCATCAGCGTCAGCGAACGCATCTACACCAAACTGGAAATGAACAACCCGGGCGGCAGCCACAAATACCGGGCAGCCCGGCACATTGTCGAGCATGCCCTGCGCAACGGCGACATCATCCCGGGTGTGACCACGGTCATTGAAAAAACCGGCGGCAGTTTCGGTTTCGGCTTGCTGGCGGCCTGCCACAAGTACCAGGTTGCCGTGGAACTGGCAGTAGGGCTTGGCTTCAGCCAGACCAAACGGGATTTGCTGGAGTGTTTTGGTGCCAGGCTGATCGGCAAAGAGATGCTGGTGGCCGGCGCCACACCCAAGGATGTCGTGATGCATCACCTGGAGAACCAGGCCGCACTGGGCAAGTCCTATTTCTACACCGATCAATTCAACAACCCGGTGGGCATTGAAGCCCATCGTTACCAGACGGCCAGTGAGCTTGCCGTGCAATTGACCAACGTCGGGGCCGGGCGGGAAATCCTGTTTGTCGGCTGCGCCGGCACTGGCGCAAGTTTCACAGGCATTACCCTGGGGCTGAAGGACCACGGTTTTGACGTTTCGACCGTGTTGGTCGACCCCAGCGGTTGTGATTCAAGGGCGGGCGTGTTCACGGACCATCGCTTTGAAGGCATGGCGGTGGGTGTTTGCCCACCCTTCATGGACTGGGCGCTGGTGGACGAACGGGCTCAGGTGCAGCACGCCGAAATGCTGGCTGCACAGCGCTGGTTCTACATGCAAAGTGGCATTTTCGTGGGGAATACCGCCGCAGCCTGCCTCGCCGTCGCCCAGCGCATGGCACAGCACCCGCGCTATGCAGCAACCACCCTGGTCACCATCGCCTATGACGCCGGCCTCTGGTACCAGGACTTGCTGGGGGCGACCCGGCGAAAGGCCGCGTAGCAGGTTTTGAATCGAGTCAGTCGATCAGGCGCCGTGGCACTTCTTGAACTTTTTCTCGCTACCGCACGGGCAAGGGTCGTTACGGCCAACGTCCTTCAGGGCGTTGCGTACCGGCTCCTGGTGGCCGTGGTTGCAGTGCGGGCCGTGTACATGGCCATGATCGTGGTGGTGGTCATGATCATGGTCGTGGTTGCAGTCAGGGCCATGAACGTGGGGTTGTTGAGACATTGCAGGGTTACTCCGGGATGTGATCGCCGGGGATTATCTCACCACTGCGCGATAAGTGCAGGTCCCGATGGATGACCAACCCGGTCGCCAGTTCGCCCTCCAAGGTGTAATGCAGCGGCTGCCTGCTTTTGAGCAGCTTGGCCAGTGGCTTGAGGTGCTGCCACAGGTTGGTGCGCGCGGTAATCTTGAAGGTGCGCCGGGCGTGCCCGCCCACGCTGCGCCAGACACTGGCTTCGTCCTGGACCAGCAGCAGGTCGTTGAGGCGTATTGCATACGACAGGTTGCGGATGAACAGGCGGCTGTCATTGGGGTTGTCGACCCGCAGGTGCAGCACGAACTCCTGCTCCAGCAACCTGGCCTTGACCGTTTCGACCTCGACCAGGTGCACTTCGGGTTCGCGCCAGTCGTCACCCCCCCAACTGGCACAGCCCGCCAGCAAGGCCAGGCATGCCATCAGTGTGCAGGGCAGCAGCAGGCGGGCGCGGGCCATCATGCTCAGCTACCCACGTAACTGGCGCAGCATTTCTTGAATTTTTGCCCGCTGGCGCAAGGGCAGGGGTCGTTGCGCCCGGCCTTCAGCCCAACCGTAGGGTCGATGAAATACCAGCGCCCGGCATGCTGGACGAATGCCGAACGTTCACGGTGCTGGTGATCGCCATCCTGGTCGTGCCAGCGCGCGGTGAAGGTGACAAACCCGTGCTCCGGCTGGCCGCCCAGTACTTCGGCGTCTTCCACCTCCAGGCCCGGCCAGGTGCTCTGGGCGCTCCAGGCCGCCATGGCGGCCTGGTCCAGTCCGGCTTGCTGGGCCGGCAGGGTGGTGGCCACCAGGTAGTCGACCAGGCCCAGCACGTAAGCGCTGTAGCGTGAGCGCATCAGCGTCTGGGCATCCGGTGCCGGGGTACCTGCATGGTAATGCCCGCAGCAGGCGTCGAGCAGGTTGCCACTGCCGCAAGGGCAGACCGAGACACTCATCATCACCACCAGTACTTGCCGAAGTTTTCAGGGTTGGCCCAGAACCTGGCGTTGAGCCAGTCCGGGACCTGCTTGTAGTCATGTAGATCATAGGTGAACAGGCTCAATACCTGCTGGTCACGGCAGAATTTCTCGCTGGCCGACAGCGCCAGGGCAAAGAAGTCGGTGTCTTGCCAGCCGCAGGCGGCCAGGTCGGCCAGCACCGCTACCCGGCTGGCATTGAGGTTGCGAATGCCGCCGAGCAGTTCCAGGCCGGTGCGCTTGGGCAGGTGTTCCAGGCAGTCCACCAGCACCGCCAGATCAAAGCGTTGGGCCGCCAGTTCGGCCGGCAGCGGGCCCGGGGCAGCCGTGGCGATCGTCACCCGGGGGTGCGCCTGGGCGAAGGCGTCCAGCGCCGGGAAGCGCGTGCCGACCAGTAGCAGGCGTTGCGGGGTGAAGCGTTCGAGCAGGGCCGCGAGGGCTTGCTGCGGGGTGCGTTGGGAAAAACCGTCGGTCATTGCCAATCCTCGTTCAAGTCGTCCAAGACTAGCGGGCCGCGGCGTGTGGGCAAAGAGGCATGTGACCACGTCGTGGCTTATTGCTGGCAGGGTTGGAAAGCGCGGTCTTTACTCCCAGAGATCGGCCTTATGCCGATTCCCCCTAGGAGAAGCAATGAAATGAGCATAGTACGCACAGCGTTACCCCTGGTACTGCTCACCAGTGTGTTGACTGGTTGTGCAGGTTTGCAAAAAACCGACTGGCCGAAATGTGCCGCCGTCGGGGGTGTAGGCGGCGCCGCTTTGGGCGCTATTGAAAGTTCCAGCTGGGCTGGCTGGGGTGCGTTGCTGGGCGGTGGCCTGGCGGCGGGCTACTGCTGGGCCCATGGCGATGGCGACGAGGATGGCGACGGCGTGCCGGATAGCCGTGACAAGTGCCCGGGCACCCCGCGTGGTGTGCAGGTCGATGCCAACGGGTGCCCGCCTGAGCCGGTAGCGGTGGTGGAAGAAGTGGTGGTGCAGAAGGAAGAAGTCATCGTCATCCGCGATGTGCACTTCGAGTTCGATTCCGCGCGCCTGACCGCCAGTGACAAAGAGCGCCTCAATACCATTGCCACGCGCCTGAAACAGGAAGCGCCGTCTGCCCGCCTGAGCGTCAGCGGCCATACCGACAGCGTCGGCTCCGACAGTTACAACCAGAAACTGTCCGAGCGCCGCGCCCACTCGGTGACCGATTACCTGGTCGAGAGCGGTGTACCGCGCAGCAGCTTCGTTTCGGTGGTCGGTGCTGGTGAAACCCAGCCGGTGGCGGACAATGCCACGGCCGACGGGCGTGCCATGAACCGCCGTACCGAAATCAAGATCCAGCGGTAGACGGTGTGCGCCCGTGCCTTGAGCAGTGGCGCGGGCGCGTCTTCATGCCAGTCAGCCGTTCGTGGCCGATGACACAGGAGCATTCAGCATGAGTGTGACGTCGAAGGCGGCATTGCCGCTGTTGGTGGCTGCCAGCCTGCTCGCGGGTTGTGCAACCCACAGCGATGGTAGTGCGCCGCTCAACCAAAGGACCTGGCCCATCTGCAGCCTGCTGGGCGGCCTGGTCGGTGGCGGCCTGGGCGCTATTGAAAGTTCTACCTGGGCCGCAGGTGGCGGTGCCCTGGGCGCTATCGCCGGTGGGCTGATCTGTTACGCCCAGGATGGCGACGAAGATGGCGACGGTATTTTCGACCGCCGCGATCGTTGCCCCGATACCCCCGCCAACACTGCAGTCGACCACATGGGTTGCCCGCTGAAGGAGTACCCGGCAGCGGCGCCTGCCACTGCACCTGAGCCCTCGCCAGAGGTGATCATCCTGGATGACAACGGTGCGGTGATGTTTGCCTTCGATTCCGCCGACCTGACCCCGGCGGCGCAGCAACGCCTGCAAGGCCTGGTGGTAAAACTCGACTCGCCGACGATAGCCAAGGTGAGTGTGATCGGGCACACCGACAACGTGGGTTCCGATAGCTACAACCAGGCGCTTTCCGAGCGCCGTGCCAGCAGCGTTGCCGAGTACCTGATCAGTCAGGGCCTGGAGCCGGGCAAGGTCACCAGCCAGGGCCGCGGAGAAAGCCAGCCCATCACCGATAACGAAAGCGAGGAGGGCCGCGCGCGCAACCGACGGGTGGAGCTGCACCTCAACTGAGCGCTGCTGGCGCCTGACTTGGCATTGCAGTTAATGTGGGTCGCACGGCCCGCTCGAACGGGCCGCCTCGACATAACAACATTCAATAGGGGCGGGGTATGAAGTTCATCCTGGGCCTGGGCAAGGTCCTGACGGTCGCTTTCTGGGGTGTGGCGTTGTTCAATCAGCTGATGCCACAACCTGTGCCTTTCAATCTGTTGATCAATGCCGCTGGCATCGTCCTGTTCGGCTTGCACCTGCTCGAGGTGCTGTTCTTCAATGGCAGCCTGCGTGGGCGCAGCCACCGCTGGTTCGACCGTTTGCAGATCCTGCTGACAGGTATCTTCCATGTCATGTCCATTCCCCGTGCGCAGGAGGCGCCGCGAAATGCGTAATCTGATGTTGCTGGCCATGTTGGCCGCTCCCCTGGCCCAGGCTGAAAGCCTGGAGGTCGCCGCCAATTCCATGCTGCGCCTGCCCGACAAGTCGGCCAGCGTGCACTTCACGCACCTGCGTGTCGCGGATGCGGCAACCCTGTTGCTGCCTGCCTCGCTTGCGCAATTGACGGTCGACCAGCTGGAACTGGGGCGTGATGCGCGCATCGCCATCGCACCCTCCGATAGCCCCCTGGTGATCGAGGCGCGTAGCGCGAAGTTGGGTGAGGGCAGTGAATTCAGTGCCCCCGGGGCGGCGGGTAGTTATCAGCGGGCAGCTCGTCCGGGCCGCAGCCTGGACCTGAAACTGGCTGAAGTGGATGCCGAACGGGTGGCGATCGATGCCCGTGGTGGCGCGGGCGCTCCGGGTTATGTGGGGCTTGATGGTGGCAACGGCCAGGCGGGTGGCTGCACCTGGGGCCAGGCCAGTCGTGGTGCCAATGGCGATAACGGCGGCGACGGGCATGATGGCGCGCCGGGAGGGCGCATTCGCCTGAGCGTGCCGCAGGGGTTCGCGCAAGAGCGCGTTGTCGTGCGCCTGGATGGTGGCGCCCCAGGCAAGCCCGGGGCGGCGGGCAAGGCGGGTAAAGGGGGAGCTAGCAAGGGTTGCCTGGTGTACAGCACCGATGCTGGCGCCAATGGCCGGCCAGGGCAGCCTGGGCAGCCCGGCCTGGCAGGCGCCGCAGGTGAGCTGATTCTGCAGCACCTGTGAACCTTTTTGGCTGCGAAGTTCTCGCGAGGGAAATTGCAGCGCCTATGCGATCGAGCGCCGCCCGCGCGGCGCTCGATCTATCTCCAACGCATAACTCAGCCGTCAGATCATCAGGCGCGAACTGGCCACAGCGACCACTGCCAGGCCCAGCAGCAGGTTGATCCCCACCATCCGCCGAATCCGCCCCAGCACCGCCGCACCCGTCGGCCAGTCCTCGGCCTGCACCGCCGTCTTCAGCTCCGGCAGCAGCAGCGCCTGAATGCGCATGAACAAGGCAAACATGGCGATGCCGCCACCGATCATTACCTGCACGTACTTCGGCGCAGTCTCGAAGCCACTGAAACGCATGTGCAACATGCCGATACCACTTATCGTCAAGATCGCCACCGCCAGCCAGACCCAGCCGAAGAAGCGTCGGAAAACTTCCACCCACAGCCGCAGCCGCGCAGGCCCTTCAAGGGCCGCAACCGTTGCCGGGCGCAGCACCAGCCAGGCGAAGAACATGCCGCCGACCCATACCAGGGCAGCCAGAACATGCAGTGTGTAGGGCAGGGCAAAGGCGAGCATCCGGATCTCCATGCGGCATAAAGGGCAATAGCGGGGTATGATAGCCGCCCCATGCGAAACACTGAAAATATATCCAGCCCGACGGGCGCCTGCAGACCATGATCAGCAACGAACTCAAAGCCACCATCCAGGGCGCCTACTCGCGTTTTCTCGAAGCCAAGAGCCTCAAGCCTCGCTATGGCCAGCGCCTGATGATCGCCGAAGTGGCCAAGGTGCTTGGCGACATTGCCTGCGACGATGAAGGCCGCCGCACCGGCGAGCCTGCCGTGGTTGCCGTGGAGGCGGGCACCGGTACCGGCAAGACGGTGGCCTACAGCCTGGCCGCCATCCCGGCCGCCAAGGCCGCTGGCAAACGCTTGGTGATCGCCACCGCTACCGTGGCCCTGCAAGAGCAGATCGTCTTCAAGGACCTGCCCGACCTGATGCGCAACAGCGGGCTCAACTTCAGCTTCGCCCTGGCCAAGGGCCGTGGCCGCTACCTGTGCCTGTCCAAGCTCGACATCCTGCTGCAGGAGGGTCACGCCCAGTCGGCCACTGCCCAGTTGTTCGAGGAAGAAGGCTTCCGCATCGAGGTCGACGAGCGCAGCCAGAAGCTGTTCAACAGCATGATCGAGAAGCTTGCCGGCAACCGCTGGGACGGTGACCGTGACAGCTGGTCAGAAGCCCTGGAAGACCAGGACTGGGCCCGCCTGACCACCGACCATAGCCAGTGCACCGGCCGCCACTGCCCGAATTTCCAGCAGTGCGTGTTCTACAAGGCCCGTGAAGGCATGGGCAAGGTAGACGTGATCGTTACCAACCACGACATGGTGCTGGCCGACCTGGCCCTGGGCGGGGGTGCAGTGTTGCCCGACCCGCGCGACACCATGTACGTGTTCGACGAAGGCCACCACCTGCCAGACAAGGCCATCGGCCACTTCGCTCATTATTCGCGCCTGCGCTCCACCGCAGACTGGCTGGAACAGACCGCCAAGAACCTGACCAAGCTGCTGGCCCAGCACCCGCTGCCCGGCGACCTGGGCAAGTACATCGAACAGGTCCCGGAGCTGGCGCGCGAAGTGCGCACCCAGCAGCAGTTCATGTTCACCCTCTGCGAGCAGGTTGCCGACTTCCGCCCCAGTGAAGACACCGAGGGCCGTGAGCGCCCGCGCTATCGCTTCGAAGGCGGCGTCGTGCCGGAACAGCTTCGTGAAGTGGGTATCGAGCTGAAGAAGGGCTTTGCCCGCCTCAACGACCTGTTCACCCGCCTGGCCGATCTGCTCAAGGAAGGCATGGACGGCGAGGTCAATATCGGCATCGCCAGCCACCAGGCCGAGGAGTGGTACCCGCTGTTCGGCAGCCTGGTCACCCGTGCCCAGGGCAACTGGGAACTGTGGACGGCCTTCACCGCCGAAGACCCGGAAGACAGCCCGCCCATGGCTCGCTGGCTGACGCTGGCCGAGAGCGGTGCGATGTTCGACATCGAAGTCAACGCCAGCCCGATCCTTGCCGCCGAGATGCTTCGCCGCAGCCTGTGGAGCGTTGCCCATGGTGCGCTGGTGACGTCGGCGACGTTGACCGCGCTGGGCAAGTTCGACCGCTTCCGCATGCGCTCCGGTTTACCGCGTGATGCGATGACCTGTGTGGTGCCCAGCCCGTTCGTGCACGGAGACGCTGGCCTGTTGCGGGTGCCCGACCTCAAGGCCGACCCACGCGATGCGGCGGCACACACCGCGGCAATCATCCGCGAGCTGCCGAACATCGTCGAAGATGCCCGTGGCGCGCTGGTGCTGTTCTCCTCGCGCAAGCAGATGCAGGATGTGTTCGATGGCCTGGACCGTGACTGGCGCAAGCTGGTCCTGATCCAGGGTAACCTGTCCAAGCAGGAAACCCTGAACAAGCACAAGGCGCGGGTCGACGATGGCCAGCACAGCGTGCTGTTCGGCCTGGCAAGCTTTGCCGAGGGTGTCGACCTGCCTGGCGCCTATTGCGAGCATGTGGTGATTGCCAAGATTCCATTTGCCGTGCCCGATGACCCGGTCGAAGCCGCACTGGCGGAGTGGATAGAAGCCCGCGGCGGTAACCCGTTCATGGAAATTGCCGTACCCGACGCCTCGCTGAAGCTGATCCAGGCATGCGGGCGCCTGCTGCGTACCGAGCAAGATCGCGGTGTCATCACCTTGCTTGACCGGCGCCTGGTCACCCAGCGCTACGGCAAGGCTATTCTCAATGCGCTGCCGCCGTTCCGGCGGGAGATTTCCTGACCGCCGGAGCACTTGCTCCGGCGCGTTGTCCATTACTCAGTCTTGGTCCCGTAAGGGGCCTGAAGGAGAGCCCCAGCCTTATGGTCCGCCTCACCCTGCCTGCCGTTTTCGCCCTGTTGTTCAGCTCGCCCTTGCTGGCGGGGCAGCAGACGCTGTTCAGCTTCGTGCGCCCGGCCTCGGTGGTCAATGTGGTGACCGAGGATGCCGGCATGCCGCAGTACAACGCGGAGCAAACGGCCGAGGGCGAGGTGTTGCGGCGAGTGGTGTTCAACCCGGTCGAGCGGCCCACCCTGCGGCTGAGCCCGCAAGGCGAGGCGTGGGATTGGTCCACCGGGCAGTTCCTCACGTTGCGCATGCAAAGTGCCATGGACTGGGCGCTGACGGTGGATGTCACGGTGCAAGGCAGCGATGGCCGCACCTTGACCAGCCGCGTTGACCTGCCGGCCGGCCCCGCGCAAACCGTGATGGTGCCGCTGACGGCCAGCTCGCCGCTGAGCCAGGGCATGCGCGCCGGCCCACCCATGCCGTGGCACCATGGTGGCCAGCGCTTGCTGCTGACCAGCAGCGCGGGCGCGGTAGACCTCAAGCAGGTGGCCTCGGTCAGCCTGAGCATCCCCAGCCCCAAGGTGGCGCAGAACCTGCTGATCGAGCGAGTAGGCATTCAGGATGATGACCAGGCCTACAAGGCGGCCTATAAGGATTTGATCGATGCCTATGGCCAGTCCACGCGCGGCAATTGGCCCGAGAAGGTTGCCAATGACGAGCAGCTCAAGGCGGCCGATACGCGTGAACAGCAGCAGCTCAAGGGCTGGCTGGCTGAACGCGGCAAGCAGCAACTCGATGGCTACGGCGGGCTGCTGGCAGGGCCGGCCTTCGAGGCCAAGGGCTTCTTTCGCACCGAAAAGCGTGATGGCCGCTGGTACCTGGTAACACCGGAAGGGCATCCGTTCTATTCCCTGGGGGTGAACGCCGTCGCCGCAGATGGCGGGCGTACCTACGTCGCCGGCCGTGAAGGCATGTTCAAGGGGTTGCCGGGCGAGGGCGATGCTCTGGCCGCATTCTACGGCGAGGGCAACAACGACGATGGCAATGCCTCGTCGCAAGGGCGCCACTTCAAGCAAGGGCGCTGGTTCGATTTTTATGCCGCCAACGTGCAGCGTACCTACGGCAAACCCTGCCCGCCTGGCGCAGAAGGGCAGCCAGCCAACTGCCCGCCACTGGTTCTGGACGCTGCCCGCTGGCAAACGCATGCGCTGGACCGTTTGCAGGCCTGGGGTTTCAACACGATCGGCAACTGGAGCGAGCCCGCCCTGGGCATGGCCAAGCGCATGCCCTACACCCTGCCGCTGTCGATCGTGGGTGATTACGCCAGCATCAGCACCGGCATGGACTGGTGGGGCAGCATGCCCGACCCGTTCGACCCGCGCTTTGCCATGGCCACCGAGCGCGCCGTGGCCATTGCCGCCCGTGATCACCGTGACGATCCTTGGCTGATTGGCTATTTCGCCGACAACGAGCTGGCCTGGGCTGCCCCAGGCAGCGACCCTAAAGCCCGGTATGGCCTGGCTTATGGCACTTTGCGCCTGACTACCGATGTACCGGCCAAGCGCGCCTTCCTCAAGCAGTTGCGTGACAAGTACCGCAATCAGCAAGGGCTGTCCAAGGCCTGGGGCATCGAACTGACCGCCTGGGAACTCATGGAAGACCCGGGCTTCGAGGCGCCGTTGCCCGACCCGCAACACCCGGAAATCGAGCGCGACTACCAGCACTTCCAGCAGGTGTTCGCCGAGACCTACTTCAAGACCATTGCCGATTCATTGAAGTGGCATGCCCCCAATCACCTGCTGCTCGGTGGCCGCTACGCGGTGAGCACGCCGGAGGCGGTCAAGGCCTGTGCCGAGTTCTGCGATGTGCTCAGCTTCAACTTCTATACCCTCAAGCCGCAGGACGGCTACGATTTTGCCCGCCTGGCCGAGCTGGACAAGCCGGTGCTGGTGTCCGAGTTCCAGTTCGGTTCACGAGATCGCGGGCCGTTCTGGCCGGGGCCGCTGGAGCTGGCGCGGGAAGAAGACCGCGGCCCGGCTTACGGCAACTTCCTCAAGGCGGCCCTGGCGCAGCCGATGATCGTTGGTGCGCACTGGTTCCAGTACCTCGACCAGCCGGCCAGCGGCCGCCTGCTTGACGGCGAAAACGGCCACCTCGGGCTGGTGGCGATCACCGATGTGCCGTACCCGGGGTTTGTCGACGCTGTGCGCAAGAGCAACCTGCAGGCGATGGGCCAATTGCGCACCCTGCTGGAAAAACCGGCTCCCTGAGCACGAAGCTACCGTTCGTCGCGACCATTTGGCCCAAGCCAGTTTGCAAAACACCCAAGTACTGAAACAATGCACACCTTTTTTGGACATGGTCGTACGGAGTACAGCGGGTGCAGATCCAGGGTCACTATGAGCTGAAGTTCGAAGCCGTGCGCGAAGCCTTTGCCGCGCTGTTCGAAGATCCCCAGGAGCGTGGCGCTGCGCTGTGCATCCAGGTCGGTGGCGAAACCGTCGTCGACCTGTGGGCCGGCAGTGCCGACAAGGATGGCCAGCAGGCCTGGCACAGCGACACCATCGCCAACCTGTTCTCCTGTACCAAGACCTTCACCGCTGTCACCGCCCTGCAACTGGTGGGCGAGGGCAAGCTGGCCCTCGATGCACCTGTGGCCAATTACTGGCCCGAGTTTGCCCAGGCCGGTAAACAGTCGATCACCTTGCGCCAGCTGCTCAGTCACCGCGCCGGCTTGCCGGCCATCCGTGAGCTGCTGCCCGCTGAAGCCCTGTACGACTGGCAGGCCATGGTCAATGCCCTGGCGGCTGAAACGCCATGGTGGACACCCGGTAGCGAACACGGTTATGCCGCCATCACCTACGGCTGGCTGATCGGCGAGCTGATTCGCCGCGCCGATGGCCGTGGCCCTGGCGACTCGATCGTGGCCCGCACCGCCCGCCCGTTGGGGTTGGACTTCCATGTTGGCCTGGCAGACGAAGAGTTCTACCGCGTGGCGCACATCGCCCGTGGCAAAGGCAACCCCGGGGACGCCGCCGCGCAGCGCTTGCTGCAGGTGACCATGCGCGAACCCGAGGCGCTATCGACCCGTGCTTTCACTAACCCGCCGGCGATCCTGACCAGCACCAATAAGCCGGAATGGCGACGTATGCAACAGCCGGCGGCTAATGGCCATGGCAATGCCCGCAGCCTGGCAGGGTTCTATGCCGGTTTGCTGGACGGCAGCCTGCTCGAATCCGAACTGCTTGATGAACTGACTCGCGAGCACAGCCTCGGCCAGGACCGCACCTTGCTCACCCAGACCCGCTTTGGTCTGGGCTGCATGCTCGACCAGCCTGATGTGGCCAATGCCACCTTTGGCCTCGGCGCCCGCGCCTTCGGCCACCCAGGTGCTGGTGGCTCGGTCGGTTTTGCCGACCCGGAGCACGACGTGGCCTTCGGTTTCGTGGTCAATACACTTGGTCCCTACGTGCTCATGGATCCACGAGCCCAGAAACTGGTCCGTGTTCTTGCCAGTTGCCTTTGATCGGGTAATGCGGGTATTGCCCCGCCCCTTTGACTATCCTCAATGCCAACGCCTCATGTGCGTTGGCAAAATCTCTTTCTAATTCATGGTGTATCGCTGATGTCTTCACATAAAACCTTAGCACTCGCCCTGTGCCTGACCGCCGTTACCGGCTGCGCCAGTCATTCTCCGGACGGCTCCAAGGAAGGTGGCTCCAGCTGGTGGCCTTTCGGTTCCGACAAGGTCGCCGAGCAGGAAGTGAAGGCAGCCGTCACCGAAAAAGTGGCCAAGGCCGATGCCAAGTCCGAAAGCGCCAGCCGCTGGTGGTGGCCGTTCGGCGGCGATGACAAGCAAGCCAAAGGGCCGGTCGTGCCGAAGATCGACCAGAAGGCCACCCAGGCCTGGCTGGACGAGTACGAGCCCAAGCTGCGTGAAGCCATCAAGGACAGCAAGCTGGAACTGGAGCGCCGCGACAATGTGCTGGCGGTCACCCTGCCGGTGGACAGCTCGTACAACCCTGATCGCCCGAACATGCTGCTGCCAATGACCCTCGGCCCGATCACTCGTGTGGCCAAGACCGTCGAAGGCGACCCCAAGACTGCCGTGCTGGTACTGGGCCATGCCGACAGCAGCGGCGTTGCCGCTGCCAACCAGAAGCTCAGCCTGGAACGCGCCGCTTCGGTATCGGCCATCTTCCGCCTTAGCGGCCTGCAGCGTGACCGCCTGACCCTCAAGGGCATGGGCTCGGTCATGCCACGTGCCGCCAACGACAGCATCGAGGGCCGTGCCCTGAACCGTCGCGTGGAAATGCTGCTGACCCCGCAGAACACCATGGTCGCACTGTTGGCCAAGTACCAGCAGGCCGCCCCGGCACCTGTCCCGGCCTCGATGGTTGCGGTGCAGGATGCCAAGGCACCTGCAGCCAAGGCCGTTGACAGCAAGCCAGCAGCCAAGAAGCCTGCCGCGAAGAAGCCTGTTGCCAAGGCCAAGGCCCCTGCCAAGACCACGGCCAAGAAAACAGCTGCGCCGGCCAAGGCAGCCGCCAAGCCTGCCGCCAAGAAAGCTACCGCTGACAAGAAAGTAGCTGCCAACAGCCCTGCGAAGACCAACTGATCGTCAAGGAAACGCAGCAATGACCCAATCCCTGGCCGATATGCGCCGCGACTACACCCGTGATGGCCTGGCCGAAGCCCAGGCCCCGGGGGAGCCATTCGCTTTGTTCCACCAGTGGTTTGCCGATGCGGTGAAGACCGAGCAGGTACCGGTGGAAGCCAATGCCATGACCCTGGCGACTGTGGACGGCGAAGGCCGCCCACATTGCCGCGTACTGTTGTTGAAGGGGCTCGATGAGCAGGGCTTTACCTTCTTTACCAACTACGAAAGCGCCAAGGGCCAGCAACTGCAGGCCAACCCTTTTGCGGCCATGACCTTCTTCTGGCCGGCGCTGGAGCGCCAGGTGCGCATCGAAGGGCGGGTGGAAAAGGTCACGGCCAAGGAGTCGGACGACTACTACCAGGTGCGCCCGCTGGGCAGCCGCCTGGGCGCCTGGGCTTCGCCGCAGAGCCGTGTGATTTCCGGTCGTGAAGAGCTGGAGGGCCTGGTCAAGGCCACCGAAGCGCGCTTCTCCGACACCCAGCCGCACTGCCCGGAGCACTGGGGTGGTTATCGTCTGTTGCCTGAGCGTATCGAGTTCTGGCAGGGGCGGGCGAGCCGCCTGCATGACCGCTTGAACTACCGGCTGGTGGACGGGCAATGGCTGCGTGAGCGGCTGGCACCCTGAGAATTTGGGGCTGCTTTGCAGCCCCAGTGATCCATCAGGCTACCCCCGATACCCCGCCGCCTCGCGCTCCAACCACCCCGCCAGTTGCTTGCGCCCCACCTTCTCCTGCCGCGCCTGCGCCAACCTTTCCAGCATGTACTCACGCTTTTCAGGGTCAGCCCCCGCCAGCGACAACGCCAGGTCACGGTCCATCCAGCGGCGCATGCGTACATACAGCCACCAATGGAAATACAGCCCGGCAACGGTGGTGACCACGACGATGAAGTAATCCATGGCTATCCTTGGTCTCAATTGATGAGCCTATGGCACAACCGCACAGGCTGTACACCGGCTGAATGAAAACAATTTTATTACGTTTGTACCGTGACAGCCGTCAACGTGCAGCGTCTAATGAGCACCTGACTTATGGAGACTTTACCCATGCGTAAATCCGCTTTGCTGGTGGCGACCTTTACCACCATGTCGCTGCTGCTGGGGGGCTGTGCCTCGAGCCTGACCGGTGACAGCTACTCCCGTGATGAAGCCCGCCGCGTGCAAACCGTGCGCATGGGCACCATCGAATCCCTGCGCCCCGTCAAGATCGAAGGTACCAAGACCCCGATCGGCGGTGGCGCTGGCGCCATCGTTGGTGGCGTAGCCGGCAGTGCTGTAGGCGGTGGCCGTGGCAGCATTGTTGCAGCCGTGATCGGTGCCGTGGCCGGTGGCCTGGCCGGTTCCGCTGCAGAAGAAGGCCTGACCCGCACCCAAGGCGTCGAAATCACCGTGCGTGAGGACGATGGCAGCATGCGTGCCTACGTGCAGGCCGTGCAGGAGAACGAAATCTTCCGCGTTGGCGACCGCGTGCGCATCATGACTGTTGATGGCACCAGCCGCGTTTCGCACTGACCGTAGCGCAGTAAAACAAAAACCCCGACATGGCCGCTGCCAGTCGGGGTTTTTTCATGCTTCAGTAACGTCAACCAACACGGGTTTTGCGGCTGGCCATGGCGATGACGGCGTAGCCGATCACTGCGGCGAAGAACGAGCCGGTAAGAATACCCATGCGGTCCATACCGGCGTAATCGCTGCTACCCGGGGCGAAGGCGAGCGAGCCAACGAAAAGGCTCATGGTGAAGCCGATGCCGCAGAGTATCGCCACCCCCAGTATTTGCCCCCAGCCGGCACCCTCAGGCAGCGCGGCCAGGCGCAGCTTGACCGCCAGCCAGGTCAGGCCGAAAACGCCCACGGTCTTGCCCAGCAGCAGGCCAACCGCGATGCCCATCGGCACCGGGTGGGTGAAGCTGTCTACGGTCATGCCTGCCAGCGAGACGCCAGCATTGGCGAAGGCAAAAATCGGCAAAATGGCATAAGCGACCCAAGGATGCAGGGCATGCTCAAGGGACAGCAGTGGCGAAGTCTCGGCGTTGCGGGTACGCAGCGGGATGCACAAGGCCAGGGCGACACCGGCCAGCGTGGCATGTACGCCACTCTTGAGTACGCAGACCCACAGGATCAGGCCAACGATCATGTACGGCCCAAGCTTGACCACGCCAAGCCGGTTCATCGCTACCAGCGCCACCAGGCAGGCCGCAGCCAGTAGCAGCGACACGCTCGACAGTGTCCCGGAGTAGAACAGGGCGATGACGATGATCGCGCCCAGGTCGTCGATGATCGCCAAAGTCATCAGGAACAGTTTCAGCGATACCGGTACGCGTTTGCCCAGCAGGGCCAGCACGCCAAGGGCGAAGGCGATGTCGGTGGCAGTGGGGATCGCCCAGCCGGCCACGGCCGCCGGGTTGTCGCGGTTGATGAACCAGTAGATCAGTGCTGGCACCACCATGCCGCCCACGGCAGCAGTGGCAGGCAGGATCACCTGGGCAGGTTTGGACAGGTGGCCGTCGACCACCTCGCGCTTGACCTCAAGGCCGATGAGCAGGAAGAACAGGGCCATGAGGCCGTCATTGATCCACAGCAACAAAGGTTTGGCGATATTCAGCGCGCCGACCTGGACGGCGACGGGCACATCGAGCAGCCCGCTGTACAGGTAGGACAGTGGCGAGTTGTTGATGATCAGTGCCATGACGGCGGCGGCGATCAGCAGCAGGCCGCTGGCGGCTTCAAGCTGGAAGAAACGGGTAAACAGGCTACGCACGGGCTATAGGCTCTCCATGAGCAGTTTACGAATGATACGGGCGTACACCCTAGCCTGTGACGATATGCTTTAAAACAAAAACTATATTCGTTTTTGTTATATGTTGTTGCCGGCTGGGCTGTGTGAAGCCTAGATGCAGATGGGGGTGGAAGGGGGAGGGAATGTCTGATGTTCGGGTTGGATATTTCTGATTCCTGCAAGGGCCCTTTCGCGGGTTTACCCGCGAAAGGGCCCTGACAGGCGATACAAAATTACAGGCCGAGCATATCCCGCGCTACCGCCTCGGCAATACGGATCCCGTCTACACCCGCGGACAGAATCCCGCCCGCGTAGCCGGCGCCTTCACCCGCCGGGAACAACCCTTTAAGGTTCAGGCTCTGGTAGTCCTCACCGCGGGTAATGCGCAGTGGCGACGAGGTGCGCGTCTCGATCCCGGTCAACACTGCATCATGCAGGTTGTAGCCCTTGATCTGCCGGTCGAACGCCGGCAGTGCTTCACGGATTGCCTCGATGGCGAAGTCGGGCAGGCTCGGCGCCAGGTCACCCAGGGTCACGCCTGGTTTGTAGGACGGTTCGACACTGCCCAGGGCGGTCGATGGCCGGCCTGCAACGAAGTCACCCACCAGCTGCGCCGGGGCCTGGTAGTTGCTGCCGCCCATCACGTAGGCGTGGGCTTCCAGACGCTCTTGCAGTTCAATACCGGCCAGCGGGCCGCCCGGGTAGTCGCGCTCGGGGTCAATGCCGACGACGATGCCAGAGTTGGCGTTGCGCTCGTTACGCGAGTACTGGCTCATGCCGTTGGTGACCACCCGGCCTGGTTCGCTGGTGGCGGCGACCACGGTGCCACCCGGGCACATGCAGAAGCTGTATACCGAGCGGCCGTTCTTGGCGTGGTACACCAGCTTGTAGTCGGCGGCGCCGAGTTTCGGGTGGCCGGCGTACTTGCCCAGGCGCGCTTTGTCGATCAGCGTTTGCGGGTGCTCGATACGGAAGCCTACCGAGAACGGCTTGGCTTCCATGTACACGCCCTTGGCATGCAGCATGCGGAAGGTGTCGCGGGCGCTGTGGCCAAGGGCCAGGACCACATGGCGCGAGTGCAGCTGTTCGCCACTCTCCAGCACCACGCCGGTCAGCTGGCCGTCTTCGACCAGCAGGTCGGTGACCTTTTCCTGGAAACGTACTTCTGCGCCGAGGGCGATCATGTCCTGGCGCATCTGCTCCACCATGCCGGTGAGGCGGAAAGTGCCGATGTGCGGTTTGTTGATGTACAGGATCTCGTCCGGCGCACCGGCCTTGACGAACTCTTCCAGCACTTTGCGGCCGTGGTGCTGCGGGTCCTTGATCTGGCTGTACAGCTTGCCGTCAGAGAAGGTACCGGCGCCGCCTTCGCCGAACTGCACATTGGACTCTGGGTTGAGCACGCTTTTGCGCCACAGGCCCCAGGTGTCCTTGGTGCGCTGGCGTACTTCCTTGCCACGTTCGAGGATGATCGGCTTGAAGCCCATCTGCGCCAACAGCAGGCCGGCGAAGATGCCGCACGGGCCGAAACCGACCACGATCGGGCGTTCCTGCACGTCGGCCGGGGCGTGGCCGACATACTTGTAGGTCACGTCCGGTGCCGGGCCGATGTTGTGATCGTCGGCGAACTTGTCGAGCAGCTCGGCTTCGTTGCTGGCTTCAAGGTCGATGGTGTAGATGAACAGCAACTCGCTGTTCTTCTTGCGCGCATCGTAGCTGCGCTTGAACAGGTTGAAGCTGAGCAGTTGCTCGTCGCGGATGCCCAGGCGCTGGACGATGGCTTCACGCAGCGCTTCGTCGGGATGGTCCAGGGGCAGCTTGAGTTCGGTGATTCGTAGCATGGCAGGGTCCAGTATCCCGGCCATGGGCGGCCGGCGGCTTTACACAAACCGCCAAGTATAAGCTGTTCGCCGCCCCGACTGGCAGGATAAAAGTACCCGGTGATCAGTTGTCGCGCGCGCCGCCGTAGTAGCCGCAGCCCTGCAGGGTCTTGCCGTCGATGCGCAGCTCGGCACGCATGTGGTGGATGGCGCCCGTGGCGCTGTCTACGCAGCGCTGCGGCGCGACCCACAGTTCCACGTGCTGGCCGTTGGCTTCGCTGGTAAGGGTCAGGCCGCCGCCGGGTACTTCTTCTTCCAGAAACGGCAGGGGCAAAGGCTGCTGGCCCACGCGACTGAGCACCATGCCCTTGCCGCTGGCCTTGATGTCCCACTCGGGTTCATGACCATTGGCGCGCAGGGTCAGCTGCTTGAAGTTGGGGTCTTCGCAGGCGCGCGTGGAGGGTTCCAGGCGGTACAGGCGGCGCACTTCCAGCTGGCCGTCGTTGTTGGCCTGCTTGCTGCCGGTGAGGCGGCCACGGACGTCGGCGAACAGTTTGTCGTTGGCGTCTTTGGCGAGGTTGGCGGCCTCCTGCAGGATGCCGGTGGCGCCGACGTCGTTGATCACGAACGTGCGGTTTTCGCTGCACGGCTTGAACAGCAGCTGGCCACCGGCGGCACGCAGTTCGCCCTGCATGCGCGTGGTGCCGATATTCGGGTCGCTTGGCGCGTCAGCCATGAGCTGGCAGCCGGCGAACAGGGGCAGCAGGGCGGTGAGCAGCAGGGTGGGGGTGAGGCGCATCGGGCGAACTCCGGGAATCTTTGGCAAAGAGCTGGCCACGTTACTCAGGCCGGCGGTGGATCTCAAGTCAATGGTTACCAGTGCCGGCCTCTTCGCGGGCTCGCCCGCTCTCACAGGTACCGTGGGTTTTCTGTGGGAGCGTGCAAGACCGCGAAGAGGCCGGTACTGGCGAGACATTTCTGGCAGGCATGAAAAAGGGCCCGAAGGCCCTTTTCCGATCAACCCCCCAGGTACGCGTCGCGCACCTTAGGGTCGGTCAGCAGTGCTTCACCTGTCCCCTGCATCACCACCCGGCCGTTCTCCAGCACATAGGCGCGGTCAGCGACCTTGAGCGCCTGGTTGGCATTCTGCTCCACCAGGAACACGGTCACGCCATCGCGGCGCAGTTGCTCGATGATGTCGAAGATCTGCTGGATGATGATCGGCGCCAGGCCCAGCGAGGGCTCGTCGAGCAGCAACAGCTTGGGCTTGCTCATCAGCGCCCGGCCAATGGCGAGCATTTGCTGCTCGCCACCAGACATGGTGCCGCCACGCTGGATATAACGCTCCTTCAGGCGCGGGAACAGCTGCAACACCTTGTCCAGTTGCTCCTGATAGTCGCCCTTGTTGGTGAAGAAGCCACCCATCGCCAGGTTTTCCTCGACGGTCAGGCGGGCGAACACGCGGCGGCCTTCAGGCACCACGGCAATGCTCTTGCGCATGATGTGCGAGGACGGCTGGCCGACCAGTTCTTCACCCAGGTACTTGATGCTGCCACTGTGCGCCTGCGGCGAGCCGCACAGGGTCATCAGCAAGGTCGACTTGCCGGCGCCGTTGGCACCGATCAGGGTGACGATCTCGCCCTGGTTGATCTCCACGTTCACGCTGTGCAGCGCCTGGATCTTGCCGTAGAAGGTGGAAACGTTTTCGAACTTCAGCATTTACGCTTCCCCCAGGTAGGCTTTGATCACATCAGGGTTGTCGCGAATCTCTTCCGGCGTGCCGTGGGCCAGGGGGGTGCCCTGGTTGATCACCACGATATGGTCGGAGATGCTCATCACCAGCTTCATGTCGTGCTCGATCAGCAGCACGGTGACGTTGTGCGACTCACGCAGGTAGGCGATCAGTGCCTTGAGGTCTTCGGTTTCCTTCGGGTTCAGGCCCGCGGCCGGTTCGTCGAGCATGATGATGCGCGGCTGGGTCATCATGCAGCGGGCGATTTCCAGGCGGCGTTGCTGGCCGTAGGCCAGGGTGCCGGCGGTACGGTTGGCGAATTCGGTCAGGTTGACCTTCTCCAGCCAGTACTGCGCGCGTTCCATGGCCTCCTTCTCGCTGCGGCGGAAGCTCGGGGTCTTGAACAGGCCGGCGAAGAAGTTGGTGTTCAGGTGACGGTGCTGGGCGATCAGCAGGTTTTCCAGCGCGGTCATTTCCTTGAACAGGCGCACGTTCTGGAAGGTCCGCACCACGCCCTTGCGGGCGATCTGATGGCCGGCCAGGCCCTGGATCGGCTGGCCATCGAGCAGGATGGTGCCGCCGCTGGGCTTGTAGAAACCGGTCAGGCAGTTGAACACGGTGGTCTTGCCGGCGCCGTTCGGGCCGATCAGCGCCACCACCTGTTTTTCCTTGACGGTCAGGGCCACGCCGTTGACCGCCAACAAGCCGCCGAAGCGCATGCTCAGGCCGCTGACTTGCAGAATTTCACGGCTCATCGATGCAGCTCCATGTGTGGACGTTGCATAGGCAGCAAGCCTTGCGGACGCCAGATCATCATCAACACCATCAGCGCACCGAACATCAGCATCCGG
Organism: Pseudomonas sp. SIMBA_067; assembly: GCF_046534675.1. Taxonomy (NCBI): domain Bacteria; kingdom Pseudomonadati; phylum Pseudomonadota; class Gammaproteobacteria; order Pseudomonadales; family Pseudomonadaceae; genus Pseudomonas; species Pseudomonas sp. SIMBA_067. The sequence continues at coordinate 24,188 of NZ_JAWRYH010000003.1, read as the reverse complement.
TATTCGCTGAACTCACGCATCAGCTCGGGCAGCAGGATCATCACGATGGCCGCGAGGATCACGCCCAGTTGTGAGCCCATGCCGCCGAGCACGACGATGGCGAGGATGATCGCCGACTCGATGAAGGTGAACGACTCCGGTGTGACCAGCCCCTGGCGCGCAGCGAAGAAGCTGCCGGCGAAACCGGCGAAGCAGGCACCGAGGGTGAAGGCCGAGAGCTTGATGATGGTCGGGTTCAGGCCCAGCGCACGGCAGGCGATCTCGTCTTCACGCAGGGCTTCCCAAGCGCGGCCGATCGGCATGCGCAGCAGGCGGTTGATCACGAACAGCGCGAGCAGGGCCAGCAGCAGGGCTACCAGGTAGAGGAAGATGACCTTGTTGATCGAGTTGTATTCCAGCCCGAAGAACTCGTGGAAGGTCTGCATGCCCTCGGCGGCACGGCGTTCGAAGGTCAGGCCGAAGAACTCCGGCTTGGGGATGTTGCTGATGCCGTTGGGGCCGCCGGTCCAGTCGGTGAGGTTGCGCAGGAACAGGCGGATGATCTCGCCGAAGCCAAGGGTCACGATCGCCAGGTAGTCACCGCGCAGGCGCAGCACCGGGAAGCCAAGCAGGAAGCCGAAGGTGGCGGCCATCAGGCCGGCAATCGGCAGGCACACCCAGAAGCTCCAGCCCAGGTAGTGCGAGAGCATGGCGTAGCTGTAGGCGCCGACGGCATAGAAGCCGACGTAACCGAGGTCGAGCAGGCCCGCCAGGCCGACCACGATGTTCAGGCCCAGGCCCAGCAACACGTAGATCAGGATCAGCGTGGCGATGTCGACCGCACCGCGCGAGCCGAAGAACGGCCACACCAGTGCCGCAACGATCAGACCAATGATCACATAGCGCTGGGTCTTGGGCAGGGTCAGGTAGTTGCTGACGGCCGGCGGGATCAGCTTGCGATCCGAACGGCGGCCCATCACCGAACTCCACTGCTTGTCGAACAGCACGCGCAGGAACATCAATACCGAGCACACGGCGATGATGCTGATGGTGAACGAACCCTGGCTGTGCACGACCAGGCTGATGCCGTCGATGCTCAGTTTCAGGCCCAGCACCGGGAAGGCCACGGCCCAGACCAGCAAGGCGCTGAAGAACGCCTGTTTGAGATTTTTGCTCATACTTTTTCAACCTCCGGGCGGCCCAGGATGCCGGTCGGCCGGAATAGCAGGACAAGAACCAACAAGCCGAATGCCACCACGTCCTTGTACTGGTCGCCGAAGATGTCGGCGCCAAAGGCTTCGGCTACGCCCAGCACCAGCCCGCCGAGCATGGCGCCCGGAATGCTGCCGATGCCACCCAGCACCGCCGCGGTGAAGGCTTTGAGGCCCACCAGGAAACCGGCGTTGGGGTTGATCACCCCGTACTGCATGCTCAGCAGCACGGCCGCCACCGCCGCCAGGGCGGCACCGATGACGAAGGTGAGGGCGATGATGTTGTTGGTGTTGATGCCCAGCAGGTTGGCCATCTTGATGTCTTCGGCGCAGGCGCGGCAGGCGCGGCCCAGGCGGGAACGGGAGATGAACAGGGTGAGCAGGGTCATTGCCACGAGGGTGACCACGAACACCAGGATCTGCATGTAGCTGATCAGAACTTCCTCCGCACCGCCTGGCCCGAACGAGAAACTTCCGGGGATCAGGTTGGGGATGGACTTGTCCTTGGAGTCTTGCGACAGCAAGACGGTGTTCTGCAGGAAGATCGACATGCCGATGGCGGAAATCAGCGGGATCAGACGGTTGCTGTTGCGCAAGGGGCGGTAGGCAACCCGTTCGATACTGTAACCATAGGCACTGGTGACGAAGATCGTCGCGACGAAGGCAACGGTCATCAGGATCGGCAGCGAATGGATGCCCATCATGGCCAGGCCCGCCAGGGCGATGAAGGCCACGTAGGAACCGATCATGTACACCTCGCCGTGGGCGAAGTTGATCATGCCAATGATGCCGTACACCATCGTGTAGCCGATGGCGATCAAGGCATAGGTGCTGCCGATGGTCAATCCATTAACCAGTTGTTGGAAGAAATGGTAGATCTCAGGCATTACAGCGCTCCTAAAAACCTGATTTGCATTTCGCTGGCGGGGGTATGCCAGGAAACCGCGGGTGACGGTTTTAAGATTTTCAGGTGGGCCCGCCCCCGGATCGCGGGAGTCGGGCCCATGAACCTCGTAAAACAAAGCCCACTGCTCGCACAGTGGGCTTCTACGGTCAGCTATTTAGTCACGCAGTTACTGAGGGGAGACTTCGGTCTTCGGCTTGCCGAAGTGCCATTCGTATACCACGAACTTGAAGTCTTTCAGGTCGCCTTTGGCGTCGTACGACAGGTCGCCGGTCGGGGTCTTGAAGGTACCGGCGTGGATGGCTTCTGCCACCTTCTCGGCGTCTTCGGACTTGGCCGCTTTGATGCCTTCGGCGATCAGTTGGACAGCCGAGTAGGCAGGGAACACGAACGGGCCGCTCGGGTCTTTGCCGTCGGCCTTGATGGCGTCGACGATGGCCTTGTTTTTAGGGTCGGCGTCGAACGACTTCGGCAGGGTGACCAGCAGGCCTTCGGAGGCGTTCTGGGCGATCTGCGAGATCGAGTCGTTACCCACACCCTCTGGGCCCATGAACTTGGCTTTCAGGCCTTTTTCCTGTGCCTGGCGCAGGATCAGGCCCAGCTCTGGGTGGTAGCCGCCGTAGTAGACGAAGTCGACATTGTTCTGCTTGAGCTTCTGGATGATCGAGGAGAAGTCCTTGTCACCCGCGTTCAGGCCTTCGAACACGGCAACCTTGGTGCCTTTGCTTTCCAGGGTCTGCTTGACCGCGGTGGCGATGCCTTCACCGTACTGCTGCTTGTCGTGCAGCACCGCAACGACCTTCGGCTTGACGTGGTCGGCGATGTAGTTGCCGGCCGCTGGGCCCTGGGCGCTGTCCAGGCCAATGGTACGGAAGATCATTTTATAGCCACGCGCGGTGATTTCCGGGCTGGTGGCGGCGGGGGTGATCATGATCACGCCTTCGTCTTCATAGATGTCGGACGCAGGCTGGGTAGAGCTGGAGCACAGGTGGCCAATGACGAACTTGACACCGTCGTTGACCACTTTGTTGGCGACTGCCACGGCCTGTTTAGGGTCGCACGCGTCGTCGTATTCCTTGGCTTCAAGCATTTTGCCATCGACGCCGCCCTTGGCGTTGATGTCCTTGATGGCCTGTTTGGCGCCGATGAACTGCATGTCGCCGTACTGGGTCACAGGACCCGTCTTCGGACCGGCGATGCCGATCTTGATGGTATCGGCGGCAAACGAATGGCTGGCTACCCCGGCCAGTACCATTGCGGCGAACAGCTTGGAAATCTTGATCATAGTGCTCCACTCATTCTGTTGTAATTCTTATAGTCCTGGCGGCCAGGGCTACAGACCGGGCGGGATTTGCAGCGTGGCCATGCCAACGCGCAAGCCCACCTTCCCCCGGAACATGTCCCGGAACTGTACCGGTACAGTGTAGAGCGCTGTTTGAGCGCTTGGAAAGCCGTCAAAAAGTGCCTGTTTCCTGGGTTGTCGCGTGCTCGACAGAAAGATACAAAAAGGCGCCATCAAATGGCCTGTATCTGCGACCCCGCCCCACAAGTTCGGGGTCAATCGACCAAATTACATATTTGTACCTGGGTTTTTCTGCAAAAATGCCGACCTTTTTTATTGGCCGATTTTTGCGGATACACGCCCATGACTGATCAAACAAGCACCCTCTATGCCAAATTGCTTGGCGAGACGGCAATCATCGAGTGGAAAGCCCTGGAGCGTTTCTGGGCCAAGGGTGACCTGATTTGGGTCGACCCCAGCCTCGACCTGATCACCGTTGCCGAGGCAATGGCCGAGAATCGCAGCGAGATCTTCGCCAAGTGGCGTAGTGATGGCACTGTTGGGCCGGTATCGGCCGAGCAGGCACTGGACCTGCAAAGCCGCGATCCAGAGATCTGGGCCGTGGTGGTTTCGCCGTTCATCGTGATTCAGGCGAAGCGCCCGACTGAAGCATGATCTTTTTTGGTGCGCAAAAATGCGCAGCAGCCCCGTTTTGGTGCTTGAAGGCGTTCAAGGCGGGTAGAGGTAAGTAACAATTCGGCGTGGCGGTAACAGTTTACGGGATGCGTAATGTGTCCACCGTTCCGGCCAGCCTGGAAAACAATTCGAATAGCCAGGAGTCATTGATGAGCACTGCACTACCTTCGCTTGGATTCGCCGGCATTGGCCTGATGGGCCTGCCCATGTGCCGACGCCTGCTGGCGGCGGGGTACCCGCTGACCGTGTGGAACCGCAGCCCGGACAAGTGTGCTGCGCTGGTCGCTGCCGGCGCGCGCCTGGCCAGCAGCCCCGCCGAATTGTGCCAGGGCAGCGACATGGTACTGCTGTGCCTGGCCGACACGGCCGTGGTCCGCGAGGTGGTGTTCGGCGAGCACGGCATTGCTCACGGTGGGCGCAGTGGCCAGTTGCTGATCGATTTCTCCAGCCTGGAGCCCACCGCCACCCGTGATATGGCCGCCGAACTCGCGGTACTGTGCGGCATGGCCTGGCTGGATGCCCCGGTGTCTGGCGGCACACCCGGTGCCGAGGCCGGTACCTTGGCGATCATGGTTGGCGGTGAAGCGGCCGACCTAGAGCGAGCACGCCCAGTGCTGCACGTGCTTGGTCAGCGCGTGACGCACATGGGGGCTGTGGGGGCCGGGCAGGTGACCAAGGCCTGCAACCAGATGATCGTGGCGTGCAATGCGCTGGTAATCGCCGAAGTGGTGGCGCTGGCCGAGCAGTCCGGGGTGGACGCGACGCTGATCGCCGAAGCACTGGCGGGTGGCTTTGCCGATTCCAAACCACTGCAGATCCTCGCGCCGCAAATGGCCGAAAGCCGCTTCGAGCCAATCAAGTGGCACGTGCGCACGCTGCTCAAAGACCTCGACGGCGCAGTCAAGTTTTCCCGTGAGCAGGGTTCGGCGACGCCGCTCAGTGGCCTCGCCGCGCAGCTGATGCGCCTGCACGGTAGCCAGGGTTACCTGCAAAAAGATCCGGCGACCCTTGTAGAACTGTACCGCAACAAGGGCTGACTCCCTCGCTTTGGCGCTGCAGCCGCTCAAGTAGCGGCCGCAGATCGGCCAACGGTACCGGGCGGCCCAGCAGGTAGCCCTGCAGGTAGTCGCAGCCATGGGCTTCAAGGAATGCCTGCTGTTCGACGGTTTCTACGCCTTCGCTGACAACCTGCAGGTGCAGGGTATGCGCCATGACGATGATCGCCTGGACGATCTCGCGGTCCTTCTGGCTGCCCGGCACATCCTGCAGGAAGGTGCGGTCAATCTTCAGCACGTCCAGCGGCAGGCGCTTGAGGTAGGCCAGTGACGAGTAGCCGGTACCGAAGTCGTCGATCGACAGCGCCACGCCAAGGGCACGCACGCGCTTGAGCAGGTTGACGGTACGCTGGATATCGCCCATCAGGGCGTTTTCGGTCACTTCCAGCTCCAGGTTCCGGGGCGCGAGCCCGGCGTGGAACAGCGCCTTCTCCACTTCGTTGGGCAGTTCATCGTGGCTGAGGGTTACGGCTGAGCAATTCACCGTCACCTTGATGTCGCCATAACCGTGGCGCTGCAGGTGCGCCAGGTCGGCGCAGGCGTGGCGCATCACCCACAGGTCAAGGTCGATGATCAGGCCGTTGGCTTCGGCAATGCCGATGAAGCGATCGGGCGCCAGCAGGCCGTGCTGGGGGTGATGCCAGCGCACCAGGGCTTCGAGCTTGGCCACCTGCCCGCTGTGCATGTCGAAGATAGGTTGGTAATGCACGCACAGGCCACGCTCTTCGAGCAGGGCCAGGCGCAGCTCTTCTTCCAGTTGCAGGGCAAAGGAGGCCTGGGTTTTCAGGTTGTGGTTGAAAAAGTGCAGGCTGTTGCGCCCGCTATCCTTGGACTGGTAAAGGGCGAGGTCGGCATGCTTGAGCAGTTCTTCGGCGCTGTTGCCATCGTCGGGGAAAATGCTGATGCCAATGCTGGTGGTCATGACCATGCGCCGCCCACCCAGGTCGATGGGCTCTTTCATCCGTTGCATGATGCGCTGTGCCAGGTGGCGGGCTTCGTCGCAGCTGTTGAGGCTGGTGACCACGCAGAACTCGTCGCCTCCCAGGCGTGCAACCAGGTCCTGATTGCGGGTGGCGGCCTTGATGTGGTTGGCGATCACCTTGAGCAGTTCGTCGCCAGCGTCGTGGCCAAGGCTGTCGTTGATGCGCTTGAAGTGGTCGATGTCGAGGAACATCACTGCCAGGCGGTTTTCCGTGGCCTGGTGATCGGCCAGGCGCTCGGCGAACACCTGGTTGAAGCCACGGCGGTTTACCAGATTGGTCAGGGCGTCGTAGTGCGCGGCCTGCTGCAGCGAGGCGCGGGCCTGGTCCAGTTGGCTGAGCAGTATGCTGACCCGGCGCAGGTCGTGCTCCTTGCTCTGCAGCTTCTTGTCGGCCAGTGCGGCGCTGATGCTGGCGCCACTGATAAGCAGGGTGATGAAGCCGATGCCCAGCCCCAGTTGCAGGCTGTTGTCACCAGAGGGCAGGCGCAGTGCGGTATCGGCCGGGATCACCAGGGTCATGGCCGACATGGCGGTAAAGTGGGTGGCGACGATACCACCGGCCATCAGCAGGCTGGCGCCGTACTTCATGGCCTGGTGCAGCGTGCCGCTGCCATTGCGCAAGTACCGGGCCAGGCACAACGCTGCCAGGCTGGTGAGCAGGGCAAGGGCAGCAGAGACCAGCAACAGGCCAGTCTGGTAGTACTGCTGGGCGCCGGTTTGCATCGCAGCCATGCCCACAAAGTGCATGAGGATGATGCCCAGGCCGATCAGTACTGCGCTCAGCAGGAAGTGATGCGCGCGCATCTGGCTGCGGTCGAGGCTGTGCATGGTCACCCAGGCGACGCCCAGGGCGATGAGCAGCGAAAGAATGGTAAGGGAAACGTCGTAGTGCACCTCCACCGGCGCCTGGAAGGCCAGCATGCTGATGAAGTGCATGGCCCAGATGCCACCGGCCAGGCAGCAGGCGCCAAGCATGTGCCATTGTCGGTGGGCAGTGGGGTCTTCGCTGTGGGAGTGGCGCTCGGCCATGTCGAGGGTCGCGAAGCAAGCCGCGCTGGCAACGAAGTAGGCAAGCAGCACCAGGAACGGTTCATGGCGGCAATCGATAACGATGCGCCCGGTTGCCGGAAGGTCGGCGAACAGTTGCAGCCCCAGCCATTCCATTGAGTGCCCCATGATCGAGTTTTCACTCGTCTGCTCTACAACCCTGTGCAGACTGTCCAGAGGCAGTATAGGAAGAGGTGTTTAAGCCTTCCTGAATAATGGCATATTGATTTCTACGATTTGGTTATCAACCCAATCGCCATCAGGCATAAAGAGGGGCATATACGTGTAGGAGCAGCCTTGTGCTGCGAAGAGGCCGTAAGCCTCACAATAATGTTGTGGGGCATACGGCCTCTTCGCAGCACAAGGCTGCTCCTACAAAATGGTGGTCAGGCCACCAGCGGGCGTGTCAGATCAGCCAGCCACCAGCACGCGAATGGCCTCCAGGCGCAAGGCGGCCTTGTCCAGCATCGCCAGGCCGTCTTCACGCTGCTTGCGCAGGGCGTCGATTTCGCTGTCGCGCACGCTTGGGTTGACCGCTTGCAGTGCCACCAGGCGGGCGAGCTCTTCGTCGGCCTCGGCTGCCAGACGGCGCTGGGCTTCGGCTACGCGCTCGACGTGGGTCGGCATGATCTTCTCTTCACCGCCACTGATGCGCTTGGCGAGCACGTCCCGCTGGGCCTGGACGAACTTGTTGGCGCTGGCACGCGGCACGCTTTCGAGCTGCTCGTTGAGGGTTTCGAAAGCCACGCGGGAGGCCAGGTCGTTGCCGTTGGCGTCGAGCAGGCAGCGCAGTGCCGCCGGCGGCAGGTAGCGGCCCAGCTGCAGGCTGCGTGGTGCCACCACCTCGCTGACGAACAGCAATTCGAGCAGGACGGTGCCCGGCTTGAGTGCCTTGTTCTTGATCAGTGCCACGGCGGTGTTGCCCATAGAGCCGGACAGCACCAGGTCCATGCCGCCCTGCACCATAGGGTGCTCCCAGGTGAGGAACTGCATGTCCTCGCGCGACAGCGCCTGGGCACGGTCGTAGGTGATGGTCACGCCTTCGTCGTCGCCCAGCGGGAAGCTGGCATCGAGCATCTTTTCGCTCGGCTTGAGGATCAGGGCGTTCTCGGAATGGTCTTCGCTGTCGATGCCGAAGGCGTCGAACAGGGTTTCCATGTAGATCGGCAGGGCAAACTGGTCGTCCTGTTCGAGAATGGCCTCGACCAGCGCCTGGCCTTCGCCGGCACCGCCGGAGTTGAGCTCCAGCAGGCGGTCGCGGCCAGTGTGCAGTTCGGCTTCCAGGCGCTCGCGCTCGCTGCGGGCGTCGTTCACCAGGGAATCCCAGGCCTTGCTCTCGCCACCTTCAAGCAGCGACAGCAGGCGTGGGCCGAACTGGTGCTGAAGGGCGTTGCCGGTGGGGCAGGTGTTGAGGAAGGCGTTAAGGCCTTCGTGGTACCACTGGAACAGGCGCTCTTGCGGGCTGCCCAGCAAGTACGGGATGTGCAACTGGATGGTGTGCTTCTGGCCGATCCGGTCAAGGCGGCCGATGCGCTGTTCGAGCAGGTCCGGGTGTGCTGGCAGGTCGAACATCACCAGGTGATGGGCGAACTGGAAGTTGCGGCCTTCGCTGCCGATCTCGGAGCAGATCAGCACTTGCGCACCGAATTCTTCGTCGGCGAAGTAGGCGGCGGCGCGGTCGCGCTCGAGGATGTTCATGCCTTCATGGAACACCGAGGCCGGGATGCCGGAGCGCACGCGCAGGGCGTCTTCCAGGTCCATGGCGGTTTCGGCGTGCGCGCAGATGACCAGTACCTTGGTGCGCTTGAGCATCTTCAGGGTGTCGATCAGCCAGTCGACGCGCGGGTCGAAACGCCACCAACGCTCGTCGTCAGCCACATCACCCTGGGCCTGGAAGGCGACTTCCGGGTACAGCTCGGCGTGCTCGCCGGCTGGCAGGTCGCGGTACTGCTCGGGTGTGGCCAGCGGGTAAGGGTGCAACTGGCGCTCGGGGAAGCCCTGGATCGCCGCACGGGTGTTACGGAACAGGACGCGGCCGGTGCCGTGGCGGTCCAGCAGCTCGCGGATCAGGCGTGCGCTGGCCTGGCTGTCGCCGTCGCTGACTGCAGCCAACAGGGCTTCGCCTTCGGCACCCAGGAAACCCTGGATGGTGGCGTGGGCCTTGGGCGACAGGCGGCCTTCATCGAGTAGCTCCTGCACGGCTTCAGCCACCGGGCGATAGTGCTCGCTCTCGGCGCGGAAGGCGGCCAGGTCGTGGAAGCGGTTGGGGTCGAGCAGGCGCAGGCGGGCGAAGTGGCTGTCCTGGCCAAGCTGCTCGGGGGTGGCGGTGAGCAGCAGCACGCCCGGAATCACCTGGGCCAGTTGCTCGACCAGGCCGTATTCGGCGCTGACTTGGTCTTCGTGCCAGACCAGGTGGTGGGCCTCGTCGACGACCATCATGTCCCAGCCAGCGGCAAACAATGCGTCCTGGGCCTTTTCGTCGTCGACCAGCCATTCCAGTGCAACCAGCGCCAGCTGGGCATCCTCGAACGGGTTGCTGGCGTCGCTTTCGATAAAGCGCTCGGCATCGAACAGGGCCACTTGCAGGTTGAAGCGGCGGCGCATTTCCACCAGCCACTGGTGCTGGAGGTTTTCCGGTACCAGGATCAGCACGCGGCTGGCGCGGCCCGAGAGCAGCTGGCGATGGATCACCAGGCCGGCCTCGATGGTTTTACCCAGGCCCACTTCGTCGGCCAGCAGTACCCGCGGGGCGCTGCGGTCGGCGACTTCGCGAGCGATGTGCAGCTGGTGGGCGATCGGTTGCGCGCGGCAGCCACCCAGGCCCCACAGCGCCGACTGCATCTGCTTGCTGGTGTGCTGCAGGGTGTTGTAGCGCAGGCTGAACCACGACAGGGGGTCGATCTGCCCTGCAAACAGCCGGTCACTTGCCAGGCGGAACTGGATGAAGTTCGACAGCTGGGTTTCTGGCAGGGTACGCGGCTGGTTCTGACCGTCCAGGCCGTGGTAGACCATCAGCCCGTCGATGTCGTCGACTTCGCGCACGGTCAGCTTCCAGCCCTCGAAGTGGGTGATCTGGTCACCTGGCGAGAAGCGCACGCGGGTCAGCGGCGCGTTGCGCAGGGAATACTGGCGTGTGTCGCCAGTGGCCGGGTAGAGCACGGTCAACAGGCGGCCATCCTGCGCCAGGATGGTACCCAGGCCGAGCTCTGCTTCGCTGTCGCTGATCCAGCGTTGCCCCGGTTGATACTGCTGCGCCATACTGCCTGAACTCCCGCGATGAAAAAGCCGATTATGTTAACGGATCGGCCGGTCAGACCAAAGTGCGAACGCACCGAAAGGTGCCGATCGACAACAGGAAGTTAGTCAGTCTAGCCGTTTCATCGTCCTGCACCGTGCAGCTGACGAGGGCCTCGGATCAACATGTCTGCCAAGCACCGCTGGATCAGCGCTTCCATGGCCGTGGGCAGCCTGTTGCTGCTGGCCGCCTGCGAGCAGAAAAACTTTGAGACCTTGCCGGCCATCCCGATGGAGCAACTTGAGGTCCTGGGCGTGCAGACGCCGATCAAGAGCGTGCACTTTCGTGACCGCGACGGTGAAGGCCTGTTGGTATTGAGCCGCAGCGATGGCCAGGCCAGCGACCCGGAAAGCGAGCAGGAAGTGGACAAGGTGGTACTCAAGGCCACCCTGTACGGGCGCACTGCCGAAAGCGATGCATTCAAGGCGCGCTGGCAGATCGAGCAGGAAACCACCTGCCCGGGGCTGGACCTGGACGTGGACTTCTATACCGACGTCAGTGATGTCAGCGACCTGAACAAGGATGATGTGGCCGAGGTTACGGTGGCCAGCCATGCCTTCTGTGGCGGCGGCATCGACCCGCACGATATCGCTATCGAGATGCGCGAAGGGCAGGCCAGCTACACCATCACCGGCCAGTCACTGATCAGCCCGGCGGGTGAGGAGCCGATCGGCGGTGACCGGGATGACAGTGCCTCGCTCAAAGCCGCGCCGCAGGTGCTGCGCGACCACATGGATGCGGTCTGGCAGCAGGTTTACAAGCGGCCCTGGAGCGAAGCCAGCCCGCCAAGCGACGATGATCCTGACGACGAAGCCGAGTAATTGTTGTCCATGACATCAAGGTAAACCCGCGCCTGCCGATACAGGGGGCATAGGAGAACGTCCATGCTGCCGCCAATCATCCCGCTCAGCGCTGCCCCGGTGACCTCGCAACTGGACCCGGTCAAGCCGACCCCCGACATCAAGCCGGTGGTGCCGGCGCAGCCTACGTCCAGCGAAAGTGGCATCGACCTCAAGCACCAGCGCGACCCGCAGGAGCAGGTGCTGTTGCTGCGCGAGGAGCAGCGGCGCCAGCAGCAACGTCGCAAGCAGGGCGACCAGGATCGCTACAGTGCCGTGCCAGGTGACGAGGTCAACGCTGACAACACCGTGCCGGTCGCCCCGTTGATGGGCGAGCACGTACGCCAGGGGCTGCTGGTGGATATCGAAGTCTGACGCGGGGCTGGTCAGCGCCTGCGCCTGGCTTCATCATGCAAGCCTCAGTTGATCGTCGAGCCCGCCCATGAGCCAAGACAACCTCATCGATTTTGATGCCGAACGCGCCAAGCGCGTCCACGACCTCAAGGAAAAGCGCCTGAACGAAATGCGCAACGCGTTCGAGCAGGCCCTGCCGTTGAGCACCAGCAAGAAAAAGAAGCCCAAGGGCAAACCGAAGAAGCGCTGAAACTTGACGCAGGTCAACCCTGCACCCGCCTCGCGTGCCCGGCCCCGGGCACCATTGACCCCGATCAATTTTCTCCCCCCTCACATTGGTTAACGTTCACCCATCGGACAACGGCAGACGAATGGGAGGCCAGCATGTTCTTCGACAACGTGGTTATCGCTGGTGTGGTAACGGTCGGGTTGATGGTCGCTTTCTTTGCCGGTCTGGGCATTTTCATCTGGAAGGACTCGAACAAGCGCAAGCCGCGCTGACCTTTCGGGTACACGAGCACGCAAGGCATTTAGGGCGACTTCGGTCGCCCATTTTTTTGCCTGGGATTTAAGTGTTGCCTGTGCCGGCACTTTCGCAGCACAAGGCTGCTCCTACAGGTTGAGCGTGATGCCTGGCTCTACGGGATCTCTGTAGGAGCAGCCTGGTGCTGCGAAAGGGCCGGCACAGGCTTACCGATGTTCCAATAAAGATGATTAGCTAGCTAATTAATCGTTTCCGCATTATCCTCCTCATCATTGTCTATCTTTCCAGTACGACCATCCCCCGCAAGGTCCGCCTAGTGCCCATCACTCTTCAGGCCCTGTTCGCCCCCACCAGCCTCGCCCTCAAGTTCGCCATCAAGACCTTGCTCGGTGGCGGCCTGGCGTTGTGGCTGGCGATGCGCTGGGGCCTGGAGCAGCCGTCCTGGGCACTGATGACCGCCTTCATCGTCGCCCAGCCACTGTCAGGGATGGTGGTGCAGAAAGGCCTGGCACGGCTGGCCGGTACCTTGGTCGGCACGGTCATGTCAGTGGTGTTCATCGGCCTGTTTGCCCAGACCCCTGGCTTGTTCCTCATTACCCTGGCGCTGTGGTTGGCGCTGTGCACTGCTGCCTCGACCCAACTGCGCAGCGCCTGGGCCTATGCCTTTGTATTGGCTGGCTACACCGCGGCGATTATTGCCTTGCCGGCCATCGACCACCCGTTGCAGGTGTTCGACCAGGCCGTGGCACGGTGTACCGAGATCTGCCTGGGCATTTTTTGCGCCACCGCCACCAGTGCCTTGCTCTGGCCAATGCGGGTGGAGCAGCAATTGGGCGGGCAGGCGCGGCAGGCCTGGCAGAACGGCCTGCAGGCTGCCAGTGCCATGCTGGGCGGCGAGGACGAGGCGCGCAAAGGCTTGCTGGAGAGCCTGGGGCGTATCGTTGCCATCGACAGCCAGCGTGAACATGCCTGGTTCGAAGGCAACCGCGGGCGCCAGCGAGCTCGCGCCATTCGTGGTCTCAGCCAGAAGCTGATGGTGCTGTTGCGCATCTCGCGCTCGGTGCGCCGGCAGTGGCGGCAACTCGATGAGCGTGAGGCAGCACACCTGGCACACTGGCTGGAAGAGGTGCGCGCGCTTCTGGCCAAACCCGACCAGCCCAGCCTGTTGCTGCTGCGCCAGCGCATCTGGGATGCCGCCCATGATGAGCAGATCAGTTCGACGGAGCACTACTGCCTGGCGCGCATGGCCTTGCTACTGGATTACGCCATGGCCGCCAGCCTGGCGCTGGAGGATGTGGAGGCGGGCAGGGCGCCCAAGGATGTATCCCAAGGCCTGGCCGTGCACCGCGACTGGTCGCTGGCCTTGCTGTTCGGCTCACGCAGCGCACTGGCTTTTCTGGTGATGAGCGGCTTCTGGCTGGCGACAGCGTGGCCTTCGGCGCCGGGAGGCCTGGTGTTGACTTGCGTGGTCTGCAGCCTGTTCGCCAGCCGCGAGAACGGCGCGCAGATTGGCCTGAGCTTCCTGCGCGGGATCTTCCTGGCGATACCTGCGGCGTTTCTGGTGGGGCAGATCCTGCTGCCGCAATGGAGCAGCTTCGCCATGCTTTGCCTGGGCATGGGCGTGCCGCTGTTTCTCGGCGCATTGGGCATGGCCCACCCACGCACCGGGGCCACCGCCACTTCCTATTGCCTGCACTTCATCGTGCTGGTATCCCCGCTCAACGCCATGCAGTTTGGTGTGGCGACCATGCTCAACAGTGCGTTGGCGATGCTGGTAGGGGTGTCGGCAGCGGTGATGGCCTTCCGGTTACTGGTATTCCGCCACCCGGCCTGGCTGGGCCGGCGCCTGCGTGCCGCCACCCAGAGCGACTTGGTGCGCCTGACCAGGCGCGACCTGCGCGGCGCCGACAGCTGGTTTGGCGGGCGCATGGCCGACCGCCTGATGCAACTGGCGCGGCATGCTGGCGAGCTGCCCGAAAACGAGCGCAAGCGCTGGGATGACGGCCTGCACGGGCTGGATATCGGCGATGAACTGGTGCACCTGCGCATGTGCCTGGCGGTTGCCCAGGCCCCCTTGGGGCGGGCCGAGCGCGAGTACTTGCAGCAGGTGGAGGCGGTATTGGCCAAAGGGCCGGCCGCCGGGCGTGGGCAGCGCCTGGACGCCGCCAGTGAACAATTCATTGCCGCCTTGCGTCGGCTGCCTGCGAGTGACCCGCTGCGGCTGGCCGAAGGGGCTGTGCTGCAGTTGCAGAAAAGCTGGGGCAAGTGGTGCCGTTGGCAGGAGGAAGCCCATGGGGTTGCGTGAATGGGAAGTGGGCGGCGTGCTGCTCAGCCCGTTTCTGCTTTATGTGTTGCTGGCGCTGGTGATAACCGGCGTGTTGCGCCTGGTGGTGCAGGCGACGCCGTTGGGGCGCTGGATCTGGCATGAAGCGTTGTTCGATGCAGCGCTGTTCGTTTGTGTGTTGTTCCTGGTGGTGAGGCTGCTGGGAGCTTTATAAAGGAGTGTTTCGATGCGTGCGGCCGTACGTACCCTGGTGACGCTGTGTGTGGTGGCTCTGGCCGTGTGGGCCGGCTACCAGCTGTGGCAGTACTACATGCTTACGCCCTGGACCCGCGACGCCCGTGTGCGCGCCGATGTGGTGGTGATCGCCCCTGACGTGTCCGGCTGGGTACGTGAGCTCAAGGCCCGTGATAACCAGCAGGTCAAGGCTGGCGACCTGTTGATGAGCATCGACCGCGAGCGCTTCCAGGCGGCCTTCGACCAGGCCAGTGCGGTGACTGAGACCCGCGCGCAGCAACTGCGCTTGCGCGAGCGCGAGGCAGCCCGGCGTACCGCCCTGGGGCCAGAAGCGATCAGTGCCGAACTGCGTGAAAATGCCCAGATCAATGCAGCCATTGCGCGTGGCGAACTGCATGAAGCCGAAGCGCAGTTGCAGGTTGCCAAGATCAACCTGGCGCGCAGTGAAGTGCGGGCGCCACGCAGCGGGCATATCACCAACCTGCGTCTGGCCGAGGGTAACTATGTGAACACCGGGCAATCGGTAATGGCCCTGGTGGATGATTCAACCTTCTATATCCAGGCCTACTTCGAGGAAACCAAGCTGCCGCGTATTCGCGTGGGAGACACGGTGAAAGTCTGGCTGATGGGTGCGGGCGAGCCGATGCAGGGGCATGTGGAGAGCATCAGCCGCGGCATCACCGACCGCAACAGCAACCCGGACAGCCAGTTGCTGCCGGAGGTAGAGCCAACCTTCAACTGGGTGCGGCTGGCCCAACGCATACCCGTAAGGATTCGCCTGGACCAGGTACCGGAAGGGGTGACCCTGAGTGCAGGCATGACCGCGAGCGTGCAGGTGCATGAAGACCGGGGCGAGCAGTGATGGTGCTGCCTTGCTAACTTGTAGCAGCCTTGTGCTGCGAAGCGGCCAGTACAGGCAATGTAGTTGTGTTGGCCATGCCGGCCTCTTCGCAGCGCAAGGCTGCTCCTGCAGGTACGGCGCATCGCCTGGCGTGCCGTGAGCCTCAGAGGAACATGCCGCCCGACACTTCCAGCCGTTGCCCGGTAATCCAGCCATTGCCGTCTTCCAGCAACAGCGCAATCGCTGCGCCGATATCATCCGGCAAGCCCACGCGGCCCAGCGCCGTATTGCCGGCAATGTACTCATTCACCTGCTGGTTATCCCGCACCACGCCGCCACCAAAATCGGTCTCGATCGCCCCCGGCGCCAGAATGTTCACCCGGATGCCACGCGCGCCCAGTTCCTTGGCCTGGTAGCGGGTCAGCACCTCCATGGCGCCCTTCATCGCGGCATAGGCGGCATACCCCGGCAGTGCAAAGCGCGCCAGGCCGGTGGAAATGTTGACGATGCGGCCATTGTCGACCAACAGCGGCAGCAGGCGCTGAGTGAGGAAGAACGGCCCTTTCAGCTGAATATTCAGTAACTGGTCGAACTGCGCCTCGCTGGTTTCGATGTACGGCACGTTCAGGCCGATCCCGGCATTGTTAACCAGAAAGTCAAAACGCTCGCGGCCAAAGTGCTGCTGCAGCGTGCTGCCCAGGCGCTCGGCGAAGCTGGCAAAACTGCTGCTGTCGCTGACGTCCAGTTGCAGCATGGCCGCCTTGACCCCGGCCTGTTCCAGTCGGGCAACGACGGCCTGGGCTTCGTCCGCCTTGCTGTGGTAAGTGCCGATCACATCGATACCGCGTGCGGCCAGGTGTTCGGCGGCATTACGGCCAAGGCCGCGGCTGGCGCCAGTGATCAGGGCAATTTTGCGAGTCATGGTGAAAACCTCAGGGTGGGTGGATGAGGTCAGATTATTGGTCGGCGCGAGGCTGTTAAATCCTGTAAAAATGGAAATACTGTTCGCCAGAACCGGATAGTCGATGCCCGAATGAACAAGCTTGAATTGTTGCGCACCTTCGTGCGGGTCAGTGAAGTCCGCAGCTTCACCCTGGCTGCCGAGAGCCTGGGGCTGCCACGCTCGACCGTGTCAGAGCAGGTAAAGGCGCTGGAACGCTTGCTGGGTACGCAGTTGTTCAACCGTACTACCCGCCGGGTACAGGCGACCCAGGATGGCGCCTTGCTGTACGAGCGCAGCAAAGACCTGCTGTCAGGCATGGACGAGATCGAGAGCCTGTTCAGGGCCGACGATGCCGAGCTGGCCGGGCGCCTGCGCATCGACCTGCCGACCATGATGGCCCGGCGGGTCATCATCCCGGCGTTGCCGCAGTTTCTGCAGCGCTTTCCGCGGCTGGAGGTGGAGCTCAGTTGTACTGACCGCCAGGTGGATCTGCTGCGCGAAGGGTTCGACTGCGTGATGCGCATAGGTACCCTGCATGACCTGGATGTTGTGGCACGGCCGGTCGGGCAATTGAGCATGCGCAACTGTGCCAGCCCCGCGTACCTGGCCCGCTACGGGGTACCGCAGACGCCGCAGGAACTGGCCGGGCACCAGCTGGTGCATTACGTGCGCAACCTGGGTGCACGCAGCGCCGGGTTCGAGTACCTGCAAGGGGATGAGCTGCACTATCAGGCCATGGCGGGTGTGGTCACGGTCAACAACGCCGAGGCGTACTCGGCGGCTTGCCTGGCCGGGCTGGGGCTGATTCAGGTACCGGCGGTGGGGGTTGCCGAGCACCTGCAGCGGGGCGAGCTGGTTTCACTGCTGGAAGACTGGCAGGCCCCGGCCATGCCGGTGTCGCTGTTGTATGCCCGGCAACGGCACGTTCCGCGCCGGGTTCAGGCGTTCATGCAGTGGCTGGCGTCGGTGCTGGCGTCGCAGGTCGACCCAGCGCCAAGTGAACGCTGAACAGGGTGCCGGGCGCAGGTGCAGACGTGCGGGGCAAGCACGAAAAACCTTGGCGAACGGCCTGGCACTTGCGTTAGGCTCCAGTTTGCGAGTTGCCCGGTAGAGGCGACCGATCTCCGCCAGGCGTGCGTATCTTCCGATATCATTGCGAGGTTACGTCATGGCCATCACTTCCCAGGACATCTGCAATGCCGCCGACCAGCTCAAGGGCTTTGTCGGTTTTCATGGCAAGCGCGGCGTTCATATCGTGCGTTTTTCCGAGGACTCGTTCGGCATGGATGTGGCCGACGACAGCATTACCCCCTGCAGCGAGTTTGTCTGGCGTGCCGAGCAAGGGCAGCGCATGGCGCTGTGCCGTGAGCGGCTGGCGCTGCTGCTGGAGCAGCATGTGGATGACCGCTTGAATATTGCTGAGCCACTGCGCGCCTACCTGCGCCGCCGGGATCTGCCAGAGATCGTGGCCGAACGCAGCATGCAGCAATAAACCCGGCCCTTGTAGGAGCAGCCTTGTGCTGCGAAGAGGCCGGTGAAGCCACCATCAACTGTGCAGCTTGTACCGGCCTCTTCGCAGCACAAGGCTGCTCCTACAAGGGCTGTGCAGTGCTTTGAGAGGGGGGCTGCAGCAGCGCTGCCAGCCCGGCACTGTCCAGCGGCCGGCTCAGGTAAAAGCCCTGCACTTCGTGGCAGTGGTCCTTTTCCAGCGCGCTGAGTTGCTGTTCGCTCTCTACTCCCTCGGCAGTTACCGTCAACCCCATCGCCTCACCCAGGTTGATGATGGCCTGCACCACGGCGCGGTCGCTGCCGCCGTTGCTGTTCAGGCCACTGATGAAGCGCTTGTCGATCTTGATGCTGTCGAACGGGTAGGTACGCAGGTAGCCCAGCGATGAGTAGCCGGTGCCGAAGTCGTCCATGTTCAGGCGTACGCCCAGTTCCTTGAGTGACAGCATGGTGCCCAGCGCGCCCTCGATGTCGTTGAGCATCACGTTTTCGGTAATTTCCAGCTCCAGGCGCTGGGCCGGGAAGCTGGTGTCCAGCAGGATCTCGCGCACGTCGGCGACCACATCGCTACGCAGGAACTGCGCAGGCGACAGGTTCACCGAAACCAGAATGTCGGCGGGCCAGTCGTGGGCAGTGCGGCAGGCTTCGCGCAGCACCCAGCGGCCCAGCGCGACGATGATGTCGCTCTGCTCGGCCAGCGGGATGAAGGTATCCGGCCCCAGCAACCCTTCCTGTGGGTGCTGCCAGCGCAGCAAGGCTTCGACCGCGACGATGCGCAGGTCGCTGAGGCGGTAGCGTGGCTGGTAGTGCAGCACGAACTCCTGGTTGCGCAGGGCCCGGCGCAAGTCGTTTTCCAATTGGCGGCGGTACTGGATCTGCTGGTTCATTTCAGCGGCAAAGTAGCGCCAGGTATTCTTGCCATCGGCCTTGGCCTGGTACAGGGCGATGTCGGCGCAGCGGATCAGCTCGCCGGCATCGAAGCCTTGGGTGCGGGTCTGCGCGACACCGATACTGACCCCGACGTGCAGCGGTTGGCTGTCAAAGCTGATGGGTTGCTGCAGCAGGCCGATCAGCCGTGCGCAGAAGCGGTCCACTTCGCTGCGGTTGTCCATGCCGCTGAGCACCACAATGAACTCATCGCCGCCCAGGCGTGCGACCAGGTCGCCATCGCGGGTAGTGTCGCGCAGGCGCGTCGCCACTTCCTGCAGCACCGCATCCCCGGCGCCATGGCCGAGGGAGTCGTTGATCGGTTTGAAGTTGTCCAGATCCAGCAGCAGCAAGGTCAGTGGCGGCGATTCATTGCCGCGCAGCAGGGCCTGCTCCAGGTGCCTGGCTAGCTTGTTGCGGTTCGCCAGGCCGGTGAGTGGGTCGTGTAGCGACAGGTGCTGGATGCGGGCATGGGCGTCGACCTCGTCGGTGATGTCACTGGCGGTGCCACGAAAACCGATGGGTTTGTCGTCATGCCAGATCGCGCGGGCCGAAATCCTGCAGTAGCGGTTCTGGCCATTCTGGTCGCGGTAAGTACAGCGCAGGTTGGCCAACTGTTGCGGGTCTGCGTTGGCGAGGGCGTCCAGCCAAGGTGAGAGCGGCGTGGTATCGCAGGCCAGCAACTGGTTGAGCGGGTGACCCAGCCAGTCGTCCACCGGGTAGCCGGTGACATTGGCAAAGCGCTGCGACAGGTACGTCAGGCGTTGTTGCCGGTCGGTTTCCCAGATCCAGTCGGATGCCGACTCGGCCACCGCGCGAAACCGCTGCTCGCTGGCCTCCAGGGCCTGGTTGCTCTGCTGCAAGTGTGAAAGCGTCAGGCCGATTGCCCGCGAGCTGCGCAAGGTGAGGCGGAACAGGTACAGCATGATCAGGCCGAGTATCAGCAGCGCGCCCAGCAGGGCTGGCATTACCGCCCACAGCAATTGGTGACCAGGCAGCGGGCTGCTCCAGGACAGGTGATAGCCGGTGTCACCCAGGTCGATACGTAGGTGGTCATGCTGCTGCATGTCTTCCTTTTCCACATGCATGCCGGCCAGGCCGGCACCTTTGCCCAGCTGCGCCAGTTTTTCTTCGGTAAGCTGGTCGACGAACAGCATCACTGGCGCCTGGCTTACCTCGCTGTCGGTGACGTCGCGGTCCGGGCGTACGGCTGCGGCACTGAGTACGGCCGGCCAGCCATTGAACAGCACGAAACGGGTGATCTGCTCGCGGGGAATGGCCGCCGCCCGGGCCAGGTCGATGATCGGCTGCAACGGCGCATCTATATAGGTGTTGGCGCCTGCCTGGCTGGGTTGTCCTTTGAACAAGGCATAGATGGTGCGGTCGTTTTCCACCACGAACACCCCTTCGTAGCCGCTGGCGCTGTACAGCGACTCGCCTATGTTCTTTTCCTCGTAGGCCCACTTCCAGTCGGCATTCCCCGCCAGGTGCTCGAAGGCGGCATCCCATACGGCATAGCTGGACAGAAACTGGCGTGAGGCCAGCAGCCGTTGCTCCAGCGCCTGGGTCGCATGAAAGGCGCTACGCTGGCGCTCCTGCTGGTCAAGCGTGGTCGCGATATTGAACAGCGCTCCGAGGGTGACCAGGCAGGCCAGCCCGAAAACAGCGCTGAAACCGGCGATCAGGTGGCGTACCTGAAAGCGCGGCGTGGGGCTTGCGGGTGGAAGGTTGGCGGTCCTGGCCATGCGCGAGCGGCTCCTTCAAGCAGCCCCCACCGGGCAATCAGGCAGGAGGTTCAATCAGGATAGGCCAGCCTAAGCGTCGCAGCCTCGCCGCGGGCAAAATTGACTTGGTCACGGCCTGCGTGCTTGGCGGTGTAAAGCGCCTTGTCCGCCTGTTCCAGCCAGTGTTCCGGGGACTCGAGGCTAGCCTCGAATGCTGACAGGCCGATGCTGAGGCTGATACGCAGGTGCGGCAACTGCGGGTTACGGTAGTTGGCGACCCGTTCGCGCAGGCGCTCCATGGCGAGGCAGGCCTGAGCTTCGCTGGTGTCCGGCAGGATGACGCAGAACTCGTCGCCGCCGTAGCGCCCGGCCTGGTCGCCATCGCGCAGGTTGCGCCGTAGCTCGGCACTGAGCTGGCGCAGTACACAATCGCCGACCACGTGGCCGAAGGTGTCGTTGATGGTCTTGAAATGGTCGATGTCGATCAGGGCAATGACCGCGCCTCCTTGTTGCTGTTTACAGGCCTGGAACTTCAGCAGCAGCAGGTCTTTCCAGGCGCCATGGTTGAGCAGCCCGGTCAGGCTGTCTGTGAGGGTCAGGGCGCTCAGCCGGCGCTTGTGGTCGGCCAGCTTGATCGCCAGTTGATAGCACACCCAGCCCAGGGCCAGCGGGTACAGCGTCAGCATCGGCAGGCAGGCATAAACCTGCAGGGGCGTGGCGTTCAGCTGCAAGCCGGGGCCGAGCACCAGAACGGCAACTAGCATGCCGGCCAGCTGGGCCACTGCCCCGCGCACGACCAGCCGCTTGCCGCCGGCAGATACGTTGTTCATGGTCATCATCGACAGCACGGTCACGCTGGGCAACGGGTTGAAGTGCATGGCGGCGGTCCAGAACCCGCCCATCAGTGAATCGAGCAGCAAATTGCGCTGTTCCGCCTGGTAAGGGGTTACCGAGCGGGTAGCCCAACAGTAGGCCACGTGCGGCCACAGCAGCCCGTTGAACAGCAGCAGGCCCCATAGCCAGGCAGGCGGCGTCAGCGGAGCCATGCCGGCCATGACGCTGAGCAGACCGATGCCCATGCCGATAACGCGCGGCAGGTAGATGCGCTTGACGAATGAAAGGCCTTTGCCGCTGCGATTGTCCATCATGGTCATTGTTCTTCTGCCGGGGTGCCGTTTATCGCATAACTCACGTGAATATTGTTGAACACAGTTTCATCGGCGAAAAATGACCTTACAAGCCAATTCACGGTTGATGCGATCACTGTGGGGTAACATGAAGGCTTTCCTGTTGCTTGGAGTGCTGCTGATGGTTCCTTTGGCCAACCACGCTGGCGAGCCGGCACCCCAGCAGGATGGGCGTTTCCATAACCAGGCGGTGCGGCCGCAGGATAGCGTGCTGAAAAAGCTGCGCATCGGGCTCAAGTACCTGTTCCTGCGCAAGCCCCCGCAAACCCGGCCAGCCATGCCAATCAGCCTCCAGCCCATGACCCGCCAGCAGGTGCTCGATGCCCCGGACCACAGCTTATGGCGCTTGGGGCATTCCACGGTATTGCTGAAATTGCGCGGGCGCTTCTTCATCACCGACCCTGTGTTCGCCGAGCGCGCCTCGCCCGTGCAGTGGGCGGGCCCCTTGCGCTTCCATGCGCCGCCGCTGGCATTGGACCAGTTGCCACCGCTGGCTGCGGTAGTGCTGTCGCACGATCACTTCGACCACCTCGACGAGCAGGCGATTCGCCAGCTGGCGCCGCACACCGGGGTGTTTCTGGCGCCACTGGGGGTGGGCGACCTGCTGATGCGCTGGGGGGTGGCCCCGGCGAAAGTCCGGCAGCTGGATTGGTGGCAGGAAAGCGTGGTGGAAGGCGTGCGCTTCGTCGCTACCCCGGCACAGCACTTTTCCGGGCGCGGGTTGCTGGACAGCAATCGGACGTTGTGGGCGTCCTGGGTGATTGTCGATGAGGATGTGCGGGTGTTCTTCAGTGGCGATACCGGGTACTTCGACGGTTTCAAGCAGATAGGTGAACGTTTCGGGCCGTTCGACCTGACCATGATCGAAACCGGCGCCTACAACGTCGCCTGGCCCGATGTGCACATGCAGCCGGAGCAGAGCTTGCAGGCCCACCTGGATTTGCGCGGGCGCTGGATGCTGCCGATTCACAATGGCACTTTCGACCTGTCTACCCACGGCTGGCAGGAGCCCTTCGAACGCATACTGACGCTGGCCAATCAGGCTCAGGTGCGCCTGAGTACGCCGCAGATGGGCGAGCGGGTCAGCCTTGGCTCACCGCATGCCGGGCAGAACTGGTGGAAGCCGCGGCCTGTGCGCCAGCGGGGCCAGGCGAACGAGCGCACAATGGCGGCACGCTGAGCTTCAATGTTTGTCGTCCCTGCTGCGCGAGGGCCGGTCCTGGTCGTCTTTCAATAGTTGCGAGGGCGGCTTGCCGCTGTCACTGCGTACCTGAGCATGGCTGATCAGGCCGAAGATAAAGCTGCCGCCAATGATATTGCCCGCCAGGGTCGGCAAGGCGAATTCCAGCCAGAAGCTGCGCCAGGTCTCATCGCCGGCCCAGACCAGATAAGACACTTCGACCGAGCCCACTACTATATGAGTGAAGTCGCCAAGGGCCATCAGGTAGGTGATCATCATGATGATCCAGATTTTGGCGTGCTCCATGGATGGGATCATCCAGACCATGGTGGCGATCATCCAGCCCGAGACGATGCCCTTGGCGAACATCTGGCTGACGTCGTTCTTCATGACCTTGCGGCCAATCTCCAAAAAGGCTACATCCGTCTTGCTGTCGAAGATCGGCAGCTCCAGCATGACCCAGGCCACCAGCAGGGTGCCGGCCAGGTTGCCGAGCAGTACCACGCCCCACAGGCGCAACAGGCGACCGAAGTTGGCCAGGGTAGGGGCGGTCATGACTGGCAGCACGGCGGTGAGGGTGTTTTCGGTAAACAGTTGCTGGCGTGCCAGGATAACGGCGAGAAAGCCTGCGCTGTAGCCAATGCTGGCAATCACCTGGGCACTGTCGCCGTCCGGCAGGCGGGCGTAGAACAGCCCCATGGCCATCAGCGATAGGCCCATGGACAAGCCGGCGGCCAGTGCCGACCACCACAGCGCGGCGAGCGTACGCTCCAGCTCCTGGTCGCCCTGGGAACGAATCATCTCGTGCAGCACTGCCGCCCGCGGCGGCTGGTTGTGGCTGACTTCCTGCTCTTCATCTGCAGACAGGCCCGGGGTTTTCTCGCTTTGCCCATCGCTCATGGCCGCTACGCTCCGTGGGGGTGTTTCATTACAGATCCGCTGCGCTTCCATTAGTTGCCAGGAGGCAGCGAAACACCTTTGAAAAGTTTTTTAGATCAAGGTGTTGACTCTAATTTCAAAGCGCGTATTATTCGCCACCTCGCAGCGACAAACGCTTCGGGGCAAGCGGTAAGTGTTTGAAGTTGTTAGCTTTCGAAAGGAAGCGGTTGTAAAAAACTTCGAAATAAACGCTTGACAGCAAGTGAGGAAAGCGTAGGATGCGCGCCTCGGTTGAGACGAAAAGCTCTTAACCAAACGCTCTTTAACAAATTGAATCAAGCAATTCGTGTGGGTG
>NZ_JAWRYH010000039.1:0-726 GCF_046534675.1 Pseudomonas sp. SIMBA_067 | reverse complement strand
AAGTAGGCTCCCACTGCTTGTACGCATACGGTTTCAGGATCTATTTCACTCCCCTCTCCGGGGTTCTTTTCGCCTTTCCCTCACGGTACTAGTTCACTATCGGTCAGTCAGTAGTATTTAGCCTTGGAGGATGGTCCCCCCATATTCAGACAAAGTTTCTCGTGCTCCGTCCTACTCGATTTCATTGATAAGAGATTTTCGTGTACGGGGCTATCACCCACTATGGCCGCACTTTCCAGAGCGTTCCACTAATCTCAAACCAACTTAAGGGCTGGTCCCCGTTCGCTCGCCACTACTAAGGGAATCTCGGTTGATTTCTTTTCCTCAGGGTACTTAGATGTTTCAGTTCCCCTGGTTCGCCTCTTGCACCTATGTATTCAGTACAAGATAACCAGCTTGTGCTGGCTGGGTTCCCCCATTCAGAGATCTCTGGATCACAGTCTGTTTGCCGACTCCCCAAAGCTTATCGCAGGCTACCACGTCTTTCATCGCCTCTGACTGCCAAGGCATCCACCGTATGCGCTTCTTCACTTGACCATATAACCCCAAGCAATCTGGTTATACTGTGAAGACGACATTCGCCGAAAATTCGCACGTTGCTCTTTCGAGCAGAACTCACAAATTTTACCTTAGCCTGATCCACCAGCAGTGAAACTGGTGTTCAGTCTATTTCTATCACATATCCGAATTTTTAAAGAACGATCTGACAAAAGTCAGAAATCAACA
>NZ_JAWRYH010000266.1:0-285 GCF_046534675.1 Pseudomonas sp. SIMBA_067 | reverse complement strand
GACGAACAACCCCAGACGCTTCCTTCTGATGAGCTTAATCGTGCGCGGCTGGCGTGGGCGATGGACTTTGCTGACTGGCCGCAACTGACCGGGGCGCTGACCGCACATATGACCAATGTGCGCCGGGTGTTTAATGAATTGATTGGCGACGATGAAAGTGAAACTCAGGAAGAGTCGCTGTCGGAACAGTGGCGTGAGCTGTGGCAGGATGCGTTGCAGGAAGATGACACTACGCCAGTGCTGGCGCATCTTAGCGAGGATGATCGCAAACAGGTGCTAACGCTG
>NZ_JAWRYH010000265.1:0-286 GCF_046534675.1 Pseudomonas sp. SIMBA_067 | reverse complement strand
GGTGCGACAGCTCTATCGCTACCAGCTGCGGTTGTTCGTCATCACCCCAGGCAGTGATGAGCGCGCGGTCGATCTGCAAGGCACCTGAACACCAAGCCTTGCGGCCAGCCAGGCGCACCTGCTCGCCCTAGCGTCCGACGATACGTGCGCGGGCATTCGGCGGTTCGGCAGCCCACACGCCCCAGATACCCTCCTGGGCGTGGTGCGCGGCGCCGCATTCGGCAAGGATCGCCAAGGCATCGGTATGCCCTTCGAACAACTTGCACAGGCGCAAATCATGCCCAGC
>NZ_JAWRYH010000264.1:0-286 GCF_046534675.1 Pseudomonas sp. SIMBA_067 | reverse complement strand
CTGCCAGCCACCAGGGCTGGGACGCACTGATGCAATATGCCTACAGCCAGCAGGCCTTCAACCCGGGCTGGCGCACGGCGGACAACTGGCACGCCTACAACGACCCCGCGATGATCGCCACGCTGCCCGCTGCTGCCCTGCTCTATCGCCGTGCCGAAGTGAAGCCTGCAACCACCCATTACGTTTTCGCACCGACGCCCACCACCCTTTACAACCAAGAGATCACCCCACGAAATTCGCCTTTGTTGCGCACAGCCATGGAGAAGGGCCAACTGCAGATTGCCCT
>NZ_JAWRYH010000263.1:0-286 GCF_046534675.1 Pseudomonas sp. SIMBA_067 | reverse complement strand
GAGATAGAATTAAGAGATTTATGGGAATATACCCTTAATCTAAACGAGCGCGACGTGGCTTTTATTGCTAACCACTTATGGGAAATTTTAGGCACTGAATTTGATTATTACTTTGCCGATGAAAACTGCGCGTTTCATCTCGCACAAATTATTGAACTTGTTATTGGCGATCAACTAACTAGCGAAAGCTCTCCTTGGGTAATACCTGCCACTATTTTTTCAAGGTTAAACTCGGCCACTTACCAAGGGCAATCAGCGGTTAAAAACATCACATTTACTCCCTCGC
>NZ_JAWRYH010000262.1:0-286 GCF_046534675.1 Pseudomonas sp. SIMBA_067 | reverse complement strand
CAGCGGACGGGACTCGAACCCGCGACCCCCGGCGTGACAGGCCGGTATTCTAACCGACTGAACTACCGCTGCGTATCATTCAGGCTTGCGCCCGATTGAAACCTGGGTCTACCCTTCCGGCGCAATGGCCTCAGGGCAGGCACAAAAAAAGCGACAACACGATCGCTTCTCTTGTGTTTGCTTCAAGGTGTTCTAGGGACCTTGAAACGAAGATGGCGCAGCGGACGGGACTCGAACCCGCGACCCCCGGCGTGACAGGCCGGTATTCTAACCGACTGAACTACCG
>NZ_JAWRYH010000038.1:0-731 GCF_046534675.1 Pseudomonas sp. SIMBA_067 | reverse complement strand
ACATCCGCGCCCGCAACAGTCGCGATCGACTGTACTACCGGGGTGTTGCTGCCAACGTAGACGTTGTCCGGAGCAGTGACGGTGATCGAACCGCTGGTGCCATTGGCCGGTACGGTGATGACGGTTTTGCCGTCGCTCAGCGTGAAGGTCAGGGCACCGTGGTTGTTGATCAGCAGACCATCTTTGTTGGTCAGCGTGATGGTGTAAGTGATCTCGCCGCCTTCGGTAACCGAAGGGGTGGCGGTCAGCTTGGCTACAACTTCGTCGGTGGTGTCGGTGACATCCACTTTTGCAGCGCCGCCGAGCTCCAGGTTTTCGAAGGTACGACCATCAACGTCCACAGCGGACTTGATGCCCAGGCTGATTTCACCGGCGTCTTTGTAGACGTCATCGCCCTGTGCAGCGTGCTCGTAAGGCGCGCTGGTGTCGCCAGCCTTGATCGTGACCTGAGCGTTGTTGCTCAGGGTCACGACCAGGTCGTGGTCCAGCGGTTGATTGATGTGCACGGTGAAGGTCGGTTTGACGTTTTCCGCTACCGAGGTCTGATCAGCCGTGATGGTGACTTTGACCAGATCGCCTTCGTTGGTGCCGCCTGGGGTACCTGGGTTGCCCGGGGTACCTGGCTCGTCAGTGACCTGAGTGCTGACCGGGGTTTTGTCCAGGGTCAGTTGCTCGAACTTGCCAACATCAGCGCCCGCAACGGTCGCGATGGAGTTGACCACCGCTGGGTT
>NZ_JAWRYH010000261.1:0-288 GCF_046534675.1 Pseudomonas sp. SIMBA_067 | reverse complement strand
CGCTTCATCCTGCGTAACCAGGAAGTCGCCAAACAAAACGCGCAACAGGCCACCCCTGCCAGCGCTTGAAAGGAAACCGATCATGCAGATAGCCAACAAACACTTCATCGTCAGCGGCGCCGCCTCCGGGCTGGGTGCTGCGACTGCGCAGATGCTGGTCGAAGCCGGCGCCAAAGTCATGCTGGTCGACCTCAATGCCCACGCTGTCGAGGCCAAGGCCCGCGAGCTGGGTGACAACGCCCGCTTCGCCGTGGCTGACATCAGTGACGAGCAAGCGGCCCAAGCGGC
>NZ_JAWRYH010000260.1:0-288 GCF_046534675.1 Pseudomonas sp. SIMBA_067 | reverse complement strand
GCAAGTTCAACTACAACGTCGGCCCGGCCATCAGCCTGCCGATCTTCGACGGTGGCCGCCTGCGCTCGCAGCTGGGCGTCGCTTCGGCGGGCTATGACATGGCCGTGGCGCGTTACAACCAGACCGTGATCGGAGCGCTGAAAAACATTTCCGACCAGCTGATCCGCCGTGAGTCGATGAAAGAACAGTCGCACTTCGCCGCCGAATCGGTCGCCGCCGCGCAGAAGACCTACGACATCGCCATGGTCGCCTTCCAGCGTGGCCTGACCGACTACCTGAATGTGCTCA
>NZ_JAWRYH010000259.1:0-289 GCF_046534675.1 Pseudomonas sp. SIMBA_067 | reverse complement strand
TGGCGGCTATCGCGGCGATCACCGCCATGATGATTTCAATCACATCGAACGGAATAGCACCGGGTGCCATGCCAAATCCCAGCGTCAGGATCAGCACGCCCATTCCGCCTGCGAACCCGATACCAATGCCGCCAAGACGTGCGCCCAACCAGATCGCCATCAAGACGATAAGCAGCTCAACCACAAACATGAATGACTCCTGAAAGATAAACCGGTAATAGCCGGGTGTGCTGTTTAACAAAAAAAAAGGCACACCGTGTTGATCGCGGTGTGCCTTTGGTTAACCAGC
>NZ_JAWRYH010000258.1:0-290 GCF_046534675.1 Pseudomonas sp. SIMBA_067 | reverse complement strand
GGGAGCAGCAACCGCCGAAGCAGAAGCCGAAAGTCGCCAGTTTCGACGTATCCACCGCGGCTTCGGTCTGCCCTTTCAGTTGCTCAAGGGCCGGCTGCATGCGCGTGTTCAGCAGCGGGCGATCATTCTTCAAAGGCATCATCGCCGCGCCGGCCTCATCGCCGTTCGAGGGGCGCACGCTTTGCCCATACAGGTCGGCAACCAGCACCACGTAGCCCTGGCCGGCCACACGCTTGGCGATTTCTTCGGCACCCGCACTCACGCCCATCCAGTTCGGCGCCATCAGCAGG
>NZ_JAWRYH010000257.1:0-290 GCF_046534675.1 Pseudomonas sp. SIMBA_067 | reverse complement strand
CGATTAACGTGGTTCGTGCAACTATCGACGGCCTGGGCAATATGAAATCTCCGGAAATGGTCGCTGCTAAGCGTGGTAAATCCGTTGAAGAAATTCTGGGGTAATCACGATGGCTAAGACTATTAAAATCACTCAAACCCGTAGTTCAATCGGCCGCTTGCCTAAGCATAAAGCCACTCTGGTTGGCCTGGGTCTGCGTCGTATTGGCCACACCGTTGAGCGTGAAGACACGCCTGCAGTACGCGGTATGGTTAACGCGGTTTCCTATATGGTTAAAGTGGAGGAGTAAG
>NZ_JAWRYH010000037.1:0-923 GCF_046534675.1 Pseudomonas sp. SIMBA_067 | reverse complement strand
GCCGCCGTGGCAGAAGCCTTCTGGAAGGCCCAGCTGGCTTCCCTCGATGAGCCGACCCGTTTGGCTCAGGCCATCGCCGGCAGCGCAGGTGCTGGCGGCAGCGGCTACGGCGACCGTCGCCTGGCCTTCGACCGCGAGCAGACCGCACGCATCGAAGCCTTCGCCCGGGCCAACCGGGTCACGGTCAACACCTTGGTGCAATCGGCCTGGCTGCTGCTGTTGCAGCGTTGCACCGGCCAGGCCAGCGTGTGCTTCGGCGCCACGGTCGCCGGCCGCCCGGCAGACCTGCCCGGCGTGGAAGAGCAGATTGGCCTGTTCATCAACACCCTGCCGGTGATCGGTGTACCGCGTGCCGAGCAGACTGTAGCCGAGTGGATCGGCCAGGTGCAGGCTGGCAACCTGGCTGTGCGCGAATTCGAGCACACCCCGCTGTACGACGTGCAGCGCTGGGCGGGGCAGGGCGGTGACGCGCTGTTCGACAGCATCCTGGTGTTCGAGAACTACCCGGTGTCCGAGGCGCTGCAACAAGGCGCGCCCGGTGGCCTGCGCTTTGGCGAGGTGGCCGTACAGGAGCAGACCAACTACCCGCTGACCCTGGTGGTGGAACTGGGCGCGACCCTGTCGATGCAGTACAGCCATGACCGTACGTTGTGGAGCGACGACACCATTGACTGTTTGGCGGGCTACTTCAGCAACCTGCTTGAGGCGCTAACTGAAAACGCTGATGCACTGGTCGGTCAACTGCCAATGCTGGCCCAGGCAGAACGGCAACTGATGATCGAAGGCTGGAACCATACCCAAGCGGCCTATCCGAACGAGCGCAGCATTCATTCGTTGATCGAAGCTCAGGTATTCGCCACCCCGGACGCTCCGGCACTGGTGTTTGGCGAGCAGGCTCTGAGCTACGCTGAGCTCAACCGCCG
>NZ_JAWRYH010000256.1:0-290 GCF_046534675.1 Pseudomonas sp. SIMBA_067 | reverse complement strand
CACGGGCTTTTTTGATTCGAGGATGACTTCTTCAGAGGTTTTGGAACCCACGTGGGACAGGTCGCACATGATGCCGACGCGGTTCATTTCCGCCACGATCTCGCGGCCGAAGCCCGACAGGCCGCCGTCACGCTCGTAGCAACCGGTGCCCACCAGGTTCTGGGTGTTGTAGCACATCTGCACGATGCCCACGCCCAGCTGCTTGAACACATCCACGTAGGCGATCTGGTCTTCGAAGGCATGGGCGTTCTGGAAGCCGAAGAGGATGCCGGTCTTGCCCAGTTCCTTGG
>NZ_JAWRYH010000255.1:0-291 GCF_046534675.1 Pseudomonas sp. SIMBA_067 | reverse complement strand
CTCGGTACGGCGCGCCTTGGCCTGGGCCTGGTCGATCAGGCCAGCGTTGAGGTCGGCGTCGATGGCCATCTGTTTGCCCGGCATTGCATCGAGGGTAAAGCGTGCGCTTACCTCGGAAATACGCCCGGCGCCCTTGGTGACCACCACGAAGTTGATGATCATGAGGATGGCGAACACCACCGCACCGACCACGTAATTGCCGCCGATGACCACTTCACCGAAGGCCTGGATCACCTTGCCTGCGGCGCCGTGGCCCTCCTGGCCGTGGAGCATGACCACCCGCGTGGACGC
>NZ_JAWRYH010000254.1:0-291 GCF_046534675.1 Pseudomonas sp. SIMBA_067 | reverse complement strand
CGCAGCAACAAACTTTGGTGGCGCATTGGGTGGAGGGAGTCTTAGTGGTTGGTCAGATACACCAAAAGAAAAAGCACTACGTGAAGTAATAATTAAAGCCGTTGAGTTTTTAGAAACTAAAATCCCAGACACCTATGATCGCTATAACCAAAACAACACGCTTGCTGCAGGCTATACAGCACCACCACCGCCAAAGGTAGCTAGTAAAAAAGTAGCACCTGCTGCTGTCGCTGTCGATGTGCCGAATCATAGAATGCCACATTATGAAAAAATGGACTTAGCAATGTCTCG
>NZ_JAWRYH010000253.1:0-292 GCF_046534675.1 Pseudomonas sp. SIMBA_067 | reverse complement strand
CAACACATCCTGCACATACACCTTCTCTGCCTGATCCCGCGAGAACGCGAGGTCCAGGCGCGCCAGGTCACCGCTGCCCAGCCAGCCTTGCAGCTCATCACCGCACAGCAGGTCGTGGGCCCGGTTACGCTCACCGAACAACAGCCAGTTGCGCTGCTCGCCCGCGTTGATGCGTGCCTTGATCAGGCTGCGCAAACCCGCCAGCCCGGTACCGTTGCCGATCAGAATCATGGGTGCCGGCGACGCGGGCAGGTGGAAGCCACTGTTGCGGCGCAGGCGCAAGCCCAGCGCG
>NZ_JAWRYH010000252.1:0-292 GCF_046534675.1 Pseudomonas sp. SIMBA_067 | reverse complement strand
CCGGTTGAGCCAGTTGAACCGGTCGCTCCTGTTTCTCCCGTTGGGCCAGTTTCTCCTGTTGCACCGGTTTCTCCGGTTGAACCAGTTACACCAGTTGGGCCTGTTACTCCGGTGGCTCCCGTTGCTCCTGTTGAACCGTTTTCTCCTGTTGTGCCAGTTGCTCCAGTTGAGCCTGTGACCCCGGTCGGGCCAGTAACTCCTGTTGCTCCGGTTATACCAGTTGGACCCGTTTCTCCGGTTGGGCCTGTTGAGCCTGTCGATCCCGTTGCACCGGTTTCTCCAGTCACTCCCG
>NZ_JAWRYH010000251.1:0-292 GCF_046534675.1 Pseudomonas sp. SIMBA_067 | reverse complement strand
GTTATTGCATTCCCGCAGCGAGATCTTCATATTGATGGTGAAATTGTTCTTAAACGCTCATTAGTGAAAAAGTAGTATTTAAAAAAGTGTCGCGTTATTTCGCTATATTTTTTAACAACTCAATGTAAGGACATATGTCCGCTTTTTGGTTGTTTAGTTGCTAAAAGTACACTAAATGTCGGGATAGTGCGGTTAAGTGTTAAAAATAAGTTTATTTTTTAGTGTTCAATATGCGGTAAATATATTACAGCATGATATAATCTCGCGCATTCAGTCAGCCTTATTTATGCCG
>NZ_JAWRYH010000250.1:0-293 GCF_046534675.1 Pseudomonas sp. SIMBA_067 | reverse complement strand
GCGGCGGGGGCGATGATCTTTGTGGTAAGCCACGAGGTGATCACGGAAACCCACCGTAACGGGCACCAGACGGCGGCGACCCTGGGGTTGATGGGTGGGTTTGCGGTGATGATGTTTCTGGATACGGCGTTGGGCTGAAGTTTCACGTTGCCTGTACTGGCTTCTTCGCGGGCTCGCCTGCGAAGAGGCCATAGGCGAACTCAAATGTGGACGGCGACCTTCAGGGCTTCCAAAGCCGGCTCGACCTTGATACCCACCTCTGCCCCCAACTCCAGCACCCGCGCCAGGTCGTT
>NZ_JAWRYH010000036.1:0-936 GCF_046534675.1 Pseudomonas sp. SIMBA_067 | reverse complement strand
TTGTTAGGTGACTGCGTACCTTTTGTATAATGGGTCAGCGACTTATATTCAGTGGCGAGCTTAACCGAATAGGGGAGGCGTAGCGAAAGCGAGTCTTAATAGGGCGTTTAGTCGCTGGGTATAGACCCGAAACCGGGCGATCTATCCATGGGCAGGTTGAAGGTTAGGTAACACTGACTGGAGGACCGAACCGACTACCGTTGAAAAGTTAGCGGATGACCTGTGGATCGGAGTGAAAGGCTAATCAAGCTCGGAGATAGCTGGTTCTCCTCGAAAGCTATTTAGGTAGCGCCTCATGTATCACTGTAGGGGGTAGAGCACTGTTTCGGCTAGGGGGTCATCCCGACTTACCAAACCGATGCAAACTCCGAATACCTACAAGTGCCGAGCATGGGAGACACACGGCGGGTGCTAACGTCCGTCGTGAAAAGGGAAACAACCCAGACCGTCAGCTAAGGTCCCAAAGTCATGGTTAAGTGGGAAACGATGTGGGAAGGCTTAGACAGCTAGGAGGTTGGCTTAGAAGCAGCCACCCTTTAAAGAAAGCGTAATAGCTCACTAGTCGAGTCGGCCTGCGCGGAAGATGTAACGGGGCTCAAACCATGCACCGAAGCTACGGGTATCACCTTTTGGTGATGCGGTAGAGGAGCGTTCTGTAAGCCTGTGAAGGTGAGTTGAGAAGCTTGCTGGAGGTATCAGAAGTGCGAATGCTGACATGAGTAACGACAATGCGAGTGAAAAACTCGCACGCCGAAAGACCAAGGTTTCCTGCGCAACGTTAATCGACGCAGGGTTAGTCGGTCCCTAAGGCGAGGCTGAAAAGCGTAGTCGATGGAAAACAGGTTAATATTCCTGTACTTCCAGTTATTGCGATGGAGGGACGGAGAAGGTTAGGCCAGCCTGGCGTTGGTTGTCCAGGTTTAAGGTGGTAGGCTG
>NZ_JAWRYH010000249.1:0-293 GCF_046534675.1 Pseudomonas sp. SIMBA_067 | reverse complement strand
GTATGGCATTACCGAATTCGACCTCAGCGAAGACACCTTGCTGACGGTGGGCTTCAGCTACCTGCGCAGCGACATCGACTCGCCCCTGCGCTCCGGCCTGCCCACACGCTTCTCGACCGGTGAGCGCACCAACCTCAAACGTTCGCTCAACGCCGCGCCGGACTGGTCCTACAACGACCACGAGCAAACCAGCTTCTTCACCTCTATCGAACAGCAACTGGGCAACGGCTGGAGCGGCAAGATCGAGCTCACCCATGCCGAGAACAAGTTCGACGAGCTGTTCAACTTTGCCA
>NZ_JAWRYH010000248.1:0-293 GCF_046534675.1 Pseudomonas sp. SIMBA_067 | reverse complement strand
CCTCAAGCTGTATTATTGGTAAATGACAATGATTTTATTGTTTATAGTAACCATAGTGCGAGAGATTTTTTTAATGCAAGTACAGCCCTAGAAGGCGAAAAAATATCACCATTATTGTCTAAAGCCCCACAGCAAATAATTAATGCCGTTAATAAAGGCGTAGATGGTTTATTTATTCTCGATAAAGCAGAACAAGAACCGCAAACATGGCATCTTTCAATGGGTCGCTTATTGCTTAACAACCAACACCACAGGTTGTTTGTATTTAAACAATTGACCCGCGAATTGAGCCG
>NZ_JAWRYH010000247.1:0-293 GCF_046534675.1 Pseudomonas sp. SIMBA_067 | reverse complement strand
GCCTGTCGTGCTGGCCTCTTATTTTAACAATATCGCAACTATGGAACCAATCTGACACTGCGCTGACTAATTTGCTGACTATACCGTTACGTTACCGTTTTCAGAACGTTAACCGGGCGAGTCTTACTTTTATTCAGCCAGAACGGCGTAGCCTTTGCGCAGAGGATGTCAGACATGCGGTTTTTAATTATTTGTCGGGATAATATTGGCGACACCTTACTGACCACGCCGCTGATCAGTGCGCTGGCGCAATCGGGGCAGCATCAGGTCGACGTGCTGACTAACAATTACGC
>NZ_JAWRYH010000246.1:0-294 GCF_046534675.1 Pseudomonas sp. SIMBA_067 | reverse complement strand
AAAACGCGTACCGCCCATGCTGCGCAACTGGTCCAGCACCATCGGCCGATAGGCCACTGGCAAAGAACGGAAATAACTGACGCTGGCACTCATCGAATGGGCCAGGCTGCCGGCACTGGCGCGCAAGCCTTGCAACTGGCTGGCACGTAGCTGGGCGACCCAGATGACGCTGGACAAGCCCTGCGCCAGCAGTACCACCAGCAAGGTCAGCAGCAGCATGCGCCCCAGCAGCGAGCGTGGCAGCAGGCGCCAACGCCGCTCAGCAAGCACAGCAGACATGGGCAGCCAGCAGGT
>NZ_JAWRYH010000245.1:0-294 GCF_046534675.1 Pseudomonas sp. SIMBA_067 | reverse complement strand
CTGCGTCGCGGCCCGTTCGCCGAAGATGCTTTCAGCACCTTGCCTGAACGCGAATGGACCCTGCTGGTGCAGGCCGTTGACCAGTTCGTGCCGGAAGTGGCCGAGCTGCTGGAACAATTCCGTTTCCTGCCAAGCTGGCGCATCGACGATGTGATGATCAGCTTTGCTGCACCGGGAGGCAGCGTAGGCCCGCATTTCGATAACTACGACGTGTTCCTGCTGCAAGCCCAAGGCAAGCGCAACTGGAAGATCGGCCAGATGTGCAGCTCCGAAAGCGCGCTGTTGCAACACGCC
>NZ_JAWRYH010000244.1:0-294 GCF_046534675.1 Pseudomonas sp. SIMBA_067 | reverse complement strand
CTGCCATTTTCTTGATATTCCAGCGGTAAACCAAAAAAACCGGCAAAGCCAAACGTTTCAATATGTTGACTTTGAGACTCTAGCGCACGGCGAATCACTTCCGAGCGAACATCAATACAAAACACTGCTTGTAATTGAGCGTTTGTCACGGGGGCTTTTGTCGCGGTTTGCAGAGCCTCATTAAGCGGATATTGAAAGCTGAGTTCCATTGCTTTTGCCCACACCCATAATGGCTTTTGTGCTAATTTATGTGCATGTAAGCGCTCAACAACAAGCGCCTTTTCTTGTTGCCAC
>NZ_JAWRYH010000243.1:0-294 GCF_046534675.1 Pseudomonas sp. SIMBA_067 | reverse complement strand
GTGTCTAAGTCGTAACTTCCAACAATATCGCCTAACAACATTAAACCACCCAGCAAGGCTAAACCACCTGCGCCGGTTACTGCTAATGCCATGCGCGCCCCCTTGCGCGCCTCTGATTTGTGCCACCAGTAACTGATCAACAAGAACGAGCTACTACTGGTTAGCTCCCAAAATACCCATAACTGAATCACATTGTTTGACATAACAATGCCCAGCATGGCGGTCATAAATAACATTAAGTAGCTAAATAGCTTTGGCAGCGAATCATTTTGACTTAGGTAATAACGGGCATAC
>NZ_JAWRYH010000035.1:0-1029 GCF_046534675.1 Pseudomonas sp. SIMBA_067 | reverse complement strand
AAATCAAAAAAGTTTGGCGTGTTGGTAAAATGATCTCTTTCACCTACGACGAAGGTGGTGGTAAAACCGGTCGTGGTGCGGTTTCTGAAAAAGACGCGCCGAAAGAACTGCTGCAGATGCTGGAAAAACAGAAAAAATGACTCGAGCACCACCACCACCACCACTGAGATCCGGCTGCTAACAAAGCCCGAAAGGAAGCTGAGTTGGCTGCTGCCACCGCTGAGCAATAACTAGCATAACCCCTTGGGGCCTCTAAACGGGTCTTGAGGGGTTTTTTGCTGAAAGGAGGAACTATATCCGGATTGGCGAATGGGACGCGCCCTGTAGCGGCGCATTAAGCGCGGCGGGTGTGGTGGTTACGCGCAGCGTGACCGCTACACTTGCCAGCGCCCTAGCGCCCGCTCCTTTCGCTTTCTTCCCTTCCTTTCTCGCCACGTTCGCCGGCTTTCCCCGTCAAGCTCTAAATCGGGGGCTCCCTTTAGGGTTCCGATTTAGTGCTTTACGGCACCTCGACCCCAAAAAACTTGATTAGGGTGATGGTTCACGTAGTGGGCCATCGCCCTGATAGACGGTTTTTCGCCCTTTGACGTTGGAGTCCACGTTCTTTAATAGTGGACTCTTGTTCCAAACTGGAACAACACTCAACCCTATCTCGGTCTATTCTTTTGATTTATAAGGGATTTTGCCGATTTCGGCCTATTGGTTAAAAAATGAGCTGATTTAACAAAAATTTAACGCGAATTTTAACAAAATATTAACGCTTACAATTTAGGTGGCACTTTTCGGGGAAATGTGCGCGGAACCCCTATTTGTTTATTTTTCTAAATACATTCAAATATGTATCCGCTCATGAATTAATTCTTAGAAAAACTCATCGAGCATCAAATGAAACTGCAATTTATTCATATCAGGATTATCAATACCATATTTTTGAAAAAGCCGTTTCTGTAATGAAGGAGAAAACTCACCGAGGCAGTTCCATAGGATGGCAAGATCCTGGTATCGGTCTGCGATTCCGACTCGTCCAAC
>NZ_JAWRYH010000242.1:0-294 GCF_046534675.1 Pseudomonas sp. SIMBA_067 | reverse complement strand
GGCACTTCCCTGGCCATGATCGCCGCCCGCGTGATGGCTGGCAAAACCCTGAAAGAGCTGGGCTTCACCCAGGAAATCATCCCGAACTTCTACAGCGTCAAGGAAGCCGTCTTCCCGTTCGCCAAGTTCCCAGGGGTTGACCCGATCCTCGGCCCTGAGATGAAATCGACCGGTGAAGTCATGGGCGTGGGTGACAGCTTCGGTGAAGCCTTCGCCAAGGCCCAGATGGGTGCCAGCGAAGTGCTGCCGACCGGCGGTACCGCGTTCATCAGCGTGCGTGACGACGACAAGCCA
>NZ_JAWRYH010000241.1:0-294 GCF_046534675.1 Pseudomonas sp. SIMBA_067 | reverse complement strand
CGCGATCACGCGACGTTCGACGGCCAATGCCGGTTGGTTGAACAGCCAGTTGTTCAGGTCACCCCCGAAGCCATGGATCAGCACCAACGGTGTGGCGCCCTCGCCGAGGTCGAGATAGCGCAGCAAACGCCCGCCCAGTTCAACCTTCTGCGCGCTGGGGCCAGACGCTTGGACTTCATCCGCGCTGGCGACAAACCCGGCGTTGAAGCTTTCGATCACTGCATCAATCTGCGCGTCGGTGGCCTCGCCCTCCACCACAATCCCCAGCAACGCCCCCACCGGCAACGTCTCGTC
>NZ_JAWRYH010000240.1:0-295 GCF_046534675.1 Pseudomonas sp. SIMBA_067 | reverse complement strand
GCCAACCGGGGTGCTGATCAACCTTCTGGCTGCTTCACCACCGCTGCGGCACTGGCCGGTGTCGCCGTCGCCCAGGTGCCCTGCACCAGCAGCACGCCACATAAAATCAGCACCACGCCCGCCAGCCTGGCCAGGTTGAGTGGCTTGCCAGTCAACCCCATTACCCCAAAATGGTCGGCCAGCACTGCCGTGATGATCTGCCCTGCCACGACCAGTACCAGGAAGCCCGCAGCCCCCAGCCTTGGGGTAAGTGCAGCAGCACCGGCCACATACAGTGCCCCCAGAACACCCCCTA
>NZ_JAWRYH010000239.1:0-295 GCF_046534675.1 Pseudomonas sp. SIMBA_067 | reverse complement strand
CATGCCGATATCGGCGTGCACCACCGTAGGCCTGCGCTCCAGCAGTTCTACATTCTGCCCTGGCGCCCAATTCTGCATATCCAGGCCGTTCTGGCCTTGGCGTGCACGTTTGAGCAAGCCGCCTTCGCCAATGTCCAGCCATGAGTCGATACCCGGGTCCAGGCACACCGACCCATTGACCCGTTTGCAGTTGTCCAGGCTGCGCATCAGGCTGCGCCCGCACAGCACGTTGAGCGGGTTGGTGTGGGCAACGAAGGTGCGCACATAGTCGTCCGCGGGGTTGAGCACGATCTCC
>NZ_JAWRYH010000238.1:0-295 GCF_046534675.1 Pseudomonas sp. SIMBA_067 | reverse complement strand
ACACTGCCTATCACAAAATCGACGGCACCCGTAAGGTGACCGAAGTCAGTGCCGAGCTGGCTAAGATCCTGGGCTAAGTTCATAGGGGCCGGTATTACTGGCCCCTTTTGCAGTAATCGCTTTTACCTCCCACTAATTCCGCTACAATTTCCCCGTTTTCACGCATCCCCGTTGTTATCAAGGAACTCAAATGAGGCAAGATAAGGCCGGCGTGTTATTGGTTAATTTAGGTACGCCAGACGCGCCCACCACACCTGCAGTTAAACGCTATCTGAAACAGTTTTTAAGCGATCCG
>NZ_JAWRYH010000237.1:0-297 GCF_046534675.1 Pseudomonas sp. SIMBA_067 | reverse complement strand
AAGCAGCGGGCGATTACGGTCGCGCGCGGTACGGCCAACCTGCTGCTCCACCGAGGCGTGCAGGTAGATCACCCCGACCACCCTGGTGCAATGCCTGGCGGTTGGCTTCGCGCATCACCGCGCCGCCGCCGGTGGCCAGGACCACGCCATCAAGCGCGCACAGTTCGGCGATCATCGCTTGCTCGCGATCACGAAAACCCGGCTCGCCTTCCTTGTCGAAAATCCACGGGATATTGGCGCCGCATCGCAGTTCGATTTCCTTGTCGGAATCCTTGAACAGCAGGCGCAGCTCTTTGG
>NZ_JAWRYH010000236.1:0-297 GCF_046534675.1 Pseudomonas sp. SIMBA_067 | reverse complement strand
GCCTTGAACAGGTCCTGTTCCAGCACCAATACCTGCCGATCACTGTCCAGCCTCACCCGAGCCCCCAGCGGCAAGCACACGTTCGGGTCACAATGCCCACTGCGCCACCCCGCCAGCACCGGTATCCCCAGAGGCGCAAAGGTTTCCACCAACAACGGTGCAAGCGCCGCCGTGGTAATCCCGGCAAAATCCCCCACCAGCACGCCCTTGACCCCTTCCAGCTTGCCTGCCAGGCGCAACTGGGTCAGCAACCGGTCCACCCGATACAACGGCTCGTTGACGCCCTCGATAAACAAA
>NZ_JAWRYH010000034.1:0-1041 GCF_046534675.1 Pseudomonas sp. SIMBA_067 | reverse complement strand
ATACAGGATATATTCCGCTTCCTCGCTCACTGACTCGCTACGCTCGGTCGTTCGACTGCGGCGAGCGGAAATGGCTTACGAACGGGGCGGAGATTTCCTGGAAGATGCCAGGAAGATACTTAACAGGGAAGTGAGAGGGCCGCGGCAAAGCCGTTTTTCCATAGGCTCCGCCCCCCTGACGAGCATCACAAAAATCGACGCTCAAGTCAGAGGTGGCGAAACCCGACAGGACTATAAAGATACCAGGCGTTTCCCCCTGGAAGCTCCCTCGTGCGCTCTCCTGTTCCGACCCTGCCGCTTACCGGATACCTGTCCGCCTTTCTCCCTTCGGGAAGCGTGGCGCTTTCTCATAGCTCACGCTGTAGGTATCTCAGTTCGGTGTAGATCGTTCGCTCCAAGCTGGGCTGTGTGCACGAACCCCCCGTTCAGCCCGACCGCTGCGCCTTATCCGGTAACTATCGTCTTGAGTCCAACCCGGTAAGACACGACTTATCGCCACTGGCAGCAGCCACTGGTAACAGGATTAGCAGAGCGAGGTATGTAGGCGGTGCTACAGAGTTCTTGAAGTGGTGGCCTAACTACGGCTACACTAGAAGGACAGTATTTGGTATCTGCGCTCTGCTGAAGCCAGTTACCTTCGGAAAAAGAGTTGGTAGCTCTTGATCCGGCAAACAAACCACCGCTGGTAGCGGTGGTTTTTTTGTTTGCAAGCAGCAGATTACGCGCAGAAAAAAAGGATCTCAAGAAGATCCTTTGATCTTTTCTACGGGGTCTGACGCTCAGTGGAACGAAAACTCACGTTAAGGGATTTTGGTCATGAGATTATCAAAAAGGATCTTCACCTAGATCCTTTTAAATTAAAAATGAAGTTTTAAATCAATCTAAAGTATATATGAGTAAACTTGGTCTGACAGTTACCAATGCTTAATCAGTGAGGCACCTATCTCAGCGATCTGTCTATTTCGTTCATCCATAGTTGCCTGACTCCCCGTCGTGTAGATAACTACGATACGGGAGGGCTTACCATCTGGCCCCAGTGCT
>NZ_JAWRYH010000235.1:0-297 GCF_046534675.1 Pseudomonas sp. SIMBA_067 | reverse complement strand
ACTATATAGCGATAGGCCATTTGCGGGGAAGAGGGTCAGCCTGCTGAAGCAGAAGCCTGACGACAAACAACGGCCAGCGCCTTTTCGGCAATCGCCCGGGTCAAATCCCCGGCCGGCATGTGCCGCCCTAGCCGCAGCGCCTGTCCCGACCACAAGTTGCTGAAATCACTGTTGCCCTGCGGCTCGGTAATCGCCCGCAATGGCATCAATGCCCCACCCGCCAGCGGGAAGCGCGGTGCAAGCGCGCTCATCGGCCCCAGCTCACGCATGATGCGGTTGTTGATGCCACGCGCCGGG
>NZ_JAWRYH010000234.1:0-299 GCF_046534675.1 Pseudomonas sp. SIMBA_067 | reverse complement strand
CATTGACTCAAAGCGCCCGGCAAAGCGCTCGCTACCCCGGCTGCGGCACAAGTCGCGAGCGGCGATCAGCAGCAGCTGCAAGGTGGTGAAACGCTGCTGCCCATCAATGACCTGGCGGCCCTGCACAGAACCGGTGTCATTGCGCAGTTGCTCAATCACCACGGCACCGAGGAAGTGCGGGCGCAGGTTCTCACCAGCCAGCACCACACCGAGCAGGCGCTCGAAGTCCTCCCAGAGCGGTTGCCAGTTATCCTCACGCTTCCAGACATAGGGCCGCTGGAACAGCGGAATCTGGTAGC
>NZ_JAWRYH010000233.1:0-299 GCF_046534675.1 Pseudomonas sp. SIMBA_067 | reverse complement strand
CAATGGCTTAGATGATGGCAACTGTGTAGTTGAAGAAATTCAACCAGAAACGTCACATTCTTCTGATTGGGCTAAATACGTTGGCCATGATTGGAATGTTGACTACGATGCATCTGTTTCTGTAGAGAAACTTAAAGAGCTCGGTAACATTGTCGCAAGCTACCCTGAAGACCACAAAGCGCAATCTCGTGTTAAGAAAATATACGATGATCGTAAAGCTATGGCTGCCGGTGAAAAAGCACTTGATTGGGGTATGGCAGAGACTTTAGCGTACGCAACTATTGCAGCTGAAGGCACTG
>NZ_JAWRYH010000232.1:0-300 GCF_046534675.1 Pseudomonas sp. SIMBA_067 | reverse complement strand
AGTTAGGGCTGTACTTCGCATTCGTGTTGGACGCCCGATATTTCCAGGCAAACACCACGGCCATCAGGACTGCGGGGATGACGACGATCAACATCAGGCCAAAGGCAGTCAGTATCAGCGAACGTTGCTCCAGTGCAATCTGTCCTTTGGGATTTAACAATGCACTATCGCAGCCACTCATTAATAAAGTGCCTGCAATTAATGACAAAATCCCCAAACTTTTATTGTATTTACTGAGTCTCATTTAACGACCTCAATGACAAAGGGCTCTATTGTCGTTTAAGTGTGCGCGCATTTTAC
>NZ_JAWRYH010000231.1:0-300 GCF_046534675.1 Pseudomonas sp. SIMBA_067 | reverse complement strand
GTGGATAGACATACGCTCGTCTTCACCGATTGGACCTGCTTCATCAATTGGCTCACCAAGTACGTTCATGATACGACCTAGGGTCTTAGTACCAACTGGAACTTGAATTGCTTCGCCTGTGTTTTCTACTGAAGCACCACGACGTAAACCGTCTGTAGTGCCTAGTGCGATAGTACGTACCACACCGCCACCTAGCTGCTGTTGAACTTCTAAAGTCAAACCAGCTAAATCGCCATCTGTTACTTTTAGCGCGTCATATACGGCTGGCACGCTGTCTTGTGGAAATTCGATATCCACAAC
>NZ_JAWRYH010000033.1:0-1092 GCF_046534675.1 Pseudomonas sp. SIMBA_067 | reverse complement strand
TTAGACGGCAGAAAGCGAATAACTGCCTGACCATTACCTGCATTATCCAGTTTCAGTTTCCATTCGCCTTTATCTTCTGAGCTAAAGCCTTTATTACCATTCAGTTTTGCCATCTGTGCTGCCAGTTCTGCGGTTGATTTACGTTTAAACATATGTATGTCTCCTTCTTAAAGTTAAACAAAATTATTTCTAGAGGGGAATTGTTATCCGCTCACAATTCCCCTATAGTGAGTCGTATTAATTTCGCGGGATCGAGATCTCGATCCTCTACGCCGGACGCATCGTGGCCGGCATCACCGGCGCCACAGGTGCGGTTGCTGGCGCCTATATCGCCGACATCACCGATGGGGAAGATCGGGCTCGCCACTTCGGGCTCATGAGCGCTTGTTTCGGCGTGGGTATGGTGGCAGGCCCCGTGGCCGGGGGACTGTTGGGCGCCATCTCCTTGCATGCACCATTCCTTGCGGCGGCGGTGCTCAACGGCCTCAACCTACTACTGGGCTGCTTCCTAATGCAGGAGTCGCATAAGGGAGAGCGTCGAGATCCCGGACACCATCGAATGGCGCAAAACCTTTCGCGGTATGGCATGATAGCGCCCGGAAGAGAGTCAATTCAGGGTGGTGAATGTGAAACCAGTAACGTTATACGATGTCGCAGAGTATGCCGGTGTCTCTTATCAGACCGTTTCCCGCGTGGTGAACCAGGCCAGCCACGTTTCTGCGAAAACGCGGGAAAAAGTGGAAGCGGCGATGGCGGAGCTGAATTACATTCCCAACCGCGTGGCACAACAACTGGCGGGCAAACAGTCGTTGCTGATTGGCGTTGCCACCTCCAGTCTGGCCCTGCACGCGCCGTCGCAAATTGTCGCGGCGATTAAATCTCGCGCCGATCAACTGGGTGCCAGCGTGGTGGTGTCGATGGTAGAACGAAGCGGCGTCGAAGCCTGTAAAGCGGCGGTGCACAATCTTCTCGCGCAACGCGTCAGTGGGCTGATCATTAACTATCCGCTGGATGACCAGGATTCCATTGCTGTGGAAGCTGCCTGCACTAATGTTCCGGCGTTATTTCTTGATGTCTCTGACCAGACACCCA
>NZ_JAWRYH010000230.1:0-302 GCF_046534675.1 Pseudomonas sp. SIMBA_067 | reverse complement strand
GCTCATGGGAAACGTTGGCGACGAAGTCTTTGCGCATCTGTTCCAGCTGGTGGATGCGTGTCACGTCGCGCACCAGCATCATGTGTTCGTTGTTGCCGTAGCGGGTCAAGTACAGCTGGATGCGCACGCGATCATTGGTGGGCGAGGGGATTTCCAGCGCCTCTTCGTAATTGTCCTGCTCGAAGTATTCCTTGAAGCGTGGATGACGCACCAGGTTGGTCACCGGCTGGCCACTGTCCTGAGGCGTCTTGAGGCCCAGCAGGGTCTCGGCGGCGCGGTTCCACCACTCCAGGTTGCCATCG
>NZ_JAWRYH010000229.1:0-302 GCF_046534675.1 Pseudomonas sp. SIMBA_067 | reverse complement strand
CCCAGCTCACGTACCTCTTTAAATGGCGAACAGCCATACCCTTGGGACCGGCTACAGCCCCAGGATGAGATGAGCCGACATCGAGGTGCCAAACACCGCCGTCGATATGAACTCTTGGGCGGTATCAGCCTGTTATCCCCAGAGTACCTTTTATCCGTTGAGCGATGGCCCTTCCATACAGAACCACCGGATCACTATGACCTGCTTTCGCACCTGCTCGACTTGTCGGTCTCGCAGTTAAGCACGCTTATGCCATTGCACTATCAGCACGATTTCCGACCGTACCTAGCGTACCTTCGTAC
>NZ_JAWRYH010000228.1:0-303 GCF_046534675.1 Pseudomonas sp. SIMBA_067 | reverse complement strand
CCTGCAGATGGGTAATCTGCGCGGTCAACAGGGCAACCTGAACTTCAGTTGAACCGCTGTCGTTAGCACCACGGCCATATTTAGCAACGATCTCTGCTTTAGCTTCTACGCTTAGAGACATAATAAACTCCAGTAATAAATGAATGTATGGGTGCCGATCTCTAATTCAGCATCCCGCTTTAAAGCCGCGCTATTCTACTCTGCGCCCGATAGCAACGCAAATGCCCCATCAGCGAAAAGTGAACGCCTGGCTCAATCCTGATACTCAACCACTAAACGACGTGGCGCAAGCCGGCCATCGTC
>NZ_JAWRYH010000227.1:0-303 GCF_046534675.1 Pseudomonas sp. SIMBA_067 | reverse complement strand
ATGAATTCGCCAGGCTCGGCGGCGAGGAGTTCGTAATCTTCTTCCATGGGCTGGATCAGCCGGCTGCCGATCGACAGGTTGCGGCGTTGTGCAGGCGTGTACGTGAAGACCGGGGGGCGCATCCGGTGACGATCAGCATCGGGCTGGCCCGGGTGGACCCTGCAGATACCTTGACCAGGGCGCTGGTCAAGGCGGATCAGGCGTTATATGAGGCCAAGCACAACGGTAAAGATCGCTTCGTGCTGTGGACTGCCCAGCAGAGCGAACCTACCCACCCGCAGGCAGGCGAATCCTGAACTGCGC
>NZ_JAWRYH010000226.1:0-304 GCF_046534675.1 Pseudomonas sp. SIMBA_067 | reverse complement strand
AACAATTCAAGCAATTGAAGCGTTTTACCACAGCCTTGACGTAGCAACTGAGCTTACTGAGCATGGTGATGACAAAGCGGCTGCCATTGATAATATTATTGGTAAGCTTGAAGCTCATGGCATGGTTGCCCTTGGAGAAAACCAAGCTATTACGTTAAAAGAAAGCCGTGAAATTTTAGAACAAGCGGTTGCTTAATAACGGTTAATATTGACCGCTAACATTTGTTAGCGGTTTTTTGCAGCAAAATAAGATTGAATGGAATAAAATTTTATTTTGCTGCATTACTTTTTTAGATATTTTCAG
>NZ_JAWRYH010000225.1:0-304 GCF_046534675.1 Pseudomonas sp. SIMBA_067 | reverse complement strand
GTAATTCTTGCTCTAGGAGTTTCAACAAGCGCTATGGCTGCTGACACCTCGTCTGCAATGCGTGGTAAAATAACCACACCTTCAGGTGCGAGCGCTGCAAACGTTAAAATTAAGGTCGTTCATCAGCCTACCGGCACAATCAGTGAGCTAACCACCAATGAAAGTGGTACTTTTATAGCCAATGGTTTACGTGTTGGTGGACCATATACAGTGATCATCGACTCTGATACGTTTAACGATACCACCGTTGAAAACATCTTTTTAAACCTTGGCGAAACTTACCGATTAACGTCGCAATTAGCAC
>NZ_JAWRYH010000032.1:0-1258 GCF_046534675.1 Pseudomonas sp. SIMBA_067 | reverse complement strand
TGTAGAGACCGGACACATCGCTGACACGTGTACGGAGACATGGTTGACACATTATGGTCCGTAATCAGGTTTATTTACGTCGATGGTTCGCAGCCGCTGATGGCAAAAATAGACATCGAACATGTCCCCGCCATCCCGCCCAGGGCGAATCGCTACAGTATGCCCAACCAGGCCTTTTGCGATGCTGAAATAGCGTTTCTGGAAGCGGAAGCGACTGTGATAAACCTTGGCGAGGATATCGTCCGGCCCATATTCAAACTCCTCAAGCCGATTGGGGTAGGCCCACGGGCTGGTGTGATATCTGGCCATCGGTACTTGGTACCCCAAAGCCTGGTGGGGTCGCTGTAGGTTGTAAATTTCACGCCATCGATCAAACGCCGTTTGGGCTTGTTCCAGGGTCGAGAACTGCCGACCATCGAGTACTTCAGCCTTCAAGGAGCGGTGGAAACGCTCAATCTTGCCATTCGTCTGAGGGTGGTACGGGCGACTAAAACTGATCCTTATTCCCAACTGAATCAACCAGATACTTAGTTCTGTCACCTCTCCAGGGTTGCGCGGCGAACCCCAGGGAGCACCATTATCGACGTTGATTCGTACCGGTAGGCCATAGCGCTGGAAGACCTCGATCATTTTAGCCCTGACCGTCGCTCCTCGCTCGTTATCGCAAGCATGAATGGCCAAGTTGAAGCGGGAGTGATCGTCAAGAATGGTCAGCGGGTGGCACCGGCCTTGCTGCAGGGCGAAGTGGCCTTTGAAGTCCATCTGCCAGAGATCGTTGGGCGCATCGTGTTCAAACCTAAGCCGCGCCTCTCGCGTCTTTTCAGGACTCTGGATCAGTTCATGACGGTGCAACACGTTAGTGACGGTACTGGGGGCAATACCCTTGCTCAGCAGGTTGCTGATGGTGCGTCCGCCCCAGGCCGGATGCTCCTGTCGAAGGGCTACGACTTGGGCTTCCAAGCTAGCCTCGGTCAAGCGAGGGCTGCTAGCCGGCCGCCGAGATCGCTCTTGTAAAGCGGCCGAGCCGCCTTCTTCAAAACGGCGCAGCCATTTGTATCCGGTTTGAGGGCTGATACTGAAGTGTCGGCATAACGCTCGAATATTGGCATCCGGTTGTCGCGCCAGGGATACGAACTCTTCTTTCAGGCTCATGGCGTTTCTCACGTTCCAAGGCATGGTGAAAATCCTGGCAAGTGGGCTACCAGAAAGTGTCAACCATGTCTCCGTACACGTGTCCACCATGTGTCCGGTCTCTACA
>NZ_JAWRYH010000224.1:0-305 GCF_046534675.1 Pseudomonas sp. SIMBA_067 | reverse complement strand
CCAGCGAGCCGGAATCCGCCGAGGTGACGTAGAACAGCATACCGGTAATAGTCGCGACCGAGGCGCTGAGTTTAAACGCCGGATACTGCGCCAGCAGGCTGTAGAAGCCGCGCTCCGCATGGTTCATCACTTCCTGCGCAAACTCCGTATTGCCGTGGATGATCTGATACAGCGCGGCATTACCGAACACTGACAGCCACAACAGCGTAAAGGTGAACGGAATAATCAGCGTGCCCAGCACGAACTCGCGGATGGTACGACCGCGCGAAATACGCGCCAGGAACAGGCCGACGAATGGCGACCAG
>NZ_JAWRYH010000223.1:0-305 GCF_046534675.1 Pseudomonas sp. SIMBA_067 | reverse complement strand
CGACGGGCGGTAGAAATGGCTTCTTCATTGGTGATGCCAATGACTTTATCGACCAGCTTGAGATCGAGGTTAGCCGGGATAAAACCAGCGCCAATACCCTGAATTTTATGCGGGCCAGGTTTAATCTCTTCACCTGCCAGCGCCTGGGCGATAACTGGAGAATCGGTTGGCTCAACGGCGACAGATATAAGATCGGTCTTGCCTTTGGTGCCTTTAATGTAGCGGCTGACGCCAGTCAGCGTACCGCCAGTCCCAACGCCAGCAATAAATACATCAACCTGACCGTCGGTATCTTCCCAGATCTC
>NZ_JAWRYH010000222.1:0-306 GCF_046534675.1 Pseudomonas sp. SIMBA_067 | reverse complement strand
AGAAATCGAAAAAGTTAAACCAGTCGAGCGGCGCCAGCAGTGCGTAATGGGCCAGCCGCGCTGCGTAACGATCGACCGCCT
Organism: Pseudomonas sp. SIMBA_067; assembly: GCF_046534675.1. NCBI lineage: Bacteria > Pseudomonadati > Pseudomonadota > Gammaproteobacteria > Pseudomonadales > Pseudomonadaceae > Pseudomonas > Pseudomonas sp. SIMBA_067. Next base: position 225 of record NZ_JAWRYH010000222.1, on the reverse strand, counting down.
GTTGCAGTGCCTGCTGACGTTGCGCACGCGGCAGCAGCAGCGGATCGGCGAAAGGCTCACAGTGAATACGCAGTTTACCCTGTTGCTGCAGGGCGAACATCAGCAGCACCGGACAGCGCAACGCGGCCGCCAGTACAAACGGCCCCTGTGGAGAGGGCGCGGCGCGGCCCAGAAAGTCGCTCCAGATCACCCGCCGCTCGCCGCCGCGCTGCGGATTAACCGCAG
>NZ_JAWRYH010000221.1:0-308 GCF_046534675.1 Pseudomonas sp. SIMBA_067 | reverse complement strand
ATGATCGGCACTTGCTACCACGCGAACTGATCGAATTTGCTCAAAAAGTTCCGGCCGACACCCGTGGAAGCGAATTCCGCAAAGAACTTCAAGCAGTGCTCGAAGCGGAATACCGAGCGAAGGGCAAGTCGCCTGATGCCAAAGAACGGATCAGCTACGATGACAAGACGTCGGCGGAGCGCTTCCTCGATCAACACCTGTCGACTTGGGTGAAAGTCGCGAATGCGTTCGCACAGGCCTTGGGTAGTGGACACGGTCGTGCTGCGGCCACCCTGTCGCCACTGACGAGTTTGTGGAAACAGCTACGC
>NZ_JAWRYH010000220.1:0-308 GCF_046534675.1 Pseudomonas sp. SIMBA_067 | reverse complement strand
TATTGTTGAGTTTGCCGGTGACAACGCCGCGCTGATCGATCAGCAGATTGAACAGCTTTGTGGCCGCCTTGACGCACTGATGGCGCAGCAGCAGGGCGGCGTGATTGGCTATCAGTTCTGTAACGACCTGGATGGCATTGAACGCATCTATAACATGCGTAAAAAAGCGGTGGGTCTGTTGGGAAATGCCAAAGGCCGGGCTAAACCGATTCCCTTTGTGGAAGATACCGCGGTCCCACCGGAAAAACTGGCGGACTACATTGTCGAGTTTCGCGCGCTGCTCGACAGCCACGGGCTGAGCTACGGCA
>NZ_JAWRYH010000219.1:0-308 GCF_046534675.1 Pseudomonas sp. SIMBA_067 | reverse complement strand
CCTTTACTGAGGATTGCCTGCGTCATCTGCCGGGCCGCTTCAACGTTATCAAAGCCTACCGCCATATCCAGGCAGGGCGTGACGCTGTCCATCACCTCAATCACCGGGATACCGGCCACTTCCAGCATGCGCAGCGTGCCTGGTGTATGAGTGCGTTCGGTGAGGATAACCCCATCAATGTTCCAGCCCAGCAGCGAGCGCAGTTGCAGCTCCTCTTTTTGCGGGTTGTAACCAAAGTGGGCGACCAGCGTCTGATAGTTGGCTTCGTCGGTGACGGCTTCGATGCCGCGCAATACGTCAGCAAAAAC
>NZ_JAWRYH010000031.1:0-1473 GCF_046534675.1 Pseudomonas sp. SIMBA_067 | reverse complement strand
AATCTTAGGCAAATCCGGGATTTCAAGGCCGAGAGCTGATGACGAGTTGCCATTAGGCGACGAAGTGGTTGATACCATGCTTCCAAGAAAAGCTCCTAAGCTTCAGATAACTGGGAACCGTACCCCAAACCGACACAGGTGGTTAGGTAGAGAATACCAAGGCGCTTGAGAGAACTCGGGTGAAGGAACTAGGCAAAATGGCACCGTAACTTCGGGAGAAGGTGCGCCGGCGAGGGTCAAGGACTTGCTCCGTAAGCCCATGCCGGTCGAAGATACCAGGCCGCTGCGACTGTTTATTAAAAACACAGCACTCTGCAAACACGAAAGTGGACGTATAGGGTGTGACGCCTGCCCGGTGCCGGAAGGTTAATTGATGGGGTTAGCGCAAGCGAAGCTCTTGATCGAAGCCCCGGTAAACGGCGGCCGTAACTATAACGGTCCTAAGGTAGCGAAATTCCTTGTCGGGTAAGTTCCGACCTGCACGAATGGCGTAACGATGGCGGCGCTGTCTCCACCCGAGACTCAGTGAAATTGAAATCGCTGTGAAGATGCAGTGTATCCGCGGCTAGACGGAAAGACCCCGTGAACCTTTACTATAGCTTTGCACTGGACTTTGAATTTGCTTGTGTAGGATAGGTGGGAGGCTTTGAAGTGGGGACGCCAGTTCTCATGGAGCCATCCTTGAAATACCACCCTGGCAACTTTGAGGTTCTAACTCAGGTCCGTTATCCGGATCGAGGACAGTGTATGGTGGGTAGTTTGACTGGGGCGGTCTCCTCCCAAAGAGTAACGGAGGAGTACGAAGGTGCGCTCAGACCGGTCGGAAATCGGTCGTAGAGTATAAAGGCAAAAGCGCGCTTGACTGCGAGACACACACGTCGAGCAGGTACGAAAGTAGGTCTTAGTGATCCGGTGGTTCTGTATGGAAGGGCCATCGCTCAACGGATAAAAGGTACTCCGGGGATAACAGGCTGATACCGCCCAAGAGTTCATATCGACGGCGGTGTTTGGCACCTCGATGTCGGCTCATCACATCCTGGGGCTGAAGCCGGTCCCAAGGGTATGGCTGTTCGCCATTTAAAGTGGTACGCGAGCTGGGTTTAGAACGTCGTGAGACAGTTCGGTCCCTATCTGCCGTGGACGTTTGAGATTTGAGAGGGGCTGCTCCTAGTACGAGAGGACCGGAGTGGACGAACCTCTGGTGTTCCGGTTGTCACGCCAGTGGCATTGCCGGGTAGCTATGTTCGGAAGAGATAACCGCTGAAAGCATCTAAGCGGGAAACTTGCCTCAAGATGAGATCTCACTGGGATCTTGAATCCCCTAAAGGGCCGTCGAAGACTACGACGTTGATAGGTTGGGTGTGTAAGCGCTGTGAGGCGTTGAGCTAACCAATACTAATTGCCCGTGAGGCTTGACCATATAACACCCAAGCAATTTGCGCCTAAGACGCCAAATTGTGGTGGTGAAGATGA
>NZ_JAWRYH010000218.1:0-309 GCF_046534675.1 Pseudomonas sp. SIMBA_067 | reverse complement strand
ACGGATCAGCAGGCGCTGGCTGGCTGCCGGGCCGAGTTTGATCGGCTACGCGCCACGCAGCCCTATCACTGCCCGATCCCGGCGGGGATCACACCAACAAAACTGGCCGAATGAGCCAACGGCCGTGTCTCTGACGCGGACCACTATAAAAAAATATTGCAAACCCTTCCCCGATTCAGCGGTGCCGGAACGTAACTCACCGCCTGTCGTACAACGCGACCGGCGTCAGGCCTTGCTACCGCCGATAAAAGGGACACAAGACGAGAACCAATACCATGGAAGCAACATCCGAGAACCGCAGTCCTGGCC
>NZ_JAWRYH010000217.1:0-309 GCF_046534675.1 Pseudomonas sp. SIMBA_067 | reverse complement strand
CTATCTAACGCTAATGAACGAAAACTACCATCAGCCAGCAATGCCAGAAGGCGCTGAAGAAGGTATTCGTAAAGGTATCTACAAGCTAGAAAGCTACGAAGGTAAAAAAGCCAACGTACAGCTATTAAGCTCAGGTACTATCATGACTGAAGTGCGTAAAGCTGCAGCAATTTTAAGCGAAGAGTTTGGTATTGCGTCTGATGTTTACTCAGTAACTTCATTCAATGAACTTACCCGTGATGGACAAGATGTTGAACGTTTCAACATGCTTAACCCAGAAAGCGAGCAAAAAACGCCATACATCACTAG
>NZ_JAWRYH010000216.1:0-310 GCF_046534675.1 Pseudomonas sp. SIMBA_067 | reverse complement strand
AGAAAAGTTATCGCGACATCCTGCGTCAGGGAAATGACAACCTGCGTTTCGTCTACCTGAAGGGCGACTTCGACACCATCGAAGCCCGCCTGAAAGCGCGTAAAGGCCACTTCTTCAAGCCGCAGATGCTGGTGACGCAGTTTGCGACGCTGGAAGAGCCAGGGCGGGACGAGTCGGATGTACTGGTGGTGGATATCGATCAACCGCTGGAAGGTGTTGTGGCAAGCACCATTGAGGTTATTAAAAAAGGCAAATAAGTAGTGACTACATTAACGCTTGTTTTAACAGCAGTAGGGTCTGTTTTACTGCT
>NZ_JAWRYH010000215.1:0-310 GCF_046534675.1 Pseudomonas sp. SIMBA_067 | reverse complement strand
CGGATATTGCTCAGTAACGATGACGGCATTCATGCGCCAGGCATTCAAACTCTGGCGAAAGCCCTGCGGCAGATCGCTGACGTGCAGGTTGTTGCCCCCGATCGTAACCGAAGCGGTGCCTCGAACTCATTAACGCTGGAAACGCCTCTGCGCACCTTCACCCATGAAAACGGCGATATCGCCGTCCAGATGGGGACGCCGACCGACTGCGTCTATCTGGGGGTGAATGCGCTGATGCAGCCGCGTCCCGACATTGTGGTGTCGGGCATCAATGCCGGCCCCAATCTGGGCGATGATGTGATCTACTCCG
>NZ_JAWRYH010000214.1:0-310 GCF_046534675.1 Pseudomonas sp. SIMBA_067 | reverse complement strand
CCAGGAACTGGAGCAGGGGCTGCGATCGATTGCGGTGCCGGTGTATGACGCTTCGGGGCAGGTGTTGGCGGCGTTGAACGTGAGTACCCACGTAGGGCGAGTGACGCGCAGTGAACTGGAGCAGCGTTTCTTGCCGATTTTGCTCGCTGCCAGCCGCGACCTTTGCCATCAGTTGTTTGGTTGAATTTGCCGGGGCCGCAAGGCGGCCCCCAAATAGAACAGGCAAAACCGTTTCCTGTGCGATAAACGCACAGTGTCGTTCCGGGTGAATTGCTTCACTTGCGCCCGCTGATTAATGTTTCTCGCAACG
>NZ_JAWRYH010000213.1:0-310 GCF_046534675.1 Pseudomonas sp. SIMBA_067 | reverse complement strand
CTACCGCCATACCGGCTCGTGCCAGCTCAGCCACCTGAGCACGACGACCGCCGGAAGCTGCGCCAAAAGGATCGCGGCATTGCAGTGCGTGGGTCACGTCGAAAATCACCGGCTAGTTACCAGACACTTTCTTCATAATGCTGAAGCCCAGCATATCGACAACCAGGTTGTCATAGCCGAAGTTAGCACCGCGATCGCAAAGAATCACTTTTTCGTTGCCGCCTTCTTTGAATTTATCAACGATATTACCCATCTGTCCCGGGCTGACAAACTGTGGTTTCTTGACGTTAATTACCGCACCGGTTTTCGC
>NZ_JAWRYH010000212.1:0-310 GCF_046534675.1 Pseudomonas sp. SIMBA_067 | reverse complement strand
CCAGTTTTCTAAAAACTGACTTGGCAATTCAACGGCATCCCATGCCACACCATTAATACCAGCAACAGGCGCTGCATCTACTTGAGTTAACATGTGGTGAATGCCGTGACCAAACTCATGGAACAGTGTGGTTACTTCATTATGGGTAAACAAAGCAGGCTTATCGCCAATCGCTTTATTAAAGTTACATACTAAGTAAGCAACTGGTGTTTGAAGTTCACCATTAGCACGCACTTTACGACCCATACAGTCATCCATCCACGCACCACCACGCTTGTGGTCACGGGCGTATAAATCTAAGTAAAAACGG
>NZ_JAWRYH010000211.1:0-311 GCF_046534675.1 Pseudomonas sp. SIMBA_067 | reverse complement strand
ATAAGTACTGAAGTTGCCCTGTTTTAATGTGATTAAAAGTTGCTCGTGGATCTATCATTGTGAGTTTTTCCCACGTTAGCTTTTGAATATCACTCCAGCGCATACCTGTGAGGCATCCGAATAAGAATGCTCTTTTGAGTACATCATACCGGCACTCTGTTTTATAAAGTGCAGTTACTTCTTCCTCTTCTAAGTAATTACGAGGGTTTTGTTCTATCTTGATGCTTTTTACTTCGTTTACAGGATTTCGACGAATAATGCCTTCGTGAAATGCTTTATTTAAAGCCGCTCTCACTTTATTGAAATAGCAT
>NZ_JAWRYH010000210.1:0-311 GCF_046534675.1 Pseudomonas sp. SIMBA_067 | reverse complement strand
ACCTGGCAGCCCAGGCTATTCGTTGCGGTGACGCCGAGGTGGTGGTTGCCGGCGGCCAGGAAAACATGAGCCTGGCCCCCTACGTCATGCCTTCGGCCCGCACCGGCCAGCGCATGGGCCACGGTCAACTGGTCGACAGCATGATCACCGACGGCCTGTGGGACGCCTTCAACGACTACCACATGGGCATTACCGCCGAGAACCTGGTGGACAAGTACGGCCTCAGCCGTGAACAACAGGACGCCTTCGCCGCCGAGTCCCAGCGCAAGGCCGTGGCTGCGATCGAGGCCGGCCGATTCAAGGACGAGATC
>NZ_JAWRYH010000209.1:0-311 GCF_046534675.1 Pseudomonas sp. SIMBA_067 | reverse complement strand
AACGGCGCGTAGGCCCTGGAGAAATCGATGACTTTTTCTCGCTCGGGGTTCTTGCCCAGGCTGGAAATCACCAGGTCGACCTTGCCGGTGGTGAGAAACGGGATGCGGTTGGTGCTGTTGACCGGGGTCAGCTCCAGCTTGACCTTGAGCTGGTCGGCCACCAGCTTGGCGGTATCAATGTCCAGGCCGCGAGGCTTCATATCGGGGCCGACCGAGCCGAAGGGGGGGAAATCCTGGGGTACGGCGACCTTGAGGGTACCGCGGGCAATGATATCGTCCAGACCGTTGGCCTGGGCGGGTGCCTGGCCCAG
>NZ_JAWRYH010000208.1:0-311 GCF_046534675.1 Pseudomonas sp. SIMBA_067 | reverse complement strand
CCAGCCATCGCGCATCGCGGCATGACCAATCAGAGCCATGCAGGCCAGTTGCAGCACGCCCGCCAGCAGTAACACCTGCTGACGCAGCCGCCCGGTCAGTAGCAACCCGGCAACGGCCAGCAGGCTAAACAGGATTTCCCACAGCCACACGCCACCGAAGTGCGTGCCAATCACCGCCAGCCAGATATCGACATCGGCCAGATTGGCGCTGTCGCCGCTCATCAACACATTCTGGCAGGCCAGCATCGCCAGCGCACTCAGCAGCGCCAGCCAGGCGCTCCCTTTCACCAGCGGGTTTAATCGTCGCGCCA
>NZ_JAWRYH010000207.1:0-312 GCF_046534675.1 Pseudomonas sp. SIMBA_067 | reverse complement strand
ATATTAATTATTTCCGGTCATCCTGACCTGAGCCATTCGGTCGGTAATGCTACCATTCTTAATGAAGTCGCTTCTGCGCTGCCTGATGCTGAAATCCGTCGTCTGGATGCACTTTATCCGGACAACAACATCAATGTTAGCGCCGAACAGGATGCACTGCTGAAGGCAGATATTATCGTCTGGCAATTTCCCTTCTCCTGGTATTCGCTGCCAGGGCTCATGAAGTTATGGCTGGATGACGTATTTGTTCATGGGTTTGCGCACGGATCAACGGCCAGACTCGGCGGTAAAAAACTGATCCTCTCCTTCACC
>NZ_JAWRYH010000206.1:0-312 GCF_046534675.1 Pseudomonas sp. SIMBA_067 | reverse complement strand
GGCGCCAGGCCATGCCGCGCAAGGCGCCGCCGTTGCTGCGCAGGCTGAGCACACGCAGGCCTTGGTCCTCGGCCTGGCGGCGGGCCTGGTCGGCGTCCTCGGCGTCGATCTGCAATTGCACCACACCCTGTCTGCCCAGGGCCTTGAGGCTGTAGCGCATGGCCGCTCTCCTTACTGCCAACTGGTAATTTCGGCGTTTTCCCCGTCACCACCGGGCTGGCCGTCCTTGCCCATCGACAGCAGGTCGTATTCACCGCCGTTCTCGCCGGGCTGCCGGTAGATATATGGCCGGCCCCATGGGTCTTGCGGCAC
>NZ_JAWRYH010000205.1:0-313 GCF_046534675.1 Pseudomonas sp. SIMBA_067 | reverse complement strand
GCGCCGCCCCCAATCCCGCCACCGAAGCGGTATTGACGATTACCCCACCGCCCTGGGCCAGCAACAAGGGCAGCTGGTATTTCATGCACAACCACACGCCCTTCACATTCACGCCCATGATGGCATCGAACTCGGCCTCGCTACCCTCGGCCAGGCGGTTTTGCTCTATCTCGATGCCGGCATTGTTGTAGGCGTAGTCCAGCCGGCCGTAAGCGGCAATCAGCCGCTCATGCAACTGACGCACCTCGGCGTCGCGGGTAACGTCGCAGGCAATGAACAGCCCGTCGCCGCCCACCGCGTGGATCAGCGCCAC
>NZ_JAWRYH010000204.1:0-313 GCF_046534675.1 Pseudomonas sp. SIMBA_067 | reverse complement strand
CTGGCCGCTGGACCTCGACCTCCACGATGGCAATGCCCTGCGCCAGTATGCGGAGCGCATTCGCCAGTGGCAGCAGAAAGCCCTGCGCGAAGCCAAGTTGCGCAGCAGCTGGAGCGCCCCGAACGAAGGCTACGAAAGTGCCTGTGCCCGCTACATCGACAGCCTGTTGCTGGACAACGAGAACCAGCAACTGCGCAAATCCGTGGCCGATGCCGCGCAACTGCTGGCCTGCCCCGGCGCCCTCAATGGCCTGGTGCAGGCCTTGCTACGCATGACCACGCCCGGCGTACCCGACCTGTACCAGGGCAACGAA